>JBBQRU010000013.1:0-58056 GCA_038214545.1 Cyanophyceae cyanobacterium | reverse complement strand
GGAGAGTCTGGAAATTACTGGTGACGATAACATCATCCCATTAATTACTACAGAAGTTAAAAACAGTACTTTGTACATCCGACCCAGTAAAGGATACAATCCTCGGCAAAAATTACAGATCCTTGTATCCACTCCCGATGTGAAAAGGTTCGTCTTCGATGGGGTAGGTGAAGCTAATCTATCAAATTTAAAGAATGAGCGAGATTTTCCTGAGTCCACCCCAGAAGTGCAAACGCAAGTCGTGCTTCTTCACTTCCTGTGGATGATGATTGCAGCGAGCGCTTAACCATGAAATAAAATCCGTGGTTTTAAAATGAGGAACTTAAATTTTGATTGATATACATCAATGCTATAACTTTTTACTTGTAAAAATTTCGCTGCTTGGCTGAAGTTATACAAAATCGAAGTGATGAACTCTAATTTCATCACAATGAAAGCAGCTTCAATATTCAAGACATGATAAATTGGAGGTTAAAGAGCGAGAAATTATCCTCTGAAAACCTGATGTATATCGAGTTTCAGCCTTTATGTGTTTTGAACGATGCGCTTGTGACGTATGTGATTAAAACTTTATTTAATTGTTAAGTTTTGTACCGAAATCAAACATTGGGATTTTTTTCAGCACCAGATTTTAACCATCTCGAATTGCTGAAATGGATTTTTGGGTGAAATATAAAATCCCCCGAAGGCTTGCTTCGCAGGGTTTTGTGGAGTATGCCAAGAACCGGACTTGAACAGGTGACACGAGGATTTTCAGTCCTCCCACAATCCCCATTTTTCAATATTTTCACGCTTTACAAAAACTCTTTACCCCCATTTTACCCCAATAATTACTGACTTCCTCCATCGCTCCTCAGAAGAGGGCTATATTCAAAATTTAGCTTAATTTCTCATACAGCATTTTACAGTGGTAGTACAGACTGAAGAGCATCCGGTGCGTTAAAATAGCCGTAAGCAAGAGTATCTAAAACGACATCTTTTCTCAGTCCGCCCCAATCAGCTTATTAGACCTCTTTCACTCCTTATTACTAAGCTTTCTTTGTTCGATCACTCCCAAATCCAACCGCTTATAAATACTTTAATGTTGATTATTTGACAATCGGTGTATGGCAAGTGGTCTGGCATAGCCGTCCCTGTCAGTTTGTGTGGCTGTACCTAAATAAGTATAGTATGGGTCATTTATACATTATGTACAGCATGTACACGCATTTTTTTTGATTGTGGAGAAGAGAGGTAGTGATTGAACCACAAACTCGCCAGCCGTGCTACTTCATCCGTTGTACCAGGCTCTTCAAACTGGTGAGTTGCTCGAGGAATAATCTCAAGCTGCTTATTCTCGGTAGGAATTTGTGCCAGTACATCCTCATTCATGGCAATTACTGGGAGGTCATTTCCACCAACTATTAGAAGCGTGGGGGCTTGCACATATGAATTCCTCACCTCGTCAGCCGACACTAGCCCACCACGCGATACAATCGCCCCAACATAAGAAGGACGTTCTGCTGCTGCAATTAATGCAGCGTCACTACCCGCACCATCTCCAAAGTAGCCTACCTTAAAATGACGGGTAATTGGATTTTCAACTAGCCAGTCCGTCGCCCCAACCAATCGTGCAGCGAGGAATTGAGTGTCACAGCGGAAATGTTGGGTTCGCATATCGAGCACTTCTTCTTCTTTTGTCAGCAAGTCAATTAATATTGTTGCTAATCCCGCTTGACGCAGCATATGAGCAAGATAGTGATTGCGAGGACTGTATCGACTGCTGCCAGTGTTACTCGTCATCACAACAAGTCCTGAGGCATTTCCGGGAATTACCAGTTCTCCTCTTAGCCTAACAGAATCTAGCTGAACTGAAACTACTTGCTCTTCAACATTCCAAACTGACTTATTATTCATAAATACCTCTTAAAACTGTATTTTTTAGACTGCGGTCTGTTGAGCGTTAGTTTACAGATGCTTAGAAACCGAATCACAACTTATGTGCTCACAATAGTGGCTAATTGTGAGAAACTTGTGAGTAAAAATCATGTTTTACTTAATTAAATTTAATATTTTTGAGCCAGTATCAACCAGCGTTGTAACAGCCGATGAGAAAGGAGAGTGCAGAAGTACGCTTGTGAGAAGCACTGATGGAAACCGCTGTGCTTGAGTGAATGACCTAACATTTATCTTCACAAAATTCTCATATTGTTTTCTTAGCATCAAAGTAGTTGTGTTAGGGTCACTCGATTACTAAAGGAAGATGTACCCGTCATAATTGAGACAAATAAAAAGTATTTTACAGGTACTTTCATGGATAGGTAAATAATATGTACAGCGACGAAATTTTTATAATCAATACGCAGGCAAAAATTAATTTAAATCAGATAATTATCCGAGAGAAAGCGGATGGGCACGTCAAAATAGATACAACTAATCTACCAGATCCAACAATTCTTTATATTACCTTTGGCACTGCACTCGGATTAGTAATTGCATTTTCTCTACTGTCAAATATGATGAAAGTTACGCGGAATACACTTATGAATATTTCGCAAGCGAATAAACTACCTTGCAGGAAGTGTAAGTTTTTTTCCTACAACTCTTACCTCCAGTGTGCCTTACATCCTTCTATTGTCTTAACTCCAGAAGCTATGAATTGTTCTGACTACCATAATAACAATTTTTACAAAGAGTAAATGTAAAGAATCGAACGAGGAAAAAAATCACTTATTGTAGAGATTTTATAAGTATAAAATAATTCTCCTGTGGTCAACTAATAGGTAAAAGACAACTACTTCCTCACAAGTTCCTCAAATTCTATCCCTATAACTATAAGTATGGAACTTAACAGCAGGCAAGCTGGCTGTGGTTCTCTGGGGTAGAGGTTTGACAGAACTAGAAATTAGTCACCTCGCAACGGGTGGCGATGAAGGAGTAATAAGTATGTTTAACAAGATTTTGGTGGCTGTGGAAGACTCGGAAATGGGTCAATATGTTTTTACAGAAGCCCTAGCTTTGGCAAAAGCAACTAATGCTCGTCTGATGTTGCTATATGTTCTTTGTTCTTACGAACAGCAATATCTTAATCCGCTAACAGCTGCGGCTTACCCAAGTTTCTACAGCGAAGCTACGAATGCATACACCAAAAGGTGGGAAGAATTAAAGGAAGAAGGAATTAATTTCCTACAATCGCTCAGCAATCAGGCGCAAGCAGCTGGTGTGACCGTTGAATTTACTCAGAGGGTAGGTGAGCCTGGTCCGATGATTTGTGAGGGATCTCAGAGTTGGGAAGCTGACTTGATTGTGATGGGTCGTCGGGGTCTGAGGGGAATAAAAGAGTTTTTATTGGGTAGCGTCAGCAATTATGTGCTGCATCATGCTACTTGTTCAGTTTTAGCTTTACAGGGTCGGATTCCGGGAAATGCTTTCACAGTTAGGGAAAAGCAAGAAACAAAAGTTTGAGGCGAGTATGGACTTTGATTATGTGATTCTAGGAGCTGGACTAGGTGGACTTGCAACCGCAGCCTGCTTAACCCAGCAAGGTAATCGAGTTTTGGTTCTAGAGAAACACTATTTGCCTGGTGGATGTTGCCACACCTTTGATTATGGTGAATATAGTTTTTGTGCAGACGTACATTATATCTCCCAATGTGGTCCCGGTCATACAATCGCCCAATTTCTGAACTACATAGAGCGGAATGTTTCTTTTAACAGCCTCGATCCAGATTGTATAGATCGGGTGATTACACCAGAGGCAGATTTTAAGATTCCTCTAGAATGGGAAAACTTGCGATCGCGTTTGCTTTCAACCTTTCCCGAAGAAACTGATGCGATTAACCGCTACTGTGATGAGATTAAGCAGGTGCATCAAGAAACGCACAAGCTAGTGCGGGAAGTACGCTGGTTCGATCAGAAGTGGTACGACTGGTTGAAGCTGCCAAAATATTGGCACCTGTTTTTGCGACGGGATTGGACGTTGCAAGATTTATACGATCGTGTTGGGTTATCACCTAAGTTGCAAGCAATACTAGCAGGACAAAGTGGCGACTATGCATTGCCACCTGCGGAAATTGCTTTGCTGACTCATACTGCTCTAGTTTGGGACTATTCGGAAGGCGCTTATTATCCTAAACATCATTTCCGGAACTTTGTCAACACCATTGTGGAAGCAATTACAGATGGTGGTGGTGTTATTGAATACTCAACAGCTGTTGACCATCTGACAGTGGAAGAAGGTCGAATCACAGGCGTGACAGCGAATGGAAAAAAAATAAGAGCCAAAATTGCTTACATTAGCGACCTCGACCCAAAATTAACTGTGCAGTTGATGCATAATCCTCAAGCTTTGAGCCAACAGGAGTATCAACGCTTAACCAACTACGAATACTCAGCTAGTGCCTTCAACATTTATCTGGGTTTAGATAGTCGCTTCGTTCCTGAACGATACGGCCTTGGTAATTGGAATATCTGGTACTACCCTACAGGCAACTTAAACCAAGAATATCAAAAACAATTGACAGGAGATATGAGCCATCCGTGGATTTTCTTATCCTGTCCAACGATGAAATCCAGCGAACCGGGAATGGCTCCTCCGGGACACCATGTTCTGGAAATTGCTAGCGTCTGTCCATACGAGGCTTTCGCACACCTCCACGCAACTGATCCAAAAGCCTATAAAGCGAAAAAGCGCTTAGTTTATCAGCAGATGATGACCAGTGTGCGAGACTTGATTCCTGATGTTGACAGCTATACACGCATGAAAGTTTATGGCACACCAACCACAAGCGAATTTTATCTGGGACAACCGCAAGGTAACATTTACGGTGCCAAATTAGTACCCAAACAGGTGGGCTTAAATCGCTTGGGGTATGCAACTGAATTGCCAAACCTGTTTTTTGTGGGTGCAAGTGCTGGATATCCGAGCGTACCTGGTGTAATTGGTAATGGTATGGATGTAGCTGAACTAATTTCCGGGCAATCGGTGTGGCGGAAAATTGCAGCACCCCCTTCTCTCGTTGCAAGGTGAAGAATTAGTAACATCTCCTACACCGACATAGTAAGGTACGGTGTAGGATATGTCACCAGGAACGTAAAGCTCGCAACTGAGAAGTTTTTTTAACTTGGTGTGTCTGCATCCTGCTCAGGACATCATCTAGTATTGTGACTGCCTCAGCAATAAACGGTCCTTTATTTAACATCACACATTCAGCCCGCTCCCCCATTGCCGCATCAGTCATTTCTGCCCGCGAAGGAATCCCTTTTTTCACAAGATTTTCCAGAACCTGAGTTGCCCAAATCACCGGAATATGGGCAGCCTCACACAGCCAGAGAATTTCTTCTTGGATTTCAGCCAGACGTTGGTAGCCAATCTCGATCGCTAAATCTCCTCTGGCAATCATAATCCCAAATGGTTGTTTGCCTGCTGCTTGTACAATCAATTCTGGAAGATTGCGAACAGCTTGGGGTGTTTCAATCTTAGCCACAATGGCAGGGATGGCTAAATTTTGAGGCAGCCTAACTTGTAACTCTCTCTGCAGCAACTCAATATCTGCGCTTTCTTGAACGAAAGAATATCCCACAATATCAGCATGAGTTGCCACAAAATCCAAATCTTGAAGATCCTTGTCTGTTAGTGGACTGAGGCGTAAGTCAGTATCGGGAAAGTTGAGACCTTTATCAGGGAGTAATTTGCTTCCCTTCGAGTCAGCATATGTAATTCGCAACAGCACCCCTTCATCTGTCACCGACTCAACCAGCGCACCAATATGACCATCGTCAATCCAAACTGTTGCATCAACCTCTAATCGATCAAGTATTTCTGGCAGCGTGCAGTTTGCCTGAAAACAAGTAGACTTATTTTCAGGTAACTCGCGGGTTAAGCGTAAGTAATCATCTCGAAATATGCGCTGTTTAGCATCAGGGGCGATAACCATTCCGAGCCTGGGTTTTGGTCCACCTAAATCCATCAATACTTTGCAGGAATGTCCAGTTTCTAACTCTGCCAAACGCACATGGTCAATTATGGCTGACCACTCGGCAACAGTGTCATGGGCACAGTTAATCCGCATGCAGTTGGTTCCTCGCTGCACCAAATCCCTGACAAATTCGTAATTACTAGCTGCAACAGTTGGTAATGTCACCATAATTCTCACTTTGCGGTTGGTGAGTGTGTTACCAAGAAGATCTTTGGTATGTTCTTGCAGCAGGCGATCGCCTTCAAAAAATGCCTCTAATGGAGGATGGCAAGGTAAAGAATCGGGATATGCATGACAAATTGCTCCCAAAGTTGCAATCACGGCATCTAAGTTAGGCAATACTCGGGCTTCTATCCGCCCGAGAGAGGACAAACCCCAAGGCATTAAAGCTGTTTGCAATGGGCGCAAGTCATATCGCCGGATTGCTAGGTAGTATGCAAGATTAAGACTACTTTTGAGAAAAGCCGAGCGCTGGATACGCGATCGCCATTGGTTAAAAATCTCCTGTCCTTCTGCAATCACCAAGGAGCGCAATTGTTGCAGATTGTTCAGCAAAACCTGAGGATCTGATAGATCGCCAACTGGATCTTGATTTTTCTCTAAACTAGATATAAACATCGGTAACCTCTCAAACTTGTTGCTGTGGCATTTTTCACAACTTGACTCTCTGTAACTGTGATATCACTGCCAAACTTGACAAGATCTGTATTTTTAATGCTGTTTTGTTGCGCCACAGCTGTTCCCCAGAGTAGGAGCAACAGTAAAGCTGACAGTAAAGCCACAATAAATTTGTTGATTTTGTTCCATTTAGAGTGCATATTTTTCTCGTATCTAGCTTCAAATTTATAGTTATAGAGAAATAATTTGAGGAACTTGTGAGACAGCGAGAAGTATTAGAGCCAGCTTAAACTACGGGCAATTGTTAAATTCTATACATTAGCTAGATAGTAGACTGCAAATCCTAACATACTTGTTGATACTGCTGTCTTTGTTGCTCACAAGTTCCTCATATTTGTTTTTTAACCTCAATATGTTGAAATCACAAATGTTTGGAGGCATGTTTTGGCAAAATCTCTCGGCTGGATATTCCGGTCAAAAAGAAAGTCTAAAGCATCTCCAGGTGTCTCCGTAGATTTCTCGGCAAAGCTAATAGATATTGCACAGCTTGATGTGGCTTCAGTGCTGCGATCGCTTCAGACCTCCTCATCCGGTTTAAGCACGGAGCAGTCCCATCGTCGGTTATAAAAATATGGACTCAATGAAATTGCCCGCGAAAAACCACCTAAGTGGTACGTTCAACTGCTGAAAACATTTTACATCCGTTAGCAATTCTATTGATCTTTCTGGCGCTCCTCAGCTTAACGACAGGCGATGCTAGATCTGCCGCAATTATTTTTACCATGGTCGTTTTCAGCGTACTCCTGCGTTTTTCTCAAGAGTTTCGCTCCAGTCTGGCTGCGGAAAAACTTAAAGAAATGGTGACGACAACCGCCACGGTTAAACGTAGCGATCTCCATCAGACAGTTTCACCATCAGATTTGCAGCATCTACATGACGAGGCGGAGCAGCAGGAAATTGCGATTAAGTTCTTAGTACCGGGAGATGTAGTGCATCTTTCAGCCGGAGATATGATCCCAGCTGATGTAAGGCTAATTTCCGCGAAAGATCTGTTTGTTAGCCAAGGAACTCTGACCGGAGAGTCGCTTCCCATTGAGAAACATGCTATCTTGCTTGACGGTGAAGCTGCGCTCAAAAATCCCCTGGAACTGACAAATCTGTGTTTTATGGGCACGACAATTGTCAGCGGTACGGGGATGGCGGTAGTGGTAGAAACAGGCGGGAATACCTATTTAGGAGCAATTGCCAAAACCGTTGTCGGTCACAAAACAATGACCAGCTTTGACAAAGGGGTAAATGGCGTTAGTATGCTGTTGCTCCGCTTCATGCTAGTCATGGCACCTGTTGTCTTTCTCATCAATGGTTTGATTAATTGGATAACTTGAGTGCTGCTTGTGCGGCTTGAGTACATAGACTGATTTTCTTGTCAATGCGTAAGTCCTAATCTCTATCCTCGGTGTCTAAATTCTGATTTAATTCTAAAGTAGTTTTCAAGTTTGCCAGTAAATCTATCGCTAACCTCCAATAAGCATAGGTCGCATAGTACTGAGCCATCTGCTTAGTCGGAATTCCATCTCGCATGTACTGACTCGTGATAGGGGTGCAACGACGATGCGATTTTTGAGAGATATACTACCGACTTTAACCGGAGTGAGCGCAGGATGAGTTTGCTTCAATGTTAAAAAGTACCCTCGTGGGTACTGTCATAATATTGTTGTAAATTGCGATACTGGAGAGTATAAAAGTTGATTTAAATAGAGAGGTAAAGAGCATGGAAAAACATGACGTAACTAAACTCGAAGGGCGCATCAACGAACTCAGCCATAGTTTAAAACAGCTATCTAATGACGGGGAGATGCAAGAATTACTCCAGATAATTCATCGCCCAGGCTGGACTACGCCTGCAGAAGCATTGCTAGTATCTGGTATTGTAGATTCGATGGTCGCTAAAACAAAGACTCTGATGGATCTCAAACATACTTTAATGGCTGGAAGTCGTGCAATTGGTAAATAGCGTACTGTGAGCAGTTTTTTAACAATCTTTACGCTATATTTGAGCAGGGCTACTTCATTCTAAAGTTAGCGGTTTACGAAAAGCGACAGTGTAAAGCGCTTTATGCCTTTGGGATATCACCGCAGGTAATAAGGGGTTTTTAGCAATTGGAAACTGGATTGTAGCAGTTTTTGTTCAGGTGAGGTACATCATTAAAGTTGAAAAGCTTTATGTCTGAGGTCTAGCCATACCTCACCAGCATAGAAAGTGTTATGTAAGCTACTGCGAGCAGTTGACTGTAATAGTTTTCGGGGTATTGGTATCAATAGAACACAAAACCGGGATCAGCGCTATTACATGAACAAGACAAAAGTCTTTAAACTTGATCGACCCTTATTTTCGAGTTTACCGGCTATTTGCTGAATTGAAAAGTTAGCTACTATGGTCCTTGATAAAATCCTGATAGGACAAGACTTTTACTTTTAAGCTTAATCCCGTTTTCTATTCCAATGGTACTAATACCGCTGACAGAGGGAGTAAATCACGATATTCGCAAGTGTGATTTCTTCACGTTTGAATTCATGTTTTGGAATGAAATAAGGAGCAGACTAGTGATTCGCCATAATAGTTCTGCCAAGGTAGTGGAGATTTTAGAAACAGTACATGCTGTTAGTGAATTTAATAGCTGACAGTCAATAGTAGGCTAAAAAAGCCAGTTTAAAAGCTTTAAACTGATTGAGCTAGGCGAGCTTAGACAGTATTTCCGGAAAACAATCAGATTTTTAGCTGATTTAAAGATTTGCGGCACAAATCATTTCTTCTAAACAAAAATATCAATGCTGGTATAGCGCCAGCACTATCAAAGTAAAAGGAGTAACCATCATGACACTTGGAGATGGAATTAGGAGAAACATTGCTACTATTACACAAGAAGAACGTAATCGACTAGTGGCTGCTTTTCGGAAACTAGATGACCAGAACGACCCGAATATGCGTTATGCAGATGGAGAAACTTTTTGGGATAAACAGGAAGATGTTCATAAAGCTGCACATACTGGCGGACAGGATGTTCACGGAGGTCCGGCGTTTCTGGCTTGGCATCGTGAGCTTTGCAATCGGCTGGAAGCACTGCTAAGAAAAGTAGATCCGCAACTATCTCTCCACTATTGGGATTGGACGACCGATCCGCGATCAACACCTGACGGTGCGGGAGGCACCCTAAATCTGTTTACACACAGTTTTATGGGAAATGATGGGAGCGAGGGGATCAACCGAATTTCTGCCGATGGTGGGGGTGACGCTGGCATTCCCTTCCAAGATTTTGAAACCACCGAAGGAGGTGGTCATCAATTTATCTGGAGGGATGTTGCACCCGGTTTACCGATGGTGGCATCAGACCATGATATTATTACGGCTGGCGACGGACTTCCACAAAATCAGCAGTTCACTCAATTTGACAACGTGCTTCAAGCTGCCCACAATTATATCCACAGCTTGTACATTCGCGGCACAATCAGTCACCCGCATTTCTCCTTTCACGATCCGTTCGTTTTCCTACTCCATTCCAATGTGGATCGGTTGTGGGCAATGTGGCAGCGAACCCCAGGTCAGAGTTGGCGGCTTAACCCCAATACTACCTATGGGCAAGCCGGAAGTGCAGCTTCAATCAATGCCACTTTAGGACCGTGGGATGGCAGTGAGAACCTGTTCCCGTGGACTATGGCAGGCGGGCAGATTCAGTCCAAAACTTCAAAAGATCCATCGGTCGTCCTTCCGCCCAGCTATGACACAGTTCCCCACAGCAGCTTTATTATCACCGACAGAGATACTTTTTCTGTTTATGAAGTGGAGTCCACGGCAAATTATCCTAGGGCTTTTTATGTCATTTACGACGGTTTTGCCCCAAATGAATTAGGTTCACCGATCGCACCACCGACATTAAGCTTTACTTTTGATTCTCCAGATGGACCTGTTGCTACAGGGATGTCTGCAATTCTCCGGCAGATAGATTTCGAGGATCCGAATCGCTCTGCCGATCTGCCGCAGCGGATTGTATTTACCTTCGATCTGCATTTTGATAACTCCAGCGCATTTAGCACCTTTACCGAAACGCGAAATGTCAATCTTCGCGCTACTCAGGGCACCGAAATCACTAATGCCACACTCCATCTGATCAAGCAACCAAATCCTTACATGGTAGATGGACCAGTCACCTGGCTGAGCACAGATATTCGTGTATTTAAGATGCAGCCGGGAATGGTGCGCTCGACGATTCAGCAGCAGAACCCCGAGACAAACTCGGCAGCGCCGTTTCAGTTCATTCAATCACTATTAGCCAACTTTAACAGTCTGCCCAACGACGAGTTTCATCCTTTTTTTGATATCTCACTAGACCAACAGGCTAGCCAACTTGAACTTTCCCGAACAGTGAATGGAGTTCGGGTATTAAATTACGCTGTGGCAAAAGTTCGTTACCGAGCCAATTCTGTAGCCGCAACTAATGTCAAAGTCTTCTTCCGAATGTTCAGTACAATGCTATCCGCGCTCGATTACAACACCAGTACTAACTATCGTCGTGCTGGTACAGGAGATAATGCAATCCCACAACTGGGACTGATCGGAAATGAAATCGCTTCGATTCCTTTCTTTGCCGAGCCACGGGTGGATAGTGCTAACCAAGACATGTCTGCTCAGGTCGATAATTTCAACCGCCACACAATTAATCCGATTCCCGCTCAAGAGTCAGTCGCATATTTTGGCTGTTGGCTGGACTTCAACCAAACCGAACCACAATTTCCACTCTTGCCATCAGGTGACGGTCACTTTACCAATCGCCTGCCAATTCTGCAATTGATACGTGGTCACCACCAATGCCTAGTTGCGGAAATCTATTTTCAACCAGGTGGTACAGATCCAATTCCATTTGGTGCTACACCGGCGTCGAGCGATCGTCTGGCACAAAGAAATTTGGCAATTGTCGAGTCAGATAATCCAGGTAATGCGGCTACCCATACCGTTCAGCATACGTTTATGGTTAAACCCTCAAGGAGTTTACAAAGAAATACTGACATTGCTGTATCGGCGAGGATAGATCGTTTCCAACATGATGAGTTAATTGTCCACTGGAACGATCTACCACGGGATACCAAAGCTACTTTGTATTTTCCTGAGTGGAATATTGACGAAGTTTTAGCGATCGCATCCCAAAGACAGCGACCAAATGTTTTGAAAAAACTGGATGAACACACACTTGAGTTCGTTGTCTCGGATATCAGTTTTATTCCCATACCCGGCGGTTCTAGTCAGAATTATGCAGGGTTAATCTCCTTAGAACTGCCACAAAATATCAGGGACGGTCAATTCTTTACAGTGGACGTGCAACAGTATTCGGGAATTACCCAAAAGGTGATTGGCTCTTTTCAATTGGCAATCCCGGTGCGATTGGGTCCGGCTCTTTTACAAAAAGAGATCCGTAAGCTGGCTGTGCTTCGATATATTGCAGAGTCGATCCCCACCTCGGATCGATGGCATCTTGTCTTCATCCGTTATCTCAATCAGATTAGTAACAAGATTCGCGGATTGGGTGGCGACCCAGATGCGGTCAAGGCAACTCCCGACGATCCTAGCCGTCCTGAGACTCCACCTAAACCGTTAGAACTTTGCTTTACAGGCAAAATCTGTGAAGTGATTTATGATTGCTTTGGCGATTTTGAGGGTTTTGTTCTCGATACTTGTGCTGAGAGTCTGAGATTCAAATCTAGAGAGAAAGGAATTGACGGGATTATCCTGCGGGCTTGCCGCGAACGAATGGTAGTGACTATCTGCACCGATTCTGAACCGGGGAGGAAGATCAGAAAGGTTATTTTGCAATGCCAGATGATCTAGGGATGAAAGTAACAATGCGATGTATAAGTTGAGTGTTAGATGTCTAAAGTCAAACCTCTCAATATGAGTGGAGAGACAAAAACCCAATCGGAGTAAAACTTCCTCCGATTGGAAGACCATCAAAAATAATTGGTCTCCTCTATCCTAACTAGGTGAATTGATATGGCGTTGAGCCGAGATGCGTGTTTTTTCCTGCAAGGCGACCTCAAAAGACTTGATTTTTCCTTCTCGCATACGGCTGTTTTGAACCGACTGTAGCAAATTATCGCTCACTAGACAGGATAAGGGTTTTCAGACCCGGAGTGCAGGTTTTTAGACTGATCTTGTTGCAATGCCCTAATACGAAGTAGAATCGTCGGGTACAGACCATAACGACACAATTACACTATGCACACCGGCGCTAAGGAATGATAATTTAATAACATAAGCAAGGTAAAATAAACAAACGAGTGAATACTAATTAGTTCAGGCTTTGTTACTCAGTCGTTTTTTATACCAAACACATCGCTTCTTTTTTCATCACTTAGTGTTAAGTTTTACAAACAACTCTGCTTCTTCACAAGTTCCTCATATTCAATGTATAAATTAGAAATATGCGATTGAGAGTGTTACACAAAGCATGATGATGCTGAAGATTTTGATTGATTAACAATGTCATCAGCAAGGTGGTGATCGTAGTTAAGTAGTAATACTAATCAGATTATCTAATTGATACGCTCTCGGTCAATAGTGCGATCAGGACTAAGTTTTAGCATCTACATATTTTGCTTAATTAGAAGTAGGAAAATCATGTATTACATCCTGCTAGCAACTACTCTTTGACGAACAATGGTTACGTTCACAGATCGAATGAGCTTGCGATTTCTGCAAGATACATTTATCGAAGATTTACTCACCAACCAACTGGGTCTAGCTACTTTATTTAGCTTGATCTATCAGACCGAAGATATTGAGATTAGAGAAACTACATTTGCCAGCTTACAAAGGCGTGAGTTTCAAATGCCAGTCTTTGAAACTATTCGTCGGACTGGTACAGAAGAGCGTATTATCCCATCTCCGGAGCGCTGGCAGTTGAATTATGCTCAGTCTCGATTGGGACGATTGGCTTGGATAGATGTGTTTCTAGAAGTGCTTCTAGCAACTAAAGTGCAAACAAAAAGAGCACCTATCGAACGGATATCGACGAAAAGCTTGATTTCCGAACTAGGAGGAGTGGCTTCTCTAGCTGAATTAAGAACTAAACTGCAATCTCGCTATCCAGTCAGTATTGTTGACGCTTTTTTTCAGCAATTCTCAATTACTAGTATTGAGGATTTTAAACAACGTGGCGATCTCTATCTGGAATTCTTCTACAAAGAACCTCCGCCATTTGATCCAAATGATCCCAAAAATGCTCGGACTTTCTCCCTGAATGTTTGTATAAAATTTACAGCAGAACTCAAAATTGCGGAGATATTACAAGATGTTAAGCTGTGTCGGAGTATCTTGGAAAATGAGAAAAATTTTGTCGAAGTTTTTGATGGTGGAGAAATCAAAACTCCTTATGCCTTTTTAGTCATCTTTGCAGATAGTGCGATCGCTGACAATACTTTACCAGGAATGACTGCATCACAAGCAAAGACGAGTATCAAAGATCTGTTCGCTGCCGAAAATATGCTGGTTCATTTCTTAGCTTGAAATATTTGTTTAAGTAACAAGGAGCGATGTCTTATGCCAGAAGAAGAAAAACCGAAAACTCAAGAAGAACAACAACCAATAGAAACGCCAAAATCAAGTTCGCAACAGTTAAACCGCGAACAACTGGAAGCCTTACGAAACAAACTCCTGGCAAAATTCCATTAAATTGTAGAGAGAGAAACTTATGCCTGTGCGTTATATCACGGTCACACCTATTACCAAACTTTTCAAACCAGTTACTAGATCGTTTGGTGACATTGCCATTGTTGGGACTACAGATAATGATGCTAACGGACCAAAAAAAACACCCGTCCCAATTACTAATCCCAATAGTGTAAGCTATAAAACAAATGCGGGAAATAACAAGCCTGTTGATGATGCGGCTTGGTTTAAGGGAAGTTTGGCAAACTCTGTTCGCAAAGCCTTTGAACAAGAGCCTGGTCCAGCATTAGTTTGGGCAGTTCGCACGGACTCGGCAGATGGCACCAATCAACTTACTAATGCGCTAACAGAAGTCGCAAAACTGGATGTGCAGATTGTAGTGCTTGCTAACACCCCTTTAAAGTCAGCCACAGAAGGAAAAACTGAAATTGAACTCCTTGCCAGTCATGTGAATACGGTATCCAATACAGGAGGAGATGGTAAAGAACGGATTGGTGTTGCCATGTTAGGCAAAGGCATTCTCGATCCAACGGTGATCACAACAAACATGGCAAGTCCGCGCATGGTGGTAGTAGCTCACAAATCGGATGAAGATGCAGCCGCAGCCGTTGCGGGAACGATCGCTGGCTATGAACCTCACATCTCTTTGTTGCTTAAATCTGTAAAGTTGGGCATGGATGACCTGTTCAGTGATTCGGAAATTGATGCCTTTAACACCGCCCGCGTCAACTGGTTAACCGATCCCATTTTGCTGCCCGGTAAAGGCTTATTCATGGGAGAAGGATATACCTTAGGTGCAGACATACCGTATATCGACATTATCCGTACCATTGATGATATTTCCTTTCGGTTAAAAGCCTCGTTGATTCGTTCTATCGGAGATCTGCGAGTTAGTCGTGCTGGGCTGCGGGCATTAGTCTCTCAGATGACAGCAGTGTTGCAACCTTTGAAAGAACGGGAAGTGATTGACGCATATGATGTATTTATTCCCCTCTTAGTGCTGCTCGATAAACCACCTACAACTCTCACAGATGCTGAGTTGCAGCAGATCCACAACGCCCAGAACGAACGAGTTGTGGCAGCGATTATCTCAGTAGATTATGCCGGTGCAATTCATCGTTTAAATATCACGCTGAAGTTTGAATAGGAGATTTAATTATGCCAGACCCCTTAAATTGGCAAACCCGTTTGGAAATCAGTGCTGGTGGAAAAGTTCTCAGCCCAATTAGTGCCTTTACACCGACATTTACAACGCCTAAAACAGTAATTCATTCGATTGAAGGAGATAATGTTGGTGCTGTGCATCAGCCGCAAACTGCGACATTTACAATGACGCTGATGGCTATTGGGTCAAATGTCGCTGAGCTAACTAAGCTGGCACTAGCAGGCAAGAAGTTTGACATTCAGGTTGCAGAAAAGAAAGGAACTGATTGGACATTTAAGAAATTACTATTTCGCGATTGTTTGATCACCTCAGCGAATCCTAGCAATGTTGTGATTGATGGTGTTCCGCAAGCGACATTTAGCGGGATGATTCTCGGCTTTACTGCTGACACTGATATTGAAGTTTGATCGGGAGTGAGTTATGGCAATTAATGTACCTGTGCTGGTGGGTGCGGTGCCTTTATTGGCAGTCACAAGTTTTGTTTTGGAAGAAGGGTATAAAACTGCGGCGATCGCTAGTAGCAAACTGACGCAACTGGTTGCACCTACGAGCAAAACTATCAAAATTGAGGCTTTGTTAATTAAGGGTTTGCGTGCTTTGCGACCAGCTTTAGAAGCAATGGCTTTGACTTCCCGGTCACTCGCCTCAGCCACAGGTCCGTTAATGAAGTTGGCGGGAATTCCTGTAGTTGCCAAAAATGGAGTTCACCTGGATATGCAAATTACCAGCTTGGTATTTACTCAGGATAACCAGATGCGGGATACGCTCAAGGTTTCGATTTCATTAATTCACGTACCCCGATCTCAACTTGGTGGACTGTTAGGAGGAGCGCTAGATCTAGTTGTTGGGGCGGGAACTGCTTTTATTTGATTGTGTTGTATTTACGGTGTGATTATGGATATTCTATCGCGATCGGGGAGGAGCTATACGCCATTACCGATTGACAGTACTAGAGGATTCCCGCAATCTTTCCCGTTAAGCTTTGAGGAAAGTACTTACCAATTCTCGCTGTATGTCAATATTGCAGCCCCGCAACTAACTGACAAAACAACCACGATTGAGTTACCTGTACCTAAAGCATTTCTGGTAGTGAGAGTAGAGCGAGAAAATCCCGATAAAACTAGAGACACGATTTTCTTACGCAAAGTTGTGCCGAGCCTGGAATATGCAGTCGAAAATATCATGCTGACGTTTCCTCAACAGCGGATATCAGCCAGCAATCTTAACGGACAGGGTAATTTTGGCTCGAATGTCTTAGGAGGCATTGCAAAGCGATGGGCATAATTATCAAGTATCAATTGAAATTCCCAGACGTTGATAATCTCAAGATTTCCAATGACATGTTTTCGGGGGATTTTATTCTTGATGCTGACATCAAGGTGGCGATGAATCGCGGTAAAGCTGGAGCATCTTTCAAGATTAAGCTTTACGATTTACCAATGGCTAAGGCAAAAGAAATTCAAAAACAGGTTAGTAAGCCTGCTCAAGTTGTCATCAGCCTTGGCTATTTTGACGCTCCTTTTGCAGAAGTGATGACAGGAATAATCCAAGAAGTTAATACTGCTGTTGAAGGTGACAAGCTAATTACATCACTCAAAGGATATGAAATAGGTATTTATGCTCTCAGAAATACTGAAAGTAGCATTGCCATTGCCGATCAAACTAATATAAATGATGCAGTCAAGAAAATTTTGCAGGAGGCAAAACTTGGTAAAGACAAAATTACTCTATCATTTCAAGTTCAAAATTTTGCTGATAAAATCGGCAGTCTTAATTACAAAAAAGAAAAGTTAATCAAGTGTCTGGATGATTTGGCGCAACGGACGCAAGCTGAATTTCTCGTGACCGATAAAACAGTTTGGTTGGGTAAACCAATTAAAAATAAAGACGAAGATTATATTCCCCAACAATTCGATCCAGATGTTAACTTAGCGATTTACTCGCTGATTACTAAAGATGACTCTACTCCAGCTTTGAAAGAAGAAGATGCAGATTTCCTTTCTCCCACAGTCGTCAAGCAAATAGAAGGATTTAGATTTGTTATCACTGGCGATCCCAAATTACGTCCGGGACAAAAAGTTAGTGCCGCTGTTGATAAAAGTCTTGTAGATGTGTTTAGCAATTTTGAACAAGTAGAGTTTCGCGTTCACTCATTAGTACACAATTTTACGACATCAAGCGGATATACTTGCGAAGGTTCAGCAATCAAAGCCTGTACAGGGGGAGACTGCCGCAGTCGTGAGACAATACTGGCTCAGCCCAATGCAGAAGCAGTTGCTGAGCGGATTACCAAGCGATCGGAAACAGAGCAGCGCAATCGTCCCGGCATTGAAATTGGCAAAGTAAAATCTTATACTCCTGGCAATTCCGGCACAGAAAAGCAGCATCTGAGTGATTTGTATTTTGGGCAAAGATCTGAAAAAACCGAAACTCAACCCAGTATTAATGTAGAAGTTGATAACTTCGAGCAACAACTGTTTCCGAATAAACCGATCGCTTCTCTATTTGCATGGCACAACTGCGGTTTAGTCACTCCTGTTTATCCGGGAATGAAAGCATTAATCAACCACAATCTGAATTTACAAGACGATGCGATCGTTACAGGTTTTATTTGGTCAAAACAACCGGAATTTACACCACCCAAAAACAAACCAGGTGACTGGTGGTTATGTTTGCCAATTAGTCCAGCTAATCCGCCTAGTGATAGCACAAAAGCAGCTAATGATTTAACTGCTAATAATGGCAAGCGGGTGATTGAAGTTAAGGGATTGAAAATTACCGTAGGGGAAAGTAAGCTTGGCACTATTGGAAAGCGACCAGAAGAAGGTGAGGATAATGAGTTTTTTATCGAGCATAATTCGGGAACAAAAATCAAAATTGACTCTAATGGAGCACTGACAATCGAAGCTAAAACAATCTTAATTAAAGGTGATGTCACAATTGAAGGCAATGTAGAAATTAAATAAGGAGGTAGATATGCTGGTAATTGTAGAAAATTCAACGCTAACTTGTACACATACGGGTAAAATTCAGCTTCAGGCAAGTCAATCTAAACTCACTATTCAAGGTAAAAAGGTGTTAGTTGAGGGTGACTTACCGAGTAAACCGATTAGTGGTTGTACAACTGTTAATGACACAACTAAGGGCAACAAAATTTGTCTACAGGTTGCTTCGGCGACGGGTGGAGTTGCTAAAAAGCTGAAAGTTAATGGCAAAGCGGTGCTACTGGCAACAATTAAAGGGCAAACTGACGGGACTGTTGGGGGAGTACCTCAGCAATGGTCGGTACAAAATGTCAATCAAACAAAACTTCAATCAGCCTAAGTGTTATGGAAAGCAAACCGTCAACTTTAGGGAGAAGCTTGCAGCTTGTGAATGGCGATCTCGTGTTGAGCCAACATGATTTCGCTATTGTGACAGATCAAGATAACTTTTTACAAGCCATGCAGGTGGCGATGGAAACGCCTTTTGGCAGTGATATTTTTAATGTGAGTTATGGTTTTGATTTACTAAACAGTATTAGCCAACCTCAAGTGGTGGGTCGCATTAAAGATTTGATTCGCTTAAATATTGTCAAAAGTTTGAGTTTGGATAACCGGGTGCGGGAAATTCGGGAAATAGTTTTTGATGATGAACCTCGCTTTTTTGAACTTAATTTAGCAGTAGAACCGGATGAAGTACGGCGGTTGCGGAAAGCAGCACGTCGCTGGCAAGTTGTCGTGATTTTGCAAACTATTACAGAAGGCGAAGTCGCACTGAAACTGGTAGGGGGAGGGCTATAAATATGGTGTATGGTGTAACAAAAAATGGCTTTAATATCAAACCCTTTCAGGCGATTTTGCAAGATAAAGCTGAACGGGCACGCGCCATGTTCGGAATTGATGCCGATCTGCGCTCGACTAGCGCCCTCCGCAAGCTCTTAGATATCTCTTCGTTTGAGGATCAGGAACTGTGGAAAGCGATGGAGCAATTGTATTATAGTAACTTTCTTTCCACAGCTTCTGGAGATGCGCTGGATTTATTGGGAGAAGATATCGGGGTGAGTCGGCGGTTTCTGAAGGCGACGGGTGAAGTCCAGTTCAAACTTGCCAATGAAGCACTTAGTCGGGTTTACCAGTTACCGGAGGGGACTTTGGTGGAAACTGACCCTCCGAATATTCAGCGTTTTCGGACTTTAGAGCCGACCTCGCTGTCGAGTCAGCAAAAAGAAGCGATAGTTAAAATTGAAGCGAAAGCGAACGGACTAGAGGGCAATGTTGCAGCTAATGCGATTAACAAGATTAATGCGACTTATGCCCAACGTTACTTAAATCTAGGTGGAGTAACGATCGCTGTCAAAAATGCTGCACCAACAACCGGCGGCGAGATCCAAGAAGAAGATGATACCTACCGCGATCGCTTATTAGGATATCCACGGACATTGTGGACTTTAGAAGCTGTTCGTTATGTCGTAAAAAATATTGATGGGGTCAGAGATTGCCGCTTGTTCGATCCTGTCGGCGGTGTGGATGTTTCATTAAGCAAATTTGCACTATTTAACTTTGGTCAACGGCGATTTGGAATGCAGCGTCTGTACGGAACGCCTTACTATTTCGATATTCTGGTAGCTATCTATCCAGGTTTTTTGTGGGAGAGTGGTGGTGGGATGGTTGGTTTGCAGGAAACTATCCAACAAGCTATTCGCGAAGTCCGACCTATTTCCATCTTTCCGAATGTCCGCCGTGCCAATAATGTTTTGATTGGGTTACGCTCATTGGTGGTGATTAAACCAGGACATAATAAGAGTGCAGCGATCGCCGCGATTAAAGATGTGCTGAATCGGCGGATTAATACCTTGGGATTGGGAGGGAGTGTCCTGTATTCTCAGGTGTTGTGTGACTGTATGGGTATTCCTGGTGTGCTGGATGTTCAGCAATTACACCTGCGGCGTTGTCCGCCGGTGTTTGGCGGGATTAGTTTTGGGAGCAAACAGCGCTTTCAGCAAGTAGTAATTGAAGCAGCAGTTGGGGAAAATCTGGCATTGCAGCCTGATGAAATTGCCGTATTCAAGATTGATGCAGATTTGATTGATATTGAGGTGAGCGACAAATGACTGAATTAAGCCTCCACTCAATGACACAATTACTAACTCAGCCGTATCGTCGCGGTGCGGAAACCTTAGTGATTTCTCTGGGTAATGATGTTGGTGGATGGACAAATGTTATACCCTATGATTTCCGGGAGTACAAAGCCCGCTATCAATCTGAACCAGCAGATCCCAGATATATTATCTTCCCCAAACAAAATATTGGTAGGGATGGGGTGCTGATTGAACTGGACTTTTCCGTCACGATACAAACTACACTATCTAACGGTATTGATGCGATCGCTACGACGATTAATGTTGCCGCACTTGCGGGTTTTCCAAGGAACGGTCAATTTACAATTCGTGTTGATGATGAAGTAATGACTGTGACCGCAGTTAATGCTACTAGTTGGACAGTTGTGCGTGGTGTAGCCGAAACCACAGCCACTGTACATAGTTCTGGAGCGACAATTACTCAAATTTTCTTATTGCCAATTTCCCCATTAGCGATCGCTAACACTTCTTTGGCAATTCCCTTACCACCAGCGCCGGACGCGACATTAAGACTGAGGCGATTTCGGCAATTATCTTCAGGATTACCTGGAACTGGTGCAGATAATTGGGGAATTGTGGCACTACTTGGTAATATTGCTAAGTTTCTTTGGGCAATTGGTGGCGAAAAAGATGCAATTTACTGGCATTTAAATGACATTCAACAACAACGTTACCGTCCTTTTGCTCACGGGTTTAGCCTAGACAAGCTAGGAGAAGATCTGCGCGTCCCTCGGTTTCCTCCCCGCGAGTATTCCTTTGATGAAAATACTCTGGCACTTTACCATCTCAACGATGTTAGCGATAGCACTGTTTTAGATGAAACTGCTCAATTTCCGCGTCCTGGTGCAACAGCTCATTCGGGTAATAATGTCGGTGCTCAAAAAGGTGTAAAGGGAAAATTTGGCAGTGGATTTAAATTTCCTGGTGCTACCGGATCGGGCGCAATTGAAATTCCCCATCATGTTGACTTCGATCTGCCAAGCGAACGCAGCTTTACAGTAGAAGTTTTTATGAAACCTGGTGCGGTAAATTCTACCCAAGTAGCGATCGCTAAAGGACAACAGGATGTTAACGGGATTCATACTGCTCCCGGTTGGTCGCTTTCATTGGGGACTTTTCGCGGTATTGATAGTAATGTTCGCTTCTGTATTGCCGACAGCACCAATCGCGTTGAAATCTTTGCCGATATCAGTATTGCTGATGCTCAATTCCATCATCTTGCCGGAGAGATCGATCCTATCAGTCAGCGATCGCGATTGTTTGTGGATGGTGAAGAACTAGCAACAGCAAGTATTCGCGGATTGGCGGCTGTAAGTAATAGCGAACCGATTCGCATGGGACGCGGTACAAATGGAAATCAGTTTTTTGGACTCTTGGATGAAGTTCGTCTGTCTAAAGTGGCTCGGACTGACTTTCACCCAGTACTCGGTGAAGGTGATACTCCTTACCGTCAGCGTTTAAGTATTTTTGAACACTGGCAATTACCGACGCCAACTGCTTTACTCGCAACCATCAACAAATTGGTACAAATCAACGGTCAGACAGATTCATTTGTATTGATTGAAAAAGATCCGCCTAGTGCGACAGCTAGCACAATCATGCAAATTATACCGGCAACACCACTAATAAATGAAAGCATTACATCAGTAACTGTCGAGGAAAAATTGGAAATTTTAACTGTACCCTTGACGCCATTAGCGCCGGGAATTGATGGATGGGAAACGCGACAATTAGATTTATTAGTTGCTCCCGCTTCTTTACCGAAAGAAGGCACAATTCAGTGGACGCTGATTGTTTGTGGTGCAGGTCGAGCACATCCTATTGATCGAGCAGATTTACATCTTCCTCGCCTTCGCCTGATTGCAGATGCACCGGGAGAATTGACAGTAAAAGTTGAGTATACGCTGAATCATCGCACAGTGACTGGCACGAGAACTTTGCGGATTGGTATTGAAAGTTTAGCAGATGGGGTGGCAATCGCCGCAGATGGTACTAAAGGAATCACCGAAGCCGAGGCAGTAGGTACAGAGGAAACTTTCAATCCCATTTTTCTGATTACTCATAATGTTGTCGGGGTAAATTATGGTAGCGATCCTCAAAATCAACAGATGCAAATTGGACTTGAAAAACCGCTGAATCGTTTGATTGCCCTATTAGCTGGATCACTTAATGGATTGCAAATTATTAAAGCCTACGATCCTGCTGCTTCGGGATTGCATCGAGTTGGGCGTGCTCTCAGATTACGCCATTCCGCAGTAGCCACGGATAAATTGGGTGCATTGGCACATCAAGCAGGATTTGGCTTTGTCCAACGACAGGGAAGTGACATCTACTGCGCTGTCGGCGTCGCCGCAAAAATTGACATTGTTCGCACAAGTGATTCTACCTCCCTCAGTGGCGAACTGACAGTTGGTAGCGCGATCGACCTACAAATCCGTCCCGTAATTCCTGCCAGCAGTGGTGGGATCTATAACTGGAGTTTAGATGCGATCGGTGACGGCAAAGGTTCGTTTGCCTCTGTCTTACGACCGCAAGTGAAGTTTACACCTTTAGAGCCTGGTTTTTTAGTTCTTAATGCCACTTATCTACAACCAGATAATCAGAGTACGCTGCCTTACACTTTTGAAATTCGGCTGAAACCTTCACTAGATACTTCAGACACGAAGATTCCCAAAGATAAATACGACTTAATTATGAATATTTTAAATTACTTTCATCCGATTGGTGTGGAAGTCATTACCAAAAATATTCGCGATCATGTTGTAGAACTGCAAGGGAATTTACAAAATGTTTTTCCCGAATATACATACCCAAGTTTTCACTTTTGAACAATTCTCCATCATGAAAAGAAGGAGTAACTATGACAAACATTACCTACAAACGAGATTTTCAGCACGACGACTGGATGGATAACCAAGATATCGTGCAAGCAGGTGGCGAAAAGGGCTTTAATAGCAAATTCCATGCACTAGAGAAGGAGTTTGACAAGCTCACTAATATTATTGCCCAAATCAACGCCAGCTTAGTCTCAGTAGTTCCCATAACCACTTTGACATTCACACCGACTTTCTTCCGCAATAGTAAAGACCCAAATTTTGGCTCTTGGCTGTTGAACAGTGATGGTGTTGCGGAAAAAGAAGGAGGTAAAACATCCGTTAGTGGATTATTGCCTTTGCAATTACCAGATAACACAAAGATTAAGAGTTTGACGATCATTGGCGAAAAAAATGGCGATATCGCCTCTTTTCAAATTCAACTTATCCGTCAAACACTTCTCGACGGCAAACAAACTATTTTGCTGGCGGTTCAGTTGGCAGATCAATCGGGTGCATTCAAAATTGAAAGTCAATTACCTGCTGAAACAAATGCGATAGACAACAAGAGCAATAAATACTTTGTCGTCGCAATTATTAAATTAGCTGATGCTAGCTCAACAGCTAAAATATCGGGAATTCAATTGACTTCTGGTCAATAAAAATCAAATTGTTAGCATTTTAAACTTGTAATTTTTTGGAGAAAATACCATGTCTTGTGATGATAATTTCGATCCGAAACTGATTTCAGATCTATCTATTACAATCGATGACGGTCCTACATATTGGTGGTTGAGTCCAGATATTCAACTTACAGATACAAATGGTGTATCAGATCAAGCCATCGTGGGGAAAGATAATTTGGTCGATGTCCGGGTGCATAGAAATGCTACGGCTTTATTGGATAGTACAACATTCGTTAATGTTGAATTATGGGTGTGCGATCCTAGCTTGGTGATTAGTCCCTCACAAATTAACAGTTCCCGAAAGCTCTTTGATGCAGTCATCAATCCCAGTAATTTACCAGCTAGCACCAATGGATGGCTCTCAGAAACCGCCAAAAAAGTGCAGCCCGCCCTTTATCCCCCGGCTTCTCCTTTATCTGGACAACCCTTATTAGTGTCACAGGAAGCAGGTAAGCCCCCGCTAAAGCGAAAAATCTCATGGCAGCCAGATAATAGAGATCCTGTACAGCAAACAGGACATAAATGCTTGATTGCCAGGTGTTTCCAGGATGGAGTTCCAGGAGGACAGGCAGATGATGCTTGTTTTCATGCCCAAAAAGATATCCATGTCGCCCAGAGAAATATTGCGATCGTTCCAGTGCCGATGAGTCCAAGGCGAACAGTATTGAATTTCCCCATCTTGACAAATAATACAGATGTGGAGTTATCTGAAGCTGCAACTATTCAGGTGATGGCTGACCTGAATCCCGAGCAAAAGGTACGAGATATTCTCACTCCAGGTCTACAACAGATACCCGGCTACTTGCGAATTGCCCGCACAATGCCAACCAGCTTTAAGCTACAACTCCCTGATTTTCCGAATGCAATAGTTCGTGACAACACCCGACTGGGTTGTCTGGGCATGATTCTTAACTGGTTGAGCTTTAAGAATCCAAGCTTTGAACCTCGGTACGAAGCAGATGTGCAATTACAGCCAAAGCAAGTTACCCAATTTACCCTGAATGTCGATCTGGCTGGCTCGCGGTCGGGAGATGCTCATATCTTCCATCTCATGCATATCAATCAGCAGCAGCGGGTAATTGGCGGTTTGACGGTAGTGGCTGTGGTGGTTTGATCTTCGTCGCGTAGTTAAATGACTTGAGGAGAATTATGCCTGATGAATTTGAATCTGATGAAATGGCTATGATGCTCGATCCTGACTCAGAAGCAATAACTGAACCAGCCGAGACTCTTCACCAGCAAGTTATTAATTACTACTTCCCAGTGGAAATTATATTGGTGGGTAACTTGCCGGAAGAAGAACGCGAAGCGATTGAAGCCCAAATTTGGGAAAAACTGAATGATGCATTAGACCGGATGGTTTAAAATTCATGCCGCAAATCAACTGCTACATCCCGATTAAGATCCGCATTACTGGGCAACTCAGCGATACTCAGCTATGCTCGCTTGGGGATGCGATCGCTCGTGCGGTGGCGGCGCGAATTGAATTTGCCGAGCGGGCGATCGCGGCAGGTAGACAGGGGATCTACAATCCAGTCCGGGAAGATGCAGATTTAAATATATATACGCTCGCTTCTTACCAAAAACCCGATTCGCACCGCCTTCCCATTCAGCGACCATCGGCGGCACGTCCTTGGTTAATTCGCAAAGCCATCAACTTTCACGCCCGAGTTGGTAACTTTCTTGATTACATCGAAGGTCTGCATAAAGAACCGCTGTTGGGTAAGGTAGTCTATCTCGATTTGTGGAACGAATTACGTTGGGTTTCATTGTGGTTGGTTCAGGTGAATCGCGAATTTCTGTTGTCGGAACTGGCACCGATTCTCAGTAAACGGGCTGAGGAATTAAGTCGGGTGCGCTCTCATCAGATGCTTGCCTATGGATTAGCCGCAACAGAAGATTTGCGACAACAACTGATAGAAATCGATCAGGACGGTGTTGTCAAACGGGAAATTCCTACTTTGGCGCGTAATCGTAGATTTGTGGACACCGAGGGAGAGATCGATGCCCGCTTGCGTCCTGGTGCCTGGATTCTGTTTTCTAGTATGGTTCTGCCTCGAATCGAATTGTCAAGTCTCGCCGATCTGGGAATTGAGATCCAAGTATCGGTGTATCTGCGCGATGTGACCTTCTTAATTCCCACGGCAATCTTTGAGCAAGAATATGGTTTGTCATGGGCAAATTACCTGCAAGAGTTTGGCAATGAATCCGCAATATTGCGTCTGCAATTTGTCACAGTACGCCGGCGGGTACATTTCCTGGCACTGCAATATCTGGTGGAGAAATCCGTAGAAGCACGGATTAATAACGAATTGAGTCGTCCTCATACTACCTATGTAGGTCGTCTCAATCTCCTGAATAATTCCACTTTAGGACAGTTAGCATCTGCTGTCCGCACTCCAGCGAGCAGTTTCAGTAATGATCTCACAAGAGGAATAGACGAGGCGCAAGCAACAGACGTCTGGGAACCTAATTGGCAGGGGGCTTATATCTTTGCTGTGCTGACCTTGAGTCCCGATCGCATCAATGCAGCCCGTTTCCGTCCAGAAGCTCGACACATTGCCGACCAGTTAATTGTCATGCTGCAAGGCGACCCAGTGCAAAGCAAATGGGCGGAAACTCTATTGAGGTTTTTGCGGCAACATTATGGCAGCAACCCCTCCACCGAACCAATTCTTGGCGGCAGTGCGTTTGAATTTTTGCTCTGGGAATTGGAGAGTCGCAATTCGTTTAACCGATTGTTTGAGGCAGTTGAAGCATCTAAGTATTGGGGTTTACATCGGCTGTTGATCCAACTGACATTAGGCACGCGCCATGCAACCCATGCTCGGGTACGCCAAACGATCGCTACATTTAATACTCAACGTCACAGTATTTCGCGCCACATCTATAGAGAACAAGAGCCGGAAATTTGGCTGGATAAAAATGCTAGCGATCGCGTCAAACGAGGAGATATTCTTGTAAATATCGATTCGATTTACTCTGTCAGCCGCAAAGCTCAACGCATCAAAGCTTCACGAATGCCCGCATTCCGCCAAGCTTTGGAAGAAGAAGCTCAAGCATTGTTCAAGCGAATTTTACTCGGTCAGGATACACAGCAATACAACGAGGAAAGCTTTGCCAGGGCAGTATTGGGAGCAGCTGTTCAACGTATTCATCTGAATGAGAACGACATCGAAGAAGTCAAGATCGAGCGCAGTCTGCGGTTGCTGGGTATTGAATTGCGGGTGGAAGAAGGATTTCTCGAAAGATATTACATTACTTACGAGTTAGTTGAACGAGTCGATCGTGGTGCTTGGGAAACGGTTGCTGAAAGTCGCCGCACGCAAGTTGATGGTGAGTTTGAGTTGCTACTGCAAGGGTGGATCATTAGTAATAATGCGGTAGTCCTAGAAACATTAGGCATTGGTGTTTCTATCATCGGCATTATTGCGATCGCTTGGGAAGCTGGTATCGTCGTGCTCTTGATTGAAGCCGCAGGTGGTACAACCACTGTCCTGATCTCGATTAGTCTCTCAGAACTGATTTACATTTACAAGGTCGTTTTTGGAGATGCCAAATTAAGCCTGGAAGGATTCTTAATTGCTGCCCTAGATGGTTATCTGATGGCGCTGGGTTTTCGAGGTGCGGGAATTCTGGGACGGGGTGCAGCTGGACTCATTGGCACTGCATCGTTAGAACGCCTGATTGGTGGTTGGGTTGCGGAACGGTTGATTGTTGGAACTGTGGGAGGTGCTGGTAGTGCGGCTTTGACAACATTCAGTCACGATTTAATTAATGTGCTATCTGGTCGTGGTAGCTGGTCTAGTCCTGAAGATTATGTCCGTCAGATGGCTTGGGGAGCTTTTCTAGGTACTGTGTTTGAATTTGGCATTGGGGCGTTGCAGCCGATCTTGCGTTTAGGCGGCGAAACTGGACTAAAAACTTTAACTGAAGCCGTGGCGAAGATTCGAGAGGCGGGGATCTCACCAGCGCGTTGGACAGCTTGGATGACAGAGGCGTTGGGAAATCTGAGCAAAAACTTCCGGACTGTGTTTGGTGAAGCTATGTCAAGTCGGTTGCTGGAAGCTTTTCGCGGACGAATTGGGCAGGTAACTGAGCAGTTAGGCGCATCCTACCGTCTGGGTGTTTTCCGGCGAGTTCTGGAACTCTCTCCTGAATCTCTTACCCGTTCTTCTGTAGAAGGGCTGGAGAAGTTTTTGAATGTCTCCCAAGCAGACCTATCTAATGAAGCGGCGCTGGCGATTCTCAATCACCTCAATCCCACGCAACTGCGGACTTTCCTCGAAGCCTTGAATTCATTGGATACCCCCATTCTCGGTGCTTTATCGAAAGCCGGACAACTTGATATTCTGGCTAATTCTCCTTATATTGCGAGTATTATTCGTAACGATCCTGTTATTTCTCACTTACTGTTGACCGCAGCCGGATCGTCTTCTAGCGAGGCAATCAATCGCATTCGCGGAATCGTCGGATTAGCAAGGTCGCTACCAATTGTCCCAGAATCTTTATCACTAGGTGCATTTTTTGCCGAGGGTGGTACAAGCCAACTGTATGAGGTAGCTGGACGACCTGATTTACTTGTCAAACAAGGAGGGGGAAGGCTACCCGTTGAAGCTCAGTCATTGGTAGAGTTAGAATTGATGGGAATCGATACCGTATATGCGGCAACGCGCCGGATTGACGGACAGACTAATATTGTGGTGCGACGTGTTGATGGTGTCAGCAGCAAAGATATCATCGGTCGATTGCGACAACCTTCGCGCACGCCTCAAAATATAGAAGTAGTAACGCAAAAGACAATCGACGACTTAGAGCGCATTTATCGAACTTTGCAACAGAATCAGGCAAATGTTGGCGATTTCCAGTTTATTGTGCGGCGGTCAGATGGTGCGGTGTTTGTCAACGATCCGGTGAGCGTGACTAGAGGAGGTGGACCCAGCGGTAATATTTTGAATATTACCGAGCGTTTCAAGGCAATTTGGCGACAGAAACAAGCAGGAGGAAAGTAAGTTGCTTATGGATGCTGAACTATTTCCATTATTACCATCCCAACAAACTCAGTTGCTAGCAGCAGCGATTGGACGGCGCTTAGTCGAGGTGGAACGACTTTTCTGGGTCGATTTACCAACCTTTCTCGAAAATTCCCACTTTCCAGCAATAGAATATTTTGCCTATAACTCTGGACCAGTGCAACTGCACTTTGCAGAGGATTTGATTCACGTTCTGGATGTGTGGGGAGAACAACTCTCGATTGTGGTTTTAACAGAACCTTTACATGGTGATGCGGATACAACACTCTATCAACTATCAAAAACCGGAACTGCAACGCCTGCGCTGAAAGCTTGTCTGGGTAAAACATGTCAAGATGTGCGGATTTGGCGGCTGAAGGAGGAAATTGTGTCTGAAGAAGCTAAGCAAGTTGCGATTTCTTATGTATTTGCAGATTCATTAGAATTGTTTTATTGCATCTATCTCCATGATGATTTAGATAGCGATTATTTGCTGCTTACAGAAAATGTGCCGCGCGATAGCGCCAAGCGCTTCAGCCCTTCGGGCGATCGCGTGGAAAGTTGTTTTTCAATTGCCCAAGGAGAATATTTATGAAAAGACGCTATCATATTCCCACACGGGTGAAATGGAATGTTGAACCTAATGCCGAAGAGATTGCTCGGTTGCAAGGGATGGCGATCGCTGCGATTCGCCGGGCTGTTGAAAGTTTAGCTGGTGATGCGGCTGAGATTGTAACCGATAATCTTACATAAACGGATGAGTTCGACTACCTGCTTGCCTTATTGTCAATTAATGGCGGTTTAGTAACGTTGTGAGTATTTGCCAATTCAAGGAAGAATTCACGAAGTGTTGCTAAAAGTAAAGTTTTTTTGCTAATACAATTCATGTTGACTGAATAATGTTAACTTAATAATTGAAGCCCAATAAAGCTTCCCTGGCAGATAAAACAGTTAAGGAAAACAAGTTCAACTCAATTAAGGAGAAAAAGCTGTTGCATCATCTGTCTCGTCAACTAACAACAACACCCAACTCAAAAGCTTACATTTCCTCATGATTGTAGTCCAGAGGGGGCAATGCAACTGAATATTATATTTCGCGGCGAGTTGCGAAATTAATAGTTGTAGCCCTGCGTGGCAAAAAAAATGAGAGGAAATAACTGAGCAAGTTGTAGTTTGGGTGTTGTTGTTTTTAGGTAAATAGATGTCTGGCATGATTGCGATCGCTTGGGAAGCTGGCATCGTATTCCGACACAGGGACAATGGAATACTGAACCTAATGCCGTTAAAAATACTTAAATTAACATAGATGTAATCAAAAAATGCTTTATCCTCACAAGTTCCTCACATTTTTTGCCTAGCCTCTAGATTAAAGTGAGCAATCGTTAGCTATGGCAAGTTCATGCGTAAGCATTTTGATCGCACTTAAGAAACGCACGCTCAGCTTATTTGCCCATTTTATGCTCATCTGCATTATCTCCTTTACTGTCTAGGCAAAAGAATATTTGGAGCATGAACATGAATTTTGTAGAACATACGGAAAATATGGCGATGTCTTTGTTAGAAAAATTGGGATTAGCATGGTGGGTGGAGATAATTACCCATAATCCTAATTGCACCTACTATTTCGGTCCTTTCGTTACAGCTAATAAAGCTAAAACTTCCCAGTTTGGATACATTGAGGATATCGCTCAAGAAGGAGCTAAAATCAGTTCTATTGAGGTTAAGCAATGTCAGCCAGAAGTGCTCACGATTAGTGAAGATTAAATAGTCAGCGAGTTAATATGAAGATTTTAGTTGTAGAAGATGATGAGTTTTTGTGTCATGCACTCACTGCCATTCTCAGTGAACAAAACTATGCTGTTGAGGTTGCTAATGATGGTAAGTCAGCTTGGGATTTAATTCAAACTTTCGACTATGACTTCGTAATTCTGGATGTAGTCCTGCCCCATGTCGATGGTATAAGTCTTTGCCGTCAAATACGTAGTAGCGGCTTACTACTGCCAATCTTGTTGTTGACGGGTTGCGATAGTAGTCACGATAAAGCAATTGGGTTAGATGCAGGTGCGGATGACTACCTTGTAAAACCCTTTGAGCAGGAAGAATTAATCGCCCGCGTTAGGGCGTTATTGCGTCGCGGCGGTGTCAGAGCAAAACCTGTGTTGGAGTGGGGCGATTTGCGGCTTGACCCTGCATCCTATGAAGCTACTTATATTACAAAATTACTACCATTGACACCTAAAGAGTTCGCACTGCTGGAGCTTTTCTTGCGAAACAGCCGTCGGGTATTTAGCTGCGACATGATTTTGGAACATCTTTGGTCCTATGACGATACTCCTGGTGAAGAAGCTGTGCGTACCCATATCAAAGGGTTACGAATGAAGCTAAAAGCTGGGGGAGCACCTAAAGATCTGATTGAAACCGTCTACGGAATTGGCTATCGTTTGAAACCCCTGGAGAATAGATCTTCTGAAACTTCTACCTCGCCTACCTCGCTGGGTGAATTGACTAAGCAGCAAACCATGAATGCAATTGCGGGAGTTTGGCAGCGATTTCAAGGGCGGGTAAAAGAGCAAGTGAGTATGATCGAGGAGGCTATCAACCAAGAAGCTGACGCTCCAGAAATGCGATCGCTCGCACAACAAGAGGCTCACACGTTGGCAGGATCGTTAGGTACTTTTGGCATTCCTGAAGGCTCGAAATTGGCACGTAAGATAGAGCATTTATTGAAAGCTGGTAAAACTTTGACTGAATCTGAAACCAGCGATTTGCGCTCTTGGGTGGCACAATTACGTCAAGAAATTGAGCAAAAGTCAGATGGAGATTCCCAACTTGCAGCACAACGACCACTATTGTTAGTGGTTGACCGCGATCGCGTTAGCGCCGAGAGTCTAGCAAAAGCATCTTCTGATTGGGGATTAGAAGTTGTAATTGCTACTACGATTGAAGCGGCGAGAAATCAATTGTGCCAAAAACATCCCAGCATTGTATTATTAGATACTAATATTTCTCCGCGTCAGGAAGATAGCTTAAACCTGCTAGCTGAGGTGTCTCATTGCCAGCCACCAATACCTGTGCTGATATTTACAGAGCAAACTGACTTTACAAACCGCTTGCAAGTTGCTCGCCACGGCGGGCACACTTTCTTGCAGAAGTCGATGCCTACAGAACTAGTGCTAGAAGCGGCAACCCAAGTGCTACAACAATCTCTCCATACCGAAGCCAAGGTATTGGTTGTAGATGACGATCCTAAAATTCTGGCATTGCTGCAAACCTTACTCAGTCCTTGGGGTCTGAAGGTGATTACCCTTTCCGACTCACGACAGTTTTGGGAAACTTTGGAAGCGGTAACGCCAGATTTGCTGATTCTAGATGTGGAAATGCCGTATACAAATGGAATTGAAATTTGCAAGGTAGTACGGAACGACCCGCACTGGAGTGGGTTACCCATCGTCTTTTTAACAGTTCATAGCGATGCTGACATTGTTAATCAGGTGTTTAGCGTTGGCGCGGATGACTTTGTCAGCAAGCCGATTGTGGGACCAGAATTGGTTACCCGGATTGTAAATCGCTTGGAGCGAATTAAACTGCTGCGGCGCATGGCTCTTGATCGTCAAACTAAAGTTGTTGAGAGTGAGGCAGCCTTAAAGAAAGCTGATAACGAACTGGAACTGAGAGTAGCAGAACGCACTGCTGAGTTAATTGCCCTCAATCGACACTTACAATCAGAACTCAATGAGAAAACCTCAATACAGGAAGCATTGCAGATCTCTCAAACTCGGTTTGCCGGAATTTTAGATATCGCCAGCGACGCGATTATTTCCGTAGATAGCAATCAACGGATTACCTTGTTTAATCAAGGAGCAGAAAATATTTTTGGCTACTCTGCCCAAGAAATTTGCGGACAAAGTCTTGGCTTACTATTACCTCGGCGCTTTGCCCAGGCTCATCATCAGCATGTGGTTAACTTTAGTAAATCCCCAAGTCCGGCTCGCAGAATGGGAGAACGAGGGGAAATCTTTGGTTGTCGCAAAAATGGGACTGAATTTCCCGCTGAGGCTTCTATATCTAGACTAGAACTGCAAGGAGAAACTGTATATACTATTATTTTGCGTGATATCACTGAGCGAAAACAAATCGAGCAGATGAAAGATGAGTTTGTCTCCATCGTCAGCCATGAACTTCGTACACCCTTGACTTCAATTAACGGCTCTCTGGGAATGCTCTCCAGTGGTTTGCTTCAGCCAGACTCTGAACAAGGAAAACGTTTGTTGGAAATTGCTGTTGATAGCACAGACCACCTAGTACGCCTGATCAACGATATCCTCGACATTGAACGCATCGAATCAGGCAAGGTGAAAATGGAAAAAGACACCTGTAACGTCGCCGATCTGATCGGAAAATCTGTGAACGAGATCCAGGCTCTAGCTGACAAAGCAGAAGTTACTATATCTGTTTGTGCTGAAGGGAGTGAGCACCTCTGTACGCAGGCAGATCCCGATCGCACGATCCAAATTATCACCAACTTACTGAGTAATGCCATTAAATTCTCATCTTCAAAAAGCAGTGTTTGGTTGACGGTTCAGCAACAAGGGGATGAAATTCTGTTTACAGTCAAAGATACCGGACGCGGTATTCCTGCTGATAAACTAGATAGTATCTTTGAGCGTTTTCAACAAGTTGACTCCTCAGATTCTCGCGATCGCGACGGAACTGGGTTGGGCTTGACAATTTGCCGCAGTATTGTACAACAACATGGTGGACGAATCTGGGTAGAAAGTGTTTTGGGTGAAGGTAGTAGTTTTTACTTTACTTTGCCTATCCGTTCAGAAAAACTTATAACTCATCAGCCTTAACTATCTATGAAGCGGATTTTAGTCGTTGATAACGAACAGTATATTCAAGAAGTTGCCAAGATCTGTTTAGAAACGGTAGCCGGTTGGGAAATATTGGTGGCAGGCTCTGGTCCTGAAGGTATTCTTCAAGCTGAGGTTAATCAACCTGATGCAATTTTATTGGATGTGATGATGCCAGATATGGATGGACCCACAACCATTGAAAAGCTACAAGCAAACCCAAGTACGAAGGCGATTCCAGTGATTTGGTTAACTGCAAAAATTCATGATTCTGACCGTCGCTATACAGAAATGGGAGGGATACGTGGAGCGATCGCCAAACCATTTAGTCCGCTGGAATTAGCAGCTCAAATTGCTGCTATTTTAGGTTGGAGCGAAAAATAGTTAAGTCAAACAGTTAAGATACCGCCGCCATGCCAGAATTCCTCAAAAACCTGCTAACTTCAGAAACTTTTATCCCTCAAGGTCATTGCTATCTCTGGAAGTCGGATCTGGTGTGGCTCCATCTTCTATCCGACTCGCTAATTGCTTTAGCTTATTATTCAATATCGTTGACACTGGTATATTTTGTCTGCAGGCGTCAGCGAGCAGAGATCGCCTTACGCAAAGGATATGATGAGCTAGAAATCCGCATTCAAGAACGGACTTCAGAGCTAGCAGCAGCTGAAGAACGACTACAAGCTATCTTAGATAATGCCAATTACAGTATAATTTCCACTGATGTGGATGGTACAATTCGCACCTTTAACAAAGCTGCCGAAAAATGGTTAGGCTATGCCTCAGAAGAGGTAATTGGGAAAACAACGCCGGGGATTATCCACGATGCCAATGAAGTCATACAGCGTGCTCAAGATTTATCCCAAGAATTGGGAGTCTTGATCGAACCAGGTTTTGAAGTCTTTGTTGCTAAGGCACGCTTTGGAGAACCAGATGAGCACGAATGGTCTTACATCCGCCAAGATGGTTCACGCTTTTTAGTAGAGCTTTCCGTAACAGCTTTACGGGATAAGGGAAATAATATTACAGGGTTTCTGGGTATTGCTAATGATATCACTGAACGTAAACGGGTAGAAGAAGAATTAAGGCGTCAGAATCACCGTTCTCAAATCCTCAGGGAGATTACCCTGAAAATTCGCCAATCTCTACAACCAGAGGAAATTTTCCAAACAACAGTTAACGAGGTACAAAAACTGCTTCATGCCGACAGAGTTTTGATCTTTCAGATGAATGCTGATGGATCGGGAATGGTGGTACAAGAAACTGTGATGCCTGGTTGGTCAGCAGTACTCGGACAAAATATTGTTGACCCTTGCTTTGGAGAAAACTATCAACAAAAGTATCGCCAAGGACGAGTTGGTGCAATTGAAGACATCGACCGAGCTGACGTCAAACCCTGCTATGTGGAATTCCTCAAGCAGTTTGACGTGAAAGCTAACCTTGTAGTACCAATTATTATAACTAGTAGGGGTGAAGTGACTTCGCCCCTACTCTGGGGCTTGCTCATAGCCCATCAGTGTAGCAGACCGCGCCAGTGGAGCAGTTTTGAAATTGATTTGCTACAACACCTGGCAAACCAATTTGGCATTGCCCTAGACCAAGCCCAGCTTTTGGAACAAGAAACCCACCAGCGTCAGGAACTAGCACGTTCCAATGCCGAATTAGAACAATTTGCCTATGTGGCATCCCATGACTTGCAAGAACCTTTGCGGATGGTAACGAGTTATTTACAAATCCTGGAACGGCGATATAAAGATAAGCTTGATGCCAATGCTAATGAGTTTATCGGCTATGCCGTAGACGGAGCCAGCCGGATGCAGAAACTGATCAATGACCTATTGAGTTATTCACGGGTGAGTACTCGTGTTCAGTCTTTTGAGCTAGTTGACTGTTCTGTGATTCTGAACAATGTCCTGGCAAATTTAAAGGTCGCAATTGAGGAAAGTGGTGTAATTATAACCTATGACTCTCTACCCCAAGTTATGGCTGATGTTACTCAACTGAGGCAGCTATTTCAAAACTTGATTGGCAATGCCATCAAATTCCGCAGCCAGTTATCCCCACAAATCCATATCGGGGTAAAGCAAACTAATGACAAGTGGTTGTTTTCAGTGCATGATAATGGTATCGGCATTGAGCCGGAGTATATTGAGCGGATCTTTCTCATTTTTCAGCGTTTGCATTCCCGGACTGAGTATCCCGGCACAGGTATTGGTTTAGCAATCTGCAAGAAGATTGTCGAACGACACGGCGGACGCCTCTGGGTGGAATCGGAGCCTGGTATTGGTTCAACTTTCTATTTTATTATTCCGGCAGCAGTAGGTAAATGAGCGTGAATATTAAAGCCATAAGCAGACAAATAGAGGTTTTGTTAGTAGAAGATAACCCTGGTGATGCGCGACTAACCAGAATAGCTCTTGAAGAAGGTAAGATGCATATTCATCTAAATGTGGTTGAGGATGGAGTAGAAGCAATGGCATTCTTACGCAAACAAGGAAGGTATGCGGAAGCGGCTCATCCAGACTTAATTTTACTCGATTTAAATTTACCCAAGAAAAGCGGACCAGAAGTGCTTGCTGAAATCAAAGCAGATGAAACTCTGAAACGGATTCCTGTGGTAATTTTAACTACTTCCGAGGCAGAGAAGGATATTCTTCAAGCATACGATCTCTTTGCCAACTGCTATATTACTAAGCCTGTTGACTTCGATCAGTTCGTGAAGATCGTACAGTCAATCGAAGACTTCTGGTTTACCATCGTCAAGCTACCATCGGAGTGCATCTCATAACTTTTTCTCTAAGTTAAGCTACTGCCATAATTGCAAAATTTGTATACAAATTTTGCAAAATTTTACGAAGTAATATCTAAAAATACATTGATTAAAAGTATTTAATTTTTCCTCACAGGTTCTTCACATTTGAGATCTATTGTCTAAACATAAGCAAATCCAATCTCAGTCCAAGACTTTTATCAATAGAGAGTTAAAAAATATGAATCATTCTTGCCTTTGCTGTTCCAGTGATCTTCTACGTCATATATCTAGTCGCAGAGTTTACTGGTTTTGCCCACATTGTCGGCAAGAAATGCCAATACAGGAGTTTAGGCATTTACAAACGGTAAGTATTGATCGCGAGCTACAAACAATAAGTTGAAAAAGTGAACTATATGTTGAAATTACCGTTTATCCATGAAAAATGTGGCTCAATGGGTAATTAAACACAAATAGCAATTACACGAGGAATTTATCGGTACAAAAGTATATGCTGACTAACAAGTACTCAATTAGAGCGCAATTTCCCCTATGGGATTTTTTGAATCAGCCGCTTTGTAGCAAAACTAACAAAGCTGTTTTAAATCCTTGGAAATTTTGGTATAATTACAAACTCAAGCTATTAAATAGCTGCTGGGATTTAAACGTAATCGGCATACTTGAACGCTGCTGGAATCAAGAGTGCGATTTGGAGGATTTTTGCAGTCGTCTTTTTTAAGGATAGAGTTAGCGATGGGACACTATAGGATTACTTTCTGTAGAGACTGTAATAATTCATGCACTGTATAAGGCTTTGACAAAAATGTTTTGACGCTTGTGCCAGCTTCTACAGCTAGCTTGCTGTTTGACACAAGTCCGCTAGTGGCAATAATCTTCACCTCTGGATTTATTTTTTCTAAGGTACGTATCGCTGTTAAACCATCCATTAATGGCATTATGATATCCATCAATACAGCACTGATTTCGTTTTTGTGGTCAGCGTATAGCGCGATCGCTTCAATTCCATCAGTAGCAACTAGAGTTTTGTAGTTGTGAGTTTCCAGCGACGAGCACGTAATCTCCCGAATGGATGGTTCATCATCGACAACGAGAATCAATTCTCCATTTCCCCTCAACGGTTTCAAGTCTGATAAGGAAGGCTGCTGAATCTCTGTTTCCTTCACTACAGGCAAGTACACCTTAAATTGAGTGCCATTTCCCACCTCGCTATGCAAGTTCATAAAGCCACCGTGGCTTTTGATGATACCAATTGCCGTAGATAATCCCAGACCAGTACCTTTACTTACATCTTTAGTAGTAAAAAATGGCTCAAAAATTCGCTCCTTGATCTCTGTGGGAATGCCAATTCCCGTATCTGCAACAGTAATCACAATATAAGGACCGATTTTGGCTTCGAGATTCATGCAAGCGTAATTTTCATCAATCAACAGATTTGCGGCAGAGATTGTTAAAGTACCACCATTCGGCATAGCATCGCAGGCATTAACACAAAGGTTCATTAGTATCTGATGAAGTTGTGTACTATCTCCAAAAACTATCCAAAGGTCTTGTGGAATATCAGTGCAGATTTCAATAGATTTCGGAAATGTCTCTTTTAGGATCTTGACAACTTCTAAAATCAAATGCGTGAGTTGCAATGGCATCCGCTTTCCTTCAACACCACGGGCGAAAGACAGAATCTGCTTGACTAAATCAGCACCGCGTTTGGCATTTGTTTCCAATATCTCCAACAGGTGACGACTGCGTTCATCCATATTGCTTAATCTTAGCGGTAACAATTGCGCTCCGGCAAGGATCGGTGTCAGTATATTGTTGAGGTCGTGGGCAATGCCACTAGCTAAAGTGCCGAGACTTTCTAGACGTTGAGCGCGGAAAAACTGCGCTTCCAGTTCTTTTTTCTCGGTGATATCAGTGTCAACCGTGAGGATAGATTTGGGATTGCCGTCTTCATCTCGGACTAGAGTCCAACGACTATCCACCAAAATTTCCTTACCGCCCTTGGTCATTGTACTTAACTCGCCCTGCCACTTACCTTTGCCAATGACCGTCAAAAAAGCCGTTTCAACTTCCGCTGAAGTTTCTTGGTATAAAAGCTCTCGAGGTTTTTTACCATAAACTTCTTGGGCTTGCCAACCGTAGAGATTTTCAGCGCCTTTATTCCAGAACAAAACTCGGTTATTGAGATCTCGCACACAAATTGCGTCAGAACTGATGTCAAGTAATGCTGCTTGTTCGCGGATTTTCTCTTCTGCTAGCTTGCGTTGAGTAATGTCAATAGCGGCACAAGTAACTCCTACCACTTCTTGCCACTCATTTCGTAATGGTTCTATGGTCAAATCTTCATAAAAAATTCCGTCTTTGGAGATGATTGATACTTCTTCTCTCATTCCTACCCCCGTGTTTAACACGCGCTGTTTAATCGCGGTTAAATGCTGGGCATCAACAGATGAAATGAGATCGGTATCATGCTTACCCAAAATATCCTCAACCTGAAACCCAAAAGCAGAGTTACTAATCCAGGTATAGCGTAACTCCCTATCTTGGTTGAAGACAATGATCGGAACGTTTTTCAAAGCAACGCGAAATCGCTCCTCACTCTGCCGCCGTGCCGACTTTGCTAGTTGACGTTCGATCGCATAGCGCATTGAACGTACCAGTAAGTCACCGTTTACCTGACCCTTCACCAAATAATCTTGTGCCCCCTCCTGCATCGCCCTGATTGCCAGGTTTTCATCGTCTAAACCTGTGAGCACGATGATCGGAGTTTCGGGACTTTGACGGTGAGCGATGATAAAAGTCTCTAAGCTTTGGCTGTCTGGCAGTGAAAGGTCTAACAAAATGACATCAAAGCTGTTACAATCCAGACAATTCAATGCTTCATCTAGTCGCCCAACCGGAAGTAATTCGACTCGATGTGAAGTAACTTCTCTTAAAAATTCCTGTAACAGACGAACATCGCCCGGATTATCTTCTACTAATAAGACTTTGATGATTTGATCTGCCATTTGATTTACTCCGGTGGCAATGTAACAATTGTGAACCAGAAGTTTTTTATAGACTGGACAACTTTGACAAACTGATTCAAGTCAATGGGCTTAACAATATAGCAATTTGCCGCGAGATTGTAGGCTTTGAGAATGTCTTCTTCCGCTTCAGAAGTTGTCATAATTACCACAGGAATCCGTCTGAGAGCTTCATCCTCTCTAATTTCTGCCAATACCTGCCGCCCGTCTTTTTGAGGTAGGTTCAAATCGAGGAAGATAATGTCTGGACGAGGCATACTGGTATATTTTCCTTGTTTGTACAAGAAAGCCATTGCCTCAACACCGTCCTCAACCTGGTTGAGGTTAACTGAGATTTTGCTATCTTTTAGAGCTATCTGAGTCATTTGGGCATCACGAGGATCATTTTCTACTAGCAAAATTTCAATCGGCATGATTACTTAAATACTCACTCCTCTGCTACCTGCTGTCTCTGGCATTCTAAAATAGAAAATCAAATTTTGTCTTTAACTCAACTCAGATGCGTCCGTCGCAATATTTTATGAGAATTACAACCACAATATCAAAAAATGTTCATCTTTCTGGAGGTGGATTAAAATATTTTAAGCAATTTCGGGTAAGATCAAGCAAGTTGGGCGAATAGTAGTAGCTAAAAATCATGATGTATATTAAAGCTTTAGCGACACAACCCAATCTTAATCCAATTGATTTGCCTTCTTTAGATCGGGTGACCGAACGTCCTGTTACCGTCGCACCTGATACTTTGGTAGTTGATGCCATTCACTTGATGAGTCAGGCAAGGAGTCACAATGGCGATCTGTCAATTTCCGAATTATCTAGATTTAACCCACCTAGTCAGACAAGTCGTAGTTGTATACTCATAGTATCAAACACAGAATTACTAGGAATATTCACAGAGCGAGATGTTGTAAAAATTACCGCTGCTGAAATTGATTTATCCCAAGTTAAAATTAGTGAGGTGATGACAAAAAAAGTTATTACCCTACGGGAATCTAGTTCTCAAAATATCCTCACAGCACTGGCATTTTTTAAGCAGCATCAAATTCGTCATCTACCAATTTTGAACGATCAGGGTCAACTAGTAGGAATCGTGACGCCCAACAGCATTCGTCAGGTCTTACAGCCAGTAAACTTGCTCAAATTACGCCGTGTTACAGAGGTAATGGTTCAAGATGTAATCCATACACACACGACAACTTCGGTATTAAAAGTGACCCGACTTATGGCTGATCATAACGTTAGTTGTGTGGTTATTGTAGCAGAAAAGAGTGAGAGTGAGGAATCAAAAGCGTATACAGATACATTAGATGTAACTCCTGTCGGTATCGTCACTGAGCGGGATATTGTGCAATTCCGGTCTCTACATCTTAATTTAGACCAAACCAATGCACAAACTGTGATGAGTACACCGTTGTTTCTTTTGCGCCCTACAGATTCTTTGTGGGTTGCCCATCAAGAAATGCAGGCTCGGCTCGTGCGGCGATTGGTTGTGGCTGGAGAGCGCGGTAATCTACTCGGAATTGTCACTCAGACTAATTTATTACAAGTGCTCGATCCGTTAGAGATGGTTCATGTGATCGATATTTTACAACAACAGGTAGAAGAGCAAACAACTGAATTAAAGCAAGTCAACCAGCAGCTGCACCAAGCTCAAAACAATCTAGAAAAACGGGTTGCGGAGCGAACTGCTGAGCTTGCCCAAGCAAATACCCAATTGCAACAGGAAATCAATGAGCGTAAGCAGGTAGAGAAAGAACTGCACGCTATGAGTAAATCCCTAGAAAGTGCTGTAGAGGGAATTTCACAGTTGGACACCCAAGGTCGTTACATTGCGGTAAATAACTCCTATGCTAGGATAGTAGGTTTTCAACCGGAAGAAATGATCGGCAGGGATTGGCAGAGAACTGTTCATCCAGACGATCAAGAAAAGATGAGTGCCGCTTATGAGCAAATGCTGGCTGATGGCAAGGTGGAAGTGGAAGCCAAAGGAGTGAGAAAAGACGGTTCGATTTTTTACAAGCAATTGGTCATGGTCAAAGCCTACGATCAGCAGGAGCAATTTATCGGGCACTATTGCTTTGCCAAGGATATTACAGAGAAAAAACAACTAGAAGCCCAGTACCTCCGTGCCCAACGCTTAGAAAATATCGGTATCCTCGCTGGTGGCATCGCCCACGATCTAAATAATATTCTGACACCGATTTTAGCGATCTCTCAACTTCTACCCATCACACTCCCCAATCTCGACGAACCCAATCAGCGGATGCTGGATATTCTAGAAGCAAATACAAAACGGGGAGCCGATTTAGTTAAGCAGATTCTGTCCTTTGCTCGTGGAACCGAAGAGCAGCATACACTTGTGCAAGTGATGCACTTACTATTGGATATTGAGCAGATTGCTAGAGGGACATTTCCCAAATCTATCAAAATCCAAAGAAATATTGCGGATAACCTCTGGACAGTAGCTGCCGATCCCACCCAATTGCATCAGGTATTTATGAATCTGGTAGTTAATGCTCACGATGCGATGCCAAATGGTGGGACTTTAAGTATCTCAGCCGAAAACCTGTTTATTGATGAACAATATGCCAAAATGAATATTGAGGCAAAAGTTGGTCCTCATATTGCGATCGCGGTTGCCGACACGGGAGTTGGTATTTCCCCAGAAATAATCTCTCAGATTTTTGACCCCTTTTTCACAACTAAAGAAGTTGGTAAAGGTACAGGTTTAGGTTTGTCTACCGTGCTTAGCATCATCAAAAAGCACGACGGTTTTTTGGAAGTACACAGTGAAGTAGGAAAAGGTAGCTGCTTTAAAGTGTACTTGCCAGCAAGCGGGGAAACAGCAAGCCAAACAGCAGAGAGTGTAGAACGACCCACAGGCAATGGAGAATTAATTTTATTTGTGGATGATGAAACCGCAATTGCTGAGATTACCAAAACTACACTATTAACCCACAACTATCGGGTGTTAATTGCCAATGACGGTATTGAAGCGATCGCTCTCTATGCCCAGTATAAGCATGAAATCAAGATAGTAGTGATGGATATGATGATGCCCTTATTGGATGGGAAAACTGCCATCCGCGCATTGCAGAAAATCAAACCCTCAGTACAGATAATTGCCATGAGTGATTCAAACTCCAGTCAGGTGAATGCTCAAGCCTTTTTGCCAAAGCCCTTCACGACCCCAGATTTATTGAAAACTCTGCACAGCTTACTTGGAGGTTAAGTTAACAATTTAAAGCTGCTAATTATTGTAATGCTGTCCGGCACAACGACGAAGGTCTTCTAGTACGGCAAAGGCTTGTATATTTGTGATTTGACCGAGCAAAAACTTGCTACTATCGAGTCATTCCGCCGAGGAAAATCAAAAATGACTGAGATTCAGGGGTTGTCCGAACAGGATGTGTACTCACGCCATGTTCATGGTCAAGGGAATAACTTCCAAGTAAAGACAAGTCAATCCTACATCGAGATTTTCCGCCAGAACGTGTTTACGTTCATGAATATCGTCCTATTTGGGATTGGGTTAGTCTTGACTATCCTCGGAAGACCAGGGGATGCGATCATGAGCGTCGGAGTCGTGCTGGTAAATGTATTTGTGGGTGTGATCCAACAAAGTCGCAGCAAGCATCTACTTGACCAAATCACCTTGTTAACCCGTCCGAAAGTGACTGTAATACGTTCGGGAAGTAGGCAAACTATCGACCCTAGCGAGGTGGTGCTAGATGATGTGCTACTGGCTAGTCCTGGTGACCAGATTGTAGTGGACGGAATTGTCGTCTCAGATGAGCGGATGGAAATAGATGAGTCACTGCTAACTGGTGAATCAGACCTCATCCCCAAGTGTCCCGGTGATCCGGTCTATTCCGGTAGCATAGTCGTCAGCGGCAACGCCATCTATAAAGCCCAAAAGGTGGGGATCAAAAGCTTTGCCAACCAATTAACTACAAGTGCCCGCACCTTCCGTCAGGTACAGACCCCACTTCAGCAAGAAATCAATGTGGTAATCCGGGTGTTACTGTTGCTAACGACCTATTTCTGGTGTTTGCTGATTTTAGTCTCGATATTGGAACATATCCCGTTGGTGAAAAGTGTGCAGATGGCATCTGTCATTGCGGCATTAATGCCCAATAACTTGTTCTTTGTCATCACTGTAGCCTACTCTCTAGGTGCAGTTCGCATGGTTCATTCTGGGGCACTTGTGCAACAGATGAATGCAGTAGAATCACTTAGTCATGTGGATGTTATGTGCCTAGACAAGACAGGTACTTTGACCGCAAATCGCCTGACCTTAAACTCAGTGTATCCAGTAGGCATCGAAGCTGCTTCACTGAAACACCTGTTAGGAATTTATGCTGCTAGTACGTCGGCTGGTAATCGGACTATTGAGGCTCTAGCTATTGCTTGTAGCGAACAAGCAAGACCTGTCAAGGACGAGGTCCCTTTTGACTCAGCCCGGAAGTGGAGTGCAATTGCCTTTAATCAATCTGATTTCCAAGGCACTTATGTGCTGGGCGCACCAGAGATACTCCAATCGAGAGTACCACTTACCACTGACGTAGAGATGCAGATCAGCGAGTGGACTCAGTGCGGACTGCGAGTACTCCTGTTTGCCTACGAGACAAAGGCAACATTTATACACAATGCTGACAGACAGCCGCAGTTGCCAACACACCTGATCCCATTAGGCATAGTCAGCTTCAGTGACGAGCTACGACCCAAAGCACTGGAAACTCTCCACAGCTTTAATAATTCTGGTATTCATCTGAAAATTATCTCCGGTGATAACCCACAGACCGTCAAGGCTTTGGTGATTCAAGCTGGACTAGATCCAGATTTGGCTGTGGTTTCTGGACCCGAATTAGCGGCAATGGATGCGGCACAGTTCGCCCATGCCGCAGAGACAGCCACTATCTTTGGTCGGGTTACGCCACAGCAGAAAGCCGAGTTAGTCAAGGTTTTACGTAGCCGGGGGCACTATGTAGCAATGATTGGCGATGGGGTGAATGATGTAATGTCTCTTAAAGAAGCGCAGCTTGGTATTGCAATGCAAAGTGGTAGTGCAGCTGCCCGTGGCGTTGCAGACATGGTGTTACTCCGCGATTCATTTTCTGCACTGCTGCCTGCGGTTGAGGAAGGTCAGCGCATTGTTAACGGCATTCGGAACATTTTAAAGCTGTTTCTCACCCGCATCATGTATCTGGCACTTTTGATCGATTCTATAGGTGTGGTCAATGTGGGTTTTCCCTTTGAACCCAAGAATAACTCACTGCTGCTGTTCCTCACCGTAGGTCTACCACCGTTTGCAATAGCAGCCTGGTCTCGTCCCGGCAAAGCATCACCAGGGCTGATCCGTTCCGTTCTGCATTTTGTACTGCCAGCCGGATTGACACTGTTTCTAGTAACAATTGTCGTGTATGTTGGTTACATGTTGAAGAGTCATAGCCAGACGGTTGCCCAGAGTGCTTTAACTACTGCTGCTGTAATGTGTGGACTGTTGCTGATTGTCTTTATGGAGCCTCCAAGCAGAGCTTTAGTAGGGGGCGCTCCCTTAAGTAGCGATTGGCGACCAACCATTTTGGCAGTGGTGATGTTGGGCGTGTATGGTTTGGTTCTAGCTATTCCCGCTCTTCGCCGGTTCTTTGAATTGGTTCTGTTGGAGAAGAGCGACTACGTGCTGATCGGGGGGATAGTCGTGCTGTGGGGCTTCATCCTCCAGTTTATCTGGCGCTATCGTCTGCTAGAACGATTTTTGAATGTCGATTTTGGGGTGAAATGACAGGAATTAATTAAGTAACTTGATTACACTCTTTTTGCATTAGCAAAACTTATCATATAAAGTACAAGAGATCCATCTCTTTCTCCATATAGTCTCACGATTATCTTGTGTTTGCGGTTTTATTCAGACCCTTTAACTGTTCAAACCAAAGTAAGCTAATGATTCCACCAGCTAGACAGATAGCGAGATCGATGGGATGTAGAAAAGAGAAGCTGAACAAGTGACGTAATACGGGAACGTAAAGCACGATCAAGAGAAAAAACAGTCCCCCACCAATAACCCACCAAAGAGCAGAGTTGGGAGATTGGAGTACTTTCAGGGTGAGGCGCGATGAGGAGCGTTCGCTCAAAATTAATCCTAAATTTGCTAAAATTAAAGTGGTAAATGTTAACGCACGAGCATCGAGTTCGCCTTGTCGGCGATATAGCGTAATCATAAAGATTACGAGAACGAACGCTAAGATTCCTATTCCTTGCAGTAGCGCTAACAAGAGTGTTTTCCGACCAAACAATGGTTCCTTGGGGTTTCGTGGCGGGCGCTTCATGACATTTGCTTCTGCCGGTTCGGCTTCTAAAACAATCGAGCAGGCTGGATCGATAATTAAATGTAGAAAAGCAATATGAACGGGAAGCAATACCAACGGCAACTTAAACAAAACTGGAATTAGAGACATCCCTGCGATCGGAATGTGAATCGCCAAAAGATAGGCCATTGCTTTGCGGAGATTATCAAAAATTCGCCGCCCAAGTTTGACTGCTTGTACGATTGACGAAAAATCATCATTCAATAATACCAACGCCGCCGACTCGCGGGCAACATCAGTGCCTCGCTTCCCCATCGCAATCCCGATTTGGGCGGATTTTAGAGCCGGGGCATCATTTACACCATCCCCAGTCATCGCGACAACCTCACCTTGAGCTTTCAAGGCGTTGACTAGCCGCAATTTTTGTTCGGGGACAGTTCGCGCAAAGACATTTGTACTTTGAATGCGCTGCTGGAGTTCAGCATCACTCATCTGATCTAATTCTACTCCGGTAAGGATGGCTCCCATTTGCATCAATCCAATCTGTCGGGCAATGCTTTGGGCAGTCCCTGGGTAATCACCCGTAATCATGACCACTCGAACGCCAGCGGTATAACATTCTTGAATCGCCGCAGCAACAGTTGGACGTACTGGATCGGAGAGTCCGACCAATCCGAGAAATTGAAAGGGAAAGTCGTGTTGCCTGTCGGGTAAATGCTCAGGATTGAGCGATGGATGAGGCGGCAGAAATGGTGGCGGCGTACCGATGATGAATGCTTTGGCAACGCCTAATACGCGCAATCCTTGCTCTGCCATTTCACTGACTTGCGCTGCCAGGATTTTCTGTTGTTGGGGCGTGAAGTGGCAGAGATCTGCGATCGCTTCCGGTGCTCCTTTCGCCGCAATCTCATGATGCTTGCCATCGGCTGATTGCCAAACGTGAGACATTGCCAATAAATTCGGTGAGAGTGGATATTCTCGCAAAAGAATCCAATCGTTGTGCAAATGTTCGGTATGCGCGAGATAGCGATCGCCCAACTGCTTAAACGCTTTTTCCATCGGATCGAACGGATCTCTCTGGCTCGCCAAAATGCAGAACTCGACTAATTCATGTACCGCTTCCGGGAGCGGCTCTAGTGAATGCAATTCCAAATCATAGGGACGAGCATTTTCTGAATTATTATAGGGAAAAAGCTGTTGTACCGCCATCTGATTTAGGGTTAGCGTCCCCGTTTTATCCACACACAGAACCGTCGCGGAACCTAAAGTTTCAACGGCGGACGCCCGACGAGCTAAGACCTGCTGCTGAGAAATGCGCCAAGCTCCCAAAGCTAAAAATATTGTCACGACGACCGGAAATTCATTCGGCAAAATTGCCATCGCTAACGTAATGCCCGCGAGAAATCCTTTGAGCCAATCTCCTCTTGTAAGTCCATAAATCACAACGATCGCCACACACAACGATAACGCGATGCCAAACAAACGGCTCACCAACTGAGTCATTTCCTGTTGCAAGGGAGTTGCTTCCGGCTGAACCTTTTGTAAGGCATTGCCAATCTTGCCCATCTCCGTCTGAGCGCCGATCGCTTGCACTTGAGCAATTCCTTGTCCCTGAACCACCAACGTCCCAGAATATACAAACGGCAATTCATCTCCCCCCGGACGCGCCATCTCCACGCTGCCCAAGGCGGCAACTTTGCGAACTGGTAAAGATTCCCCTGTTAATAATGATTCATCGGTTGAGAGGTTTATGCAAGACAGTACGATTGCATCCGCACTCACCCGATCGCCTTCTGTTAGAACTAAGACATCTCCCCGGACGACGTCTCGCCCAGCAATCCGTTTTCGCTGCCCATCCCGAATCACTAAAGCCCGAGGACTAGAAAGATCGCGCAAGGCTTCTAGGGCATGTTCGGTCTTGCCTTCCTGGTAGAGGCTAATCCCCACAATGAAAAAAACAAAACCTAACAAAATTAAGGCTTCCTGTACGTCGCCTAAAATCCAATAAATGATGCCACCCCCGACCAGCAATAGAAAGATCGGATCTTGAATTGTTTCCCAAGCGATCAACAGAATACTTCGCGATCGCGCCGAGAGGAGTTCATTGTAGCCTTCGTGTTTTAGCCGAGCGATTGCTTCTGGCTCAGATAAGCCAGTGAAGGTATCATCTTGCTGAGAAACCATAATTTCGCCTGTTGTGCTCTAAAATCGGCGGAAGTTGTGAAGTAGCCTTGCGGTTTAAACTGCATCTTCGGTATTGCGGTATACCGTAAGAGTAATCTGTCAGTCAATTTAAAGCTCTTCTTTTTTCTCAATCACGACTGTCAGATGAGCAACCATAGCTCCAATGACGCCAACGGCTGCGACTACTGGGAATAGAGCAGCACTGACGACTCCACCAACTACACCGAATGTCAGAGGAATTTCAATTAATGTCCGCCCTTCTTCGTTTTTGATAATAATGCGGCGAATATTACCTTGATGAATAAGTTCCTTGACTTTAGCAACTAGAGCATCGCCATTGATGCGAAATTCTTCCACATTAACTTTTTCTTCGGTCTTGACTTGCAGTTCTTGAGAAACGACCTCAGGTTCAACCTGTGCCACCTTTTCTTCAACTTTATCTACGGGTGTGTTCATTTTCTAGACCTCCAGAGTTGGCTCTGTTTTCAAGGCTAGCAGCTAATTTTGAGGAAGTTGTGAGGCAGCTTGGAAGATGGTGCAACTTTTTACTTTACGCCCTCAGCGCGTCTGCATCCTGTTACTTTGGTATTAAATCTGACATTGAATCTGCGGATGTGGCTGTCAAGAGATCAGCGCTCGATATGCATAAGTTAAATTAGGCGACACTATTAAAAGTTAGAGCAAGATTAATCATTTATCTCAAATTCAACAAATAACATTATTACCGTCATGGCTTCTAACTACACTGACTACATTCTATTTATCCACGGCGTCAATACCCGCCAGAACAGTACAAACCCCGACTACGCCAACAAACTTATTGGATTACTGAAGAACGAATTCAAAAACCATTCACCAGAACTTCAAATCAAACCAATTTCTCTGTATTGGGGTGACGTGAACAAAGATGCCGAGAATAGCTTATTAGGAAAGCTCAATCAATCACCCACATGGCAAAATATGTGGTTTAGAAAGATGCGCGAGCAACAAATTATGCAATTTGCGGGTGATGCAGCCCTTTATATCAGTCGTCAGATAGGTTCTCGTATCGTTGAGAAGCTTAAAGATGACGCAGTGCAAGGGCTAAAAAATCGTCCGTCTGAGGCTCGCTTACACTTAGTCACCCACAGTTGGGGTACTGTTATTCTCTTTGATATTCTGTTTGCCAGTCGTTGGGAAGATCTGAGTATACCTGCTTATGAAAGCGTTCAAAGTATACGTCGTCAAATTTACGGGATATCACCTGAACCAGAACAAGGTATCTGCCTTGCTAGTATTCATACTATGGGTTCACCAGTTTCTTTATTTAGCCTCCTGGACGTAACCAAGGGTGAAGATCAAGCTCAGGGTAAATCAGAATCGAAGTATCCTAACAGTAGCAGCCATGATATTACTCCTGAGTTGGAAAAATTCTTGGCGTCGCTTGGTAAATCTAATGGCGGGATGAAGTTACCTTGGAATAATTTCATGCACCCAGGAGACCCCATCGCCTATCCTTTGGAGATAGTTATCTCTAGCCTTGTCGATGGAGAGAAAAGAACTTTAAATATTCAGGATATACTCATACCAACATCTGGTTTTTCTGACTTCTTATCTCAACAATTTAGTCAGTCACCTTTGCCATTATTACTGAATGGAGGTAATGCTCACGGTAGCTATTGGGAGAGTCAGACTGTAGCACAGAAAATTGCTGAGACTATTAAGCAGCAATCGTTAATCGGGGTCAAGCCGACATACGTGCCAAATAGTGCTCCATCGCAGAGAATCCTGTCCCGTATAGGTTTATAAGATCTTACATCTCGCAGATCTAATATCTGCCTTTGCCAGGAGTTCGCGTACTTCTTTATCAGTTGTTTGCTCGAAGTGTTTATACCAGAGAGCGATTGGCATAATTTGTGAGTTGAAGAGCCAACTGTTGTCCTGCTTCAGTGCGATTTCGGAATCGTCTAGTCATTTTGATGACATCCTTCAAAACTTTTTACAGAACTATGTCTTGCCAGTGAGTCGCTTCCAGGCAGAATCTAGAGCCGACTTTGCCCGACTACCAGCGCGACTGATGGTTTGCTGTAAATGTTGCCATTGGTCTTGTAAAAAGTAGGTCGCTTCCGTGTGGGTGTGGTGGTCGTGTTCTCCAGAAGATGCTAGTTCATCTCTTACCGTTTTAATTTTGACATTAAGCATAGGCTTCATCCTTCTTCCCCTGAGATCTTGAAAATGCACCCAAAATTAAGCAATTTCCTTTCATCCATATCAGAGCGATCGCAGTTTCAGCTTAGGTAAAAAGGTTGAGGAACTTGTGAGTTCCTGAGAAATCAAAATATCGAAGTCATTGGTACCACTTTTGATACCACTGCTACATTTGGTTAATTTCATCCGTTTGACCTTTGATGATGGACTGAGCCAGATTACGAATCTCCAGGCGTTGATTACTGTTAAGAACCATTGAAGCCATCATCACGCCCATCTGGTGATGGGGAACCATTTGCTGAATAAATTCTCGGTCAAAGTCGGGTGCATTTTGTAGAGCATATAGATTTGTACCCATCTGCATGCCATCCGTCATGCAGCACCCCATACCATGCAGCCCCAAACTCTCTAAGCAAGCTCACTCTTCTTTCCAATGCAGGATTATCAACCAGATTTTTAGAACCAGCATAGATAGAGCAGCTCTAATTTGAGTCTAGGGAAAAATTTTGAGAATTTTGTGAGTTGCATCTCTAAAGTTTATAACCAATCTGGCGCAAAAAATCTTGACGCACCTTTACCTCTTCAGCACCTTCCACTCCCTGAGGTGAAAATCCATCAACAACACCCATAATACCTCGTCCCTGCTTTGTTTCAGCTATAATCACCTCTACCGGGTTTGCCGTAGCACAATAGATAGTACAGACTTCTGGACATTGCTTAATGGCATTGAGAAAGTTGATTGGATACGCATCTTTCAATATAATTACGAAGCTATGACCGGCAGCAATTACCTGAGCATTCTTAGCTGCTACGTCTTGCAAAGCCTGATCGTTTCCGGAAATTCTGATTAAGCATGATCCTGAAGCTTCACAAAAGGCAATACCAAATTTGACCTGCGAGGATATCCCTACCATGATTTCGTACAGATCTTCCACTGTTTTGATAAAGTGGGTTTGTCCCAAGATCAGGTTACAACCTTCAGGTATTTCTATTGCGACCGATTTGAGTTCCATAAATATCTCCAAGGATGAATAAACTGATGGGTCTGGTTGCAAACAACAAGACCCATCAGCTATCTAAGTTTATTTGATACAAGGTTTCCTCCACAACCAACTCGGGTTTGTACATCTCGCAGACTCCTCACTTGAACCTCCCATAGTCGCATCTTCTTAGATCCTGGTTTGGCTTTACTCTTACCTCAGATTTCAGTAAAGGGTGTTGCCACTTCATTTCATCTATGTTAGAGGTTCTCTGCGACCACACTTATATATTAACATATTCTCATAGCATGAGGTGGCATTTTTCATAATTCCTTCTTTTCTCGTTGCTTTACGAATCAAACCGGACTCCTATATAACGTTAAGTATTGTATTGAGAGTGTTTCTTCACAACTTCCTCACAGTACTTCGTTACATTAAAGGTATAGAGGTTCAGGATAATCACTGAAAAACAACTCAAAGATATATCTGGGTGAACCTAACATTAACTCATTGTACTTAAAAAGGAAATATCAATTATGATGACCGATGTTGAAACCAAATCTCCCGAAGTAGAATCTCTCAAAGCAGAAGCAACTGTAATGGCAACCAAAACAGTTATTCTGCCAGAAGTAAAACTTGGTGATCATGGTTCAGCCGTCAGGCTTTTGCAAAGGATTCTGATTGCCAACTGTTTTCTAAACAATAGCAATTACAACGCCACATTTGACCAAGCTACGAAACAGGCTGTGAAAAATTACCAGGCTGACTACGGGCTAACTGTAGATGGTATTGTTGGTGCACAAACTTGGTTCCAATTGACTAGCAATATCTATGGACACTGCTTACCTGTCAGCTAAATGTTATTAGCAAAAATCAAAGAAGTCCGCCTGGAAAAAATTAAAAATAACAGGCGGTTTTCGATTTCAAAAATGATTGCAGATAGCCCAAAGACGGCCAGTATTTAATTAACGGGAATGGGTAGACTAGCAGCAATAATCATTGGGAAATGATGGGTGTTGGGAGCGTGCATTGCCTGAAGCCCTAAATTGGCGCGATTTTCAGTGCTAGTAATCCAAGCGCATAGACGATCCCATATTTTTAGGAAATCTAATTCCCTTTGACGTTGAACGATGGTACTCATGAATATCCCTCCTAACTCAAGAGGAAATGCAAAATTGGTAAATACAGGTCTCAGGTTCAAAAATAACGCTGTTTTTTCAAACCCCTTTGTAATTTTCTCGTTGTAGATTCTGGTAGTGAAGAGCAACTAAATATTTGAATTGAATTGCTCATCTTTATTCTATAAGAGGCTTTGGCAAGACTTAGCAACTCAGTCAAATATCTTTGCAATCATCAATGCCTTTACCAGGAACATAAAGCTCGTAACTATCTGCTAACTTCTCTCGCTTGGTCACCTCTTCAACTGCTCTTCTAGGTGTTGCTGCTAGCTGAGAGCCAAAGCCTAAACGTAGTATAATTTGTGGATAGCCTGATTTATAAATCAGATTAACAAGCTTTGAGCGCAACTGTGGAACTTCAATTGGTTGATTGAAAAATGATGCTGTGAAACCTATTGCTTGACCTCGCAGCAAGATTCGTTGCAGTGCCTGTCCTGCTGCCAACCAATCAGCCGGGGTATCGCCCTCTGTACCTAAAACTGCAATTGCCGGTGACCGCTCTAGCAGTTGACGGCTATGATTAGCGATGGCGTCACCTAAGTCAAAATTTCTCATCACTAGGGCAAAGATCGGGGTAGCAAAATCTAAATGTTTATCTACGCCGAAAGCATAAATAGGAATGCCATCATGACTTTGACTATCGCTCTTGTGAATCCATGCTGCTAACTCGCGGCGGAAGTTTGGATCTGCCATTTGCAGTCGGTCGCCCTGGATCACCAGTTCAGCAACTGCATTCCGGACAGAATTACCATGCAAACTAATGTGCAGCCAAGCGCCTTCGAGTATCGCATCTTGCTTTAGCCACGATAGTAGTGATTGAGGAATATCCCAATCGTCAAAGTCTCGACGATTTGTGTGTCGCCTTTTAATTGCCTCGAAAAGCAGATTGTCGTCGGGATTTACTTTAGTCACATCACCCAACTGGATACAGGCTAACAAATCTAAGTTACTTGGCTCAGGAAAAGTTACAACCCTACCTGCATAGCCAAAGTGATGCAAAGCCATACGGAGATTAAACAATGCCGTGCCACAGCTGATGATTAACTCTCGACCTTGAGGATCGGTAATAGGTAAGGCACGAGTCCGGTCAGCTTCTAAGTAAATAGCTTCATTTTCGACTTTAAAGCACCACGGTTGCGTATTATGACTGGAGGGAGCCAGCACTGCATAGTTCAAGAGAAACTTGAGTTTTTCTGTGATGGTACCTGTTAAGGGAAATTCAGTTTCTGTAATATTCCAGGGATCTAATTTTGTAAACATAGTTATCGTCTCACATTGTGACTGCTTGCTCGGAAGCAACGGTTTCTATCTTTTTGGGCATCTTTATCAGAATTTTCTGCAGCCACTAAAATTTTGCTGAACATAATATATTAGTCATTTGCAGTCAAAAGTTGTAAGTTTACTAATGGCGCATCTGTCAAACCTCTAATTCAGAGGACTATAGCAAGCTTTATCTGCTGATGATCTTTACATTTATGGTTATAGGCGAAGAAAATGAGGAACTTGTGAGAAAGTAGTAGATAACCGTATTTCCAATACTGCGCTCTCGGGCGAGAATGTGCGGTCTCCATTAAGAAGCCGCACATTCTACGACTACAACTCCATCTTAGTCTAGATCGAAACGGTAGAAAATTGACTCAGACATCCCCTAGCAAACAAACCTTCAGTTACATATCACACAGGATGTGGGAATACCTCTGGCGGTGGTGTAAACGTCAACATTCAAAGAAAAACACGAAGTGGGTCAGGAAAAGATACTTCAAAACCATTAAAGGCAATAAATGGACGTTCGCTACCGCTATTAGCGACCGCCAAGGAAAAGAGAAAGTTATCACTCTTTACCCAATAGCGTACACGCCCATTGAACGTCACGTAAAGGTTAGGCAAATCATACTGGAGCAAAGGGAGTAAGTACTACTCAGTCGCTCAAAATCAAAATTGGATTTGCCCCATCTGCGGTCTACCATTATTAAACGGAGAAGAAATGGAAACCTCATGCTGCGTTTTGAAGACGAGCGGTTCCCGCGAGGGAGTCGCTTAGTTCAACAAAACCCAAGATGGTTTAACTCTCACTCTCGAACTCAAAAGTATTTTATATTCTTTTATAAATATCTATCAAAGGGCTGATTTAATTTAAAAATCAAAAGGTTATTTTGTAAGCAATAAACATGTTGCAAACTATACAGCACATTGTGTTTATAAATATACTGCGAATAAGTATAAGCCTAGATTTTGATTACTTCAATTAATATAGTATTTAGGCACTTTTTGTAGTAATTTAACTAAGCTCTTTTTAGGGAGCAATAGATTCACACGAGTACTGCGATACGATAGCAACCCAGTACATAATCTGTAGTGAGAACGACTTGGTAGAAAGCGATCCTTGCATCTGTATTGCTAAGGATCGTGAACTGAATAACTTCCAACACTTCTAGCAAAAGCATCGGCAGACTCCCATCTCAGCGATTAATATCTGGAAGTTATTAAATTTTCATTCCTAAGTAACCAGACAGAATTAATTATTGTGTCCGGCTACTTAGCTATAGACGAATGGCACTAAGAAAAGCCCAAAGTCTTGTATCGTCTTGTTCCCAAGCGAAGCCTGGGAACGCACTTTGAGAGGCTCTGCCTCTCATCAACCCCAGATGACGATCGTGGCTTTGCGCTTCTTTCCCTCCATCCGAGCAACTTCGCTACCCTCTTCTTCGGTGATCGGCTTGTTTAAGGCTTGAATCTTCACATCAGGATACTTCAATGAGGCTTGGCGCAATTGATTGATCACCGTCTCAGTGACACCATAGTTTTTAGAATCAGGACTATCAAAATCGGCAACCAAAATAATATTGTCGCTGGTGGGGAGATTTTGGAAATACTGCCAACCCGCAGCACCAGAAACGCTAAGAATTGGTACGAGAAACAATCCCGCAACGGCTGAGCGACGAATTAACTTTCGACGTTGCTCTTTCTTGGCTTGGGCTTTGACCTGCTTATCAGAAAGCGGTGGCTCAAATGCGGATGGTCGCCCTTTATCCTGTTTCTCTGGTTGCCAAAATCGAGCGTAGTACAAGCAAATACTGAGCAGTAGCAAGATCCCAACCATCAGCGAAATCAGTGTTACCAGTCCAGCATCTTTGTCACCAAACAGTTTGACAAAACCATAGATACTGGAGATGAATGAAATCGATGCCAGGATGAGGGTACTCGAATTTTTTAGAAACGCTCTCAAATTTGAGTTGGAATCATTGCTACTGCTCATGACTCAGTAATGCTAAAATCAATCTGAAAAATTAAGTGCGATCGAAGGCGTTGCCTGAACCTGAACCCTGCACACAGGAGGATGACGGCTTCAGCTTTACTGCATCTATGACTCCAGCCATCCTAACCAGTGCTAAGTGGTTTGGCTGCGATCGCAGCAAGATGCGAATCAACCCTAGATGAGAGCAATGACTGCGGCAACGGCAGCTTTTCCGAGTGAACTTGCAAGTTCTTTCGCTACATCGGCAATGAAGTTCGTCAGATCTTGTTCAATGAGTGAGCCTGCATGGGACGACCAACGCCATTTTGCCTGAGAAAACTCACTCTCCCACTTCGCTGCAATCAGATCGCTGTGTTGATTGATTGCCCAATCATCATCGCGACTTCCTGGCTCAAACGTGCCATGCGTCCTGCCCTGATGTGTTACAGAATACGCGAGACCATCTGGTGTCATGAGTACCACTACTAACGTCATATCATACGAATCTGCACCGCTATCGTGGAAATGTCCGGAGAAGGAAATATCGCCTTGACGAGTCAGTGACAAATCGAACGATCCGCCGACTGCGACTCCTGATCGAAATGTGATGTCGTCATGGATGTGCAGAATGTCTGAGGGAGATGAAGGTGGGGCGGGTTGATCGTACCAGAACGCATCTTGGACAGAACCATTTGCCCCTGCCCACCACACTTCCATGCTGTTGGGAATGCGAGATACCGCCGTGATACCGCCGTTCGTTGAGGCACTGCCAGCCGGAGCCAACTCAAATCGTCCCCATTGTCCGCCTTCGTACCAGAACGCATCTTGGACAGAACCATTTGCCCCTGCCCACCACACTTCCATGCTGTTGGGAATGCGAGATACCGCCATGATACCGCCGTTCGTTGAGACACTGCCAGCCGGAGCCAACTCAAATCGTCCCCATTGTCCGCCTTCGTACCAGAACGCATCTTGGACAGAACCATTTGCCCCTGCCCACCACACTTCCATGCTGTTGGGGATTCTCGACACAGCCGTAATCCCACTACTGGTTGAGGCACTGCCAGCCGGAGCCAACTCAAATCTGCCCCATTGTCCGCCCTCGTACCAGTAAGCATCTTGAATCGAGCCATCCGCTCCGATCCACCACACCTCCATACTGTTGGGGATTCTCGACACAGCCGTAATCCCACTACTGGTTGAGGCACTGCCAGCCGGAGCCAACTCAAATCTGCCCCATTGTCCGCCCTCGTACCAGTAGGCATCTTGAATCGAGCCATTTGTCCCAATCCACCAGACTTCCATACTGCCAGGAATACGCGATACCGCTTTAATGCCGCCATTGATGGATGCACTCCCGGCAGGGGCTAGTTCATAACGTCCCCATTGTCCGCCTTCGTACCAGAATGCCCCTTGTACTGAACCATTTGCCCCAATCCACCAGACTTCCATACTGCCATGAATACGAGAAACAGCCGTGATCCCACCATTGGGTGCCGCAGTGCCAGCCGGAGCTAGGTCAAACCTATTCCATTGACCGCCTTCATACCAGTTGGCATCTTGAATGGAACCATTCGCTCCAATCCACCACACTTCCATACTGTTATGAATACGGGATACAGAAGTAACTTTACTGCTGTTAGCTGCTGCATTTGCAGGCGCAAGCTCAAATTGTTGCCAAGCCATCTTTACTATTCTCCTTAAAACTGTTGTGTTTATGTGTGTTAATGCTCTTCAAATCTGTCTTAGTCTAGTTTTTCTTCCATCGCTAAAGTGATCGCTCTAACAGCTAAGAAGAATTTCTAGAGTCCACATCGGGTCAAGAGTTGTCCCTGGTGTCCAACATAAGGGACAAAATTTCAATGTTGTCACTCTCTCAATTGGTACTTGCTTGACTACCGCATCCAGATATTCTTGGGGAATATTCAATGCAGCAGCCAGTCCAGACTTTGCTTTTTGATTGAGTCTTCCGATATTACCCGATTCAATCTTGCGAATAGTCTGGACGTGTACCCCAGCTTTTTGACTTAACTCAGCTTGAGTTAGAGATAACTCGGAGCGGACTCTTTGGATATAATGTCCCAACGATTCTGTGGGGTTTGGAGCCACTGAGCCTAGGCTGTTGACTTTGATGGAATTTTCCCATTTTTGGTTCATACAACTTTTGTGTAAACGCAAAACCGTAGTTAGATGAGCTTTTGCCCCAGTTAGCTACCAAATATGCTGCATGAACTTTTACCCTCAAAAAAGTACA
>JBBQRU010000012.1:0-60376 GCA_038214545.1 Cyanophyceae cyanobacterium | reverse complement strand
CCAAATCCCGATCGGAAGGTTAAAATTGTTCACAGTTGAACATTTTGGTTCGCAGATGCGGTTACAATGACATCACGAAGCTCACGGTTCGGGAGCTCGCCGCAAGTGAAATGATAAGAGTGCAATTTTCTACTATGAATTCAAGTAGCCCAGATGCTAGTTCCACTGAAAGGTATTCACATCGCCTAGCAGACATTGTGGGCACAGCGATCGCCTTATTGACTCTCACTTTACCCTTGTTTGTGATTGCTAATTATTCCACTAACAACCGCCAAAGTAATATAACACCCATTACATATACTGTAAAAAATACTCCCGACGATTAAATTCACTCTTATTACCCTAAAATTCTACACGGGAGCTTAAAAAAAGCAAACCGTAGACAGATGATTCGCTTAGGAGTTTTATTGTGGACTTATCTCTAATCCCTGCTCGACCGAAACTTGGTCTGATCAATGTTCTGATCGAAATTCCCGCTGGAAGCAAAAATAAGTACGAATATGACAAAGATATCCAGGCTTTTGCCTTGGATCGCGTACTTTACTCTTCAGTCCAATATCCTTGTGATTATGGTTTTGTCCCCAATACCCTGGCTGATGATGGCGATCCCCTGGATGGAATGGTGCTGATTGACCAACCAACTTTCCCCGGATGTGTGATTGCGGCTCGCCCGATTGGGATGTTGGAAATGATTGATGGTGGCGATCGCGATGAAAAAATTCTGTGCGTACCAGATAAAGATCCCCGTTACAGCCAAATCAAATCTCTCAAAGATGTTGCTCAGCACCGATTGGATGAAATTGCCGAGTTTTTCCGCAGTTATAAGTTTCTCGAGAAGAAAGAGACTAAAATCCTTGGCTGGCAAGATGTGGATAAAGTGATGCCTCTAGTCGAAGAGTGCATCAAAGCGGGAAGTCAAAAAGGTCGCGATTCGGATTCGGAAACGACCTAAATTTAATCTTCAGAGTCAAGAAACAGTTAAAGTTAAAGAAATCAGCTTTAACTTCTTGCCTCTGCTTAATTGTCAGTGGGCTATAACAATGCAGCGCACGCTCCTTTTAGCCAAAATCCACAACTGTACCCTGACTGCGGCGAATCTTAACTACGTAGGCAGCATTAGTATTGATCGACTTCTGTTAGACACGGCTGGCATCTTACCCTATGAACAAGTGCAAGTAGTAAATGTGGCTAATGGAGAGAGATTAATTACTTATGCAATTCCTGCAGCCGCCGAATCAGGAGCGATTGAACTCAATGGGGCAGCAGCTAGACTAGGCATGAGCGGAGATCGCTTGATTATAATGACTTACGGGCAGTTCACTTTGGAAGAGTTAAAAACTCACTCTCCCAAAGTCGTCCTCGTGGACGAAAAAAACCGACTGTTAGAAGTACGGCGGTATGATGACCTGCTCGCTAAGGTCTAAAGTTGGGCAAAAATGTCAAAAATTGAAATGTCAATACCTGCTCGTCAAACAAGCGAGCAAATTACGCAAGTAAATAATATCGAAGCTGGTGCCATCAAATTCTGGGGTGTGCGCGGCTTAATTGCGACTCCTGGTATTAACACTAATCGCTATGGTGGCAATACTAGTTGTGTCGAAATGAGCATCGGTGGTAAGCACCTGATATTTGATGGTGGAACTGGGTTAAGGATGCTGGGCAAAAGTTGGCACGAGTTATCTTCACCTCTAGAAGCCCATTTATTTTTTACCAACTCCCAATCTAATCGAATTCAAGGATTTCCCTTTTTTACGCCAGCTTTTGTCCCTGATAATTGCTTTCATATTTATGGTGCAGCAGCCCCTCATGGAGCCTGGATCAAACAGTATTTACAAGAACAAATGTTACAGCCGCATTTTCCTTACCCTTTCCAGGTAATGCAGTCAGAATTAAAATTTAACAATCTGACATCAGAGCAAGTGATCTCACTAGAAGACATCACAATCACCACTAGTTTAATTAACAAAACTCACTGTTCCCTTGGCTACCGCATTGATTGGCAAGGATGCAGTGTCACATACGTCACAGATTTGCAAATTGGTGGGGAATTAGAAGAATCTACGGCTTCAGGATCTCCGCAAACACGCCTGCAAAAATTAAGTGAAAATGCTGATTTGCTAATTGCTAATGCTACTTATACTTACCCGGAAACACAAAAGAATTTATCCACTTTACCGCAATGGCAAACGGCTGTAGATTTAGCCCATAGTGCTGGCGTGAAAAAACTCATTTTGTCTTATCACCATCCAGATGATGATGACGAAATTCTTGCCCAAACCCAGACAGAGGTAGAATCTGCCTTTCCTCAAGCTTCGTTAGCGTATGAAGGCTTATCCTTAGTTATTTAGATTGGATCAACTTCCATCCGTGAAAAGTCCCTAAATGACGATACTCAGCGGCTGACCAAACCGACGATTCTGGGCTAACCCAGGCATAACCCTTCGCTGGTAACTCGGACACCTGTCGAAATCGCTGTCCCCAGTGAGGCGTATAAAAGGTAAGTAACAACAAATCAGGATCTCCACCTGTAGTGAGAGATTGGGTTTCTTGAACCACAAAATTAATTGCTTGATGTTGGACGGTCGATGCGATCGCACGCTCACGAAAAAAAACTTTCACATCCGGATTAAAATCGCTGAATAATCCAGTAGCTGCGATCGCCGCTAGTCCCAGCCAAGCACTCACCAACCAACTAGCAACCCAGTACTTAGCAGTAAATAACTTATTACCCCGCTGACGAAAAATCCACATCAACGGTAAAGTCAACCAACCCAATCCGAGAAGAATCCCACTCATTCCATATTTTTGTAAGTATATATACTCTTTTAAATTAAATAAAGGAGCAAATTCTAATCCCATCCCGCCGAGAAACAACAGACAACCCAGACCACCAAAACCATAACTGAGACAAACAACTAAGTACTTATGCTTAGTCCCTCGCTCATAAATCATCCCTAACCAATCCAAACCCACGGCGGCTAACATTGCCATAAACGGGTAAAGCATGAGTGCGTAATGAGGCAAACGCGTAGCCACACAGCTAATTTCTGCCAGGATCACTAGCGGACAGCCAATTAAGATTAAACGGGATGCAGATTTTCGCCAAACGGGAATTAAACCCAAAATACTAAAAAAAGGCCAAGGAAAAGCTTTCAGCGGAGTATTCCACAGATAAAATAAAGGCGAATTCCCGTTACGCTGTTCTGAGGCGATACGCTTCACCAAATTAAAAAATTGCTCAAAGACAACATTGCCATATTTTGCCCAACTCAACCAAAACCACAAAATAGTTGGCATCAAACCCACAACTAACCCCAAATACAACATCGGATTAGCTAGAGGGTGACGGCGATGAGGCGACAAAATTAAGTAAGGCAACAAAGCCGTCATCGGCAAAAAGATCATTTGTCCCCGAATCAGAAAGCCTAACCCAAAACTTAAACCGGCAGCAAAACACCAACGCGAAAAATACCTAGACTGATTAGCGTGAAGCAAACACCAAATTCCTAACAGCCCCATACTAATCATGGAGATATTAGCAGTAGCTAAACGGCTACCTTGCAGCCAGAGATAAGACACACTCAAAATCGCAGCAGCAAACCTTGCAATCTGCTCACGCTTGAGTAGTATGACGGCGATTTTATAAGTCAAAAAAGTACTCAGAATACAAGCTAGTTGGGCAGGTAATCGTGACGCGATATCACTCACTCCAAATAGCTTGTAACAAAATGCAATTAGCCAATAAGTCCCAGGAGTCTTCTCATAGACCAACTCACCCCAAGACTGGGGAGTTAACCAATCTCCAGACTCTACCATCCAACGGGCGCGGACAGAATACATTGCTTCGTCTTGAGGCATGAGACTGCTTTGGTCACTGCCTAATAATAATAAGGGGACTGTCCAGAGGAGCAATGCAAAATAGGGTAGGAGTTTTTTCATAATTTTTTGAAACGCGGAGGAACGCGGAGGTGGCGCGGAGGAACGCGGAGTAACTCTGCGAACCTCGGCGTTTCCTCCGCGTTCCTCTGCGTTTACTTATTAACTTCAGTGACTCGCCAACTCAATTTTAGATTGATCCAGAAGTTCCAGATGGTGACGATCGCGATCGCAATCAATTTAGCTAGGTATTGGTTGATGCCGAAGACGTTAAAGAGGATATTTACTATTAGTGTTTGTAATATGACTCCGGCAAGGCAAACCATATTAAATTTTAATAAGCGTTTCACACGTTGTTGCCATTGTGGCTGCGAGGTTGTCATATCGCCGAATGTCCAGCGATCGTTCCACAAGAAATTGTTGAGAATTGCTACTTCGGCGGAAATAATTGTACTGCGGGTTAAACCTAAGCCGACAGTGGTGCGTAACAAATGAAATACTGCTAAGTCTACAAATACACCGCTTAAGCCGACAACTCCAAAGCGGATGAAGCGTCCTAGGGGGAAACCTATACGTTGGCTAATTTGTCCTAGGTGTCCTGTTGATAGCCGCAGTCTAACCAAGTGGTGAAGATAGTCGATGTACTGTTTCCACGTTACTTTGCTTTCACCTTCTTGGCGTTCTTGGAAGACGTAGCCAACTTCCGCGATTTCTTGGATTTGTCCTCGACCGATTACTTCTAAAAGAATTTTATATCCGACTGGGTTGAGTGTTGTATGAGCGATCGCGCTGCGCCGCACGAGAAAATAACCACTCATTGGGTCGGAAACTCTACCTAGTACTCTTGGTAGAATTACTAGTCCTAAGACTTGGGCACCTCGCGATAAAAAGCGGCGGACTATGCTCCAGCTACTCACTCCACCACCGTCTACATGGCGACTAGCAACTGCTAAATCAGCACCTTTTTCTACGGCTTGCAACATTTGTAACAGAACTTCGGGAGGATGTTGTAAATCTCCGTCGATTACTCCTAAGACGCTGCCTCTGGCTGCTTGCCAGCCGCGAATGACTGCTGAAGATAGACCACGCTCTGATTGCCGTCGCATTACCCGTAATTGGGGGTATTCTGACATCAGCGATTGCGCTACTGCCCAGGTTTGATCGGGGCTGTTGTCGTCTACGATAATTAATTCGTATTCGCCAGGGATATATTTATTTAATAACTCAGTCAAGACGCTAACGATTTTATTAACGTTATTCGCTTCGTTGTAAGTGGGAATGACAAGCGAAAATTCTACCGGAGTACCCATAGCAGGCGGTAACTCGGGAATTTTTAATGAGCCAGATGGAACTTCTAATAGGGAGTTGACTTGGTTCAAACTCATATCATTTTTAAATTGCGGCTAAAATACGTTGATCGTTTGTTGACGGCAAGACAGTGTCTTTGATAGCTGGGGGTATCAAAGGTTGACTGAGAACGGGTTCTGAGTAATTACCACCGTTCTTCTACTTCGCTGAGCTTTTAGGCTAAAAAGAATATAATAAGCCAAACATATCACTAGGCAATGAACAGGGTGTAAGGAAAATTTTATTTCACACTCAATAACATACGTCCGGGCGAAGCGCAATTAGCCGTCGGGAAGGATCATAATCATAATTTGCCGTCATTCAAAGATCGGAGTGAACTTTTTGGCAACAATATCTACTCAGACTACCAAATACATCCGATCTTGCATTGCGGTAAATTTTCACATCTCAATAAAAAAGGGTACGGCAAAGCCGTAGCCCCAGAAAGCTATAGTGCAACATATTAACAACTGTTTATTTATACGTTGTAATTTTCGGTACCTCCGGATCTTGCCTGGAATAACCGCGAAATTTTTCCTAGGTATTATATTGGGATAAGCTGGTTTTCCCTAAGGCTCTGTGACGACTAAAACTTTCGACACCATTCTGGAACGTACTCTGACTGGAGATGATCTATCTCCTGCTGAAGGAGTAATATTACTCAAGCAGACTGATCCGGGCGCAATCGCCGCTATTCGTGACACTGCCGATCAACTTCGGCGACAGCAAGCAGGTGATACTGTCACCTATATAATTAATCGCAATATCAACTTTACAAATATTTGTGAGCAACACTGTAATTTTTGCGCCTTTCGCCGAGATGCGGAAGATGCTGGAGCTTATTGGTTAAATTGGGCGCAGATTCTCGAAAAATCCACGGATGCAGTGCAACGAGGAGCAACAGAGATTTGTATGCAGGGGGGATTAAATGTTGATGCTCAGGTTGATGGCAAATCTTTACCTTATTATGTGCAATTAGTAAAGACAATTAAAGAAAAATTTCCTCACTTGCACCTGCACGCTTTTTCGCCTCAGGAAGTAGAATTTATTGCTCGTAAAGATGGATTGAGTTTCGCTGAGGTAATTACGGCTTTGGGGGATGCGGGTGTCGGTTCGATGCCAGGAACAGCCGCTGAGGTGTTGGATGATAGTGTCCGCCGCATACTTTGTCCAGAAAAGATTAATTCCGAAACTTGGTTAGAAATTGTGAGTACGGCTCACTCCCAGGGTTTGCCTACTACCAGTACAATTCTTTCTGGACATATTGAAACACCAGAACAACAAATTCAACATTTAGAAAAGTTGCGATCGCTCCAACAAAAAGCTGTCAACCGTGGATATTCGGCGCGGATGAGCGAGTTTATTATCCTACCCTTTGTGGGTCAAGAAGCCCCAAAACCATTACGCCACAGAGTAAAACGCGATCAACCCGTGTTAGCGGATGCTTTGTTATTGACGGCTGTTTCCCGAATATTCTTAGGCAACTGGATTAGCAATCATCAGCCTAGTTGGGTAAAACTCGGGCTTGACGGCGCAACCGAAGCATTGAAGTGGGGTTGTAACGATATTGGCGGCACGTTGATGGAAGAGCACATTACCACAATGGCTGGTGCAGTTGGCGGTACATGTATGGAGGTGGAAACTTTACAAGGCGCAATCAGTTCTTTAGGTCGCCCATCTCAACAAAGAGACACTTTATATCGTCATTTGTTAAATGATCCCCGTGATACCAATCCAGGATAGGATTGACGATAAATTCTGTCTCCTTTCACGTCATGTTTATGAAGCATTATTTATCACGTTTGCTTGCCTTGGTATTGGTTGGCATCATCGGCTTGACTGGCTGTTCCTCGACTGAGGTAGCTGGCTTTACCGGAGATTATCGCCAAGATACCTTGGCTGTGGTCAATACCTTACGAACCGCCTTAGATTTGCCAGATGAAGCCGAAAATAAGTCCCAAGCTCAAGCAGAGGCTCGGCAAAAAATTAATGACTTTGCAGCTCGTTATCAGCGAGATGCAGCAGTAACGACACTGTCATCTTTTACGACGATGCGAACCGCCTTGAATTCCTTAGCTGGACACTATAGTTCTTACCCAAATCGTCCTCTACCTAAAAAACTTAAGGATCGTTTAGAACTTGAGTTCCAGCAGGTGGAGTTGTCGCTGAAGCGAGGATCTTGAGGAACAGGGTGTAGGGTTAAAACCTCAAGCCAACCCCACACCCTAGTTCTTCAACACTGGTATTGTAAGCATCCAGGAAAATTTTTAGGGATCATTCGGCTACGGCAACATCTATAAGGGTTTGAGAGTCTTAAGTCAAGAGACTACTTTTTTTATCGAGTAAACTAGGACATTGTTTACACAGTGCCACAGTCTATTCTGACCTGCGTCGATGATCTTTTTAATTTTACTGTCTTTGTATGTTTACTTGTAGAGTTATTGTGCGACCGATGTTTTCTTGGCGATTTCTCCTAGCTGCGATCTTTAGCAGTAGTCTGATTAGTCCATTTCTTTGGAGTCAATCGTCTCAAGCACAAGTAACTGCTTACTGTCGTTTATCAGCAACAGCAGCGCAAGAAAAAGAAGCAATGCTTGTGTCCTCACTCAAAGGCGATCAGGATTCGGCTAGGCGCTATGAAGATTTAGTTAGACAACATAGTACGCAAATTCAAGAATGCCGAAGTCAGACTTGGCCCAAAACCCAGGCAATTTGGTTACGTCTATATCCTTGCGATATTCAGCCTGGGGCGCTGGAAAAAATCATGGATCGCATTGTGAATCGCGGTTATAACCAGGTTTACGTAGACTCTTTTTATGATGGACAAGTACTATTGCCGCAGGCATCTAATCCGACAATTTGGCCTTCCATCCTGCGTGCGCCTGGGGCGGAAAATGTTGATCTGTTAGCGCAGGCGATCGCTAAAGGTCGGCAACGGGGTTTAAAAGTTTATAGCTGGATGTTTACAATGAATTTCGGCTATACTTACGCCCAAAGACCAGACCGAGAATCCGCGATCGCCCGCAATGGTAAAGGTCAAACAAGTTTATATGTGGTTGATAATGGTTCCCAAGTATTTATAGATCCTTATAACCCACAAGCACAACGTGATTATTCTCTGTTGATACAGGAGATAGTCCGCCGCCGTCCGGATGGAGTCTTATTTGATTACATTCGCTATCCGCGACAAGCAGGAACTGACTCGATTTCTAGTCGAGTTACTGATTTATGGTTATATACGGACGCTACCCAGCAAGCTTTGTTTCGCCGCGCCCTTAACTATAAAGGGTTAGATTTAATTCGCCGATTTTTAGGTAAAGGTTATGTCACAGGTGGTGATATTGAGTCGGTGGATAAACTTTATCCTCAAGAAGGCGAACCAATGTGGCAAGGTCGTAATCCGCCACCATTGTCACCATTTCCTTTGACCGCCGAACAACGACAACCACTTTTACAATGGGATCTATGGCAATTGTCAGTTTCTCATGCCATGCAAGGTGTACTGGACTTCGTAAATTTAGCGAGTGCGCCAGTTACACAGCAAGGTATCCCGGCGGGAGTAGTATTTTTTCCTGAAGGCAATCAATCAGTTGGTCGCGGTTATGACTCGCGTTTGCAGCCGTGGGATAGATTTCCCGCTTCTTTAGAGTGGCATACAATGGCTTATGCTTCTTGTGGCAATACTAGTTGTATTGCGGAGCAAGTGCGGCGAGTATTAAGTTTGGCTAAACCAGGGACGCAGGTAATTCCGGCTTTAGCTGGTACTTGGGGAGGAGGAGACACTGGTCGTCCGTCGTTAGAATCGCAAATGCAGGCGCTGCATCAATTTGCACCTCAAATTCAAGCAGTTAGCCATTTTTCTTACTCTTGGCAGTTTCCGCAACATGATGGCGACCGCAAGTTCTGTCGCGCTCAGTAAAATCTCAAATAATAATAGGTTGGTTTGAAGAAAGTGAAACTCAAAATGCTTTTAGGCAATTGGGTTTCATTGACTCAAACCAACCTACTTGTTTCGGTATATAGTTTCAAATTTATTTCGCTGAATCCAGTATATACGTAGGATTGGGTTAATTATTTTAAAGAAATTGTAAAGTCGGATAAACTTTTGATTAATTGTTGAGCGCCTCAAATAAGCTTGATTTAATAAATACAAAAGTAGGCTGGGAGGAGGAAAACATAACACCCGTTTATATGGGATAATTAGTTTTCGGTTTCTCAACCCAACCTACTTGGTTTCTGTATATAGTTTCTGTATATCTCCCCTTCACTATATCCGTAACACTAACGAAATTATATAAAGTATTGATGAAAGTAATTCCACTGTTAATAAACTTTCGATAATACTTACAACAGTAACAATAAGATGCAAATTGGATTTGAAACCGTTGTATATTTTATAACTATGTTGTTAGAAAAAGCATCGATAGTAGTGTATAACGATAGCTTGTGTGTATCCAGGGCTATTTCATTCTCCATGAGTCCGGAAGAGCGGTTTAAACCGCAGTCTCATAGCCAAAGTCATCTAAAGATGACTCAAAAAGTATTTCAGTCCATTTTAATGGACTTTCGCTATGAGACTGGGATAATAACATCCCAGGCGGACTCAAGGAGAATAAAATTGCCCTGGTGTGTATCCAAGCTATACTGTCAGTCAAAATTAAATCTGCATACTGGTAATTTGCAATACCATGATGCGCTAATCCCTCAACATACCAATGTAGGCAAGGAGACATGTAATTAGTTAACTGCGGCTACTCCGGCTAGATCTAATATTGGCGCAATCAAGTCTTCTCGCTTCACTGCCATCATGTGAACACCTTGGCATAAATGTTTTGCCATCTGCACTTGTTCAGCAGCGATTTTTATACCTTCTTCTAGCGGATCTTGAGCTTTGTCTAAACGCTCGATAATATGATCCGGAATATTTACACCGGGAACAGCGCGATTAATAAATTGAGCATTTTTGGCAGATTTTAACAGAAAAATCCCCGCAAGGACTGGTTTATTATAATCAGCAGCGATTTTCACCATAAACTTCTCCAAGCGCTCAAAATCAGTAATTAACTGACTTTGAAAAAACTGTGCGCCAGCTTTGACTTTACGTTCAAATCGACTTTGCAAACCTGACCAACTATTGCTTTGCGGATCGATCGCAGCCCCAGCAAATAAATCCGTCGCCCCATCAGTTAAAATTGCGTCATTACAGTCCATCCCCTGATTGAGTTTTTGAATCATCTGCAAGAGGCGCACAGACTCTAAATCGAAGACGCTTTTAGCATCAGGGTGATCGCCAGCTTTCACCGGATCGCCTGTCAAAGCTAAAATATTGTGGATACCTAAAGCATGAGCACCAATTAAGTCAGCTTGCAAACCGATGCGGTTGCGATCGCGACAAGCGACCTGACAAATTGCTTCAATCCCATTTTGTTGCAAAATCAGGGATGCTGCTAGAGAAGACATCCGCATCACAGCGCGACTACCGTCAGTAATATTTACAGCATGAACCTTACCCTGAAGACTGTGTGCCATTTTCAGCATATGTACTGGGTCACAGCCTTTAGGAGGTGCAACCTCAGCAGTCACCAAAAACTCACCATTTTGCACAGCACGACGGAAGGTAGTCAACGGTCTTAGGTTCATGTTGAGCATTAACACTCTAGATATACTACGTACTGATATAGCACTTAATATCCAAAACGTGAAGGCTAAAAACTAAAGCTTTGAGATCATTTTGATAAAGTTTACACTTTGACTAAGGCAAAGCATAGCCCAAAGCCGCCTTAACTTGCCTGAGAGTATCATTTGCGATCGCCTCTGCTTTTTCCCGTCCATCCCGTAACACCGACTGAAGATAACCTTGATCCGCGATCACAGCTTGATATTTCTCTTGAATTGGTTTCAAAGCCGCGATCGTCGTTTCCGTCAGCAGTGGCTTAAATTTACCCCAACCCATATCTTGACACTCAGCCGCGACTTCCGCCTTTGAGCGACCAGAAAGCAGCATATACAGCGTCAAAAGATTATTACACTCAGGACGATCCGGATCGTCAAAAGTCAAACCGCGAACCTGGTCAGTTTTGCAACGCTTAATCTTATACTCAATTTTCTCTGGCGGATCGAGCAAATTAATCCGACTCAAATCTGACAAATCGGACTTCGACATCTTGCGCGTACCATCAGCCAAACTCATCACCCGCGCCCCAGCCTTGATAATCAGAGGTTCTGGTGACTTCAGCACTGGTTGTTCGGGAGTAGCAAACTTGTGATTAAAAGTATTCACCAAATCGCGAGTCAATTCCAAATGCTGCTTTTGGTCTTCACCCACAGGCACTTTATCAGCTTGGTACAACAAAATATCAGCCGCCATCAGCACCGGATAATCCAGCAAACCAACACTGACATTTTCCCCATGCTTAACAGACTTCTCCTTAAACTGAATCATATCTTCCAACCAGTTCATCGGCGTAATGCAATTAAGTAACCAAGCAAGTTCACTATGGGCGGAAACATGAGATTGGATAAAGATTGTCGAGTCTTGCAAATTTAGACCACAAGCCAGATAAAGCGCCACTAAACTATAAGTCTCAGCAGCTAAAGTAGCTGGATCGTAAGGAACCGTAATCGCGTGCAAATCAGCCACAAACAGATAATTTTCGTACTCACCCTGACCTTGTACCCAGTTACGTAACGCTCCTAAATAATTACCAAGATGATAATTGCCTGTTGGCTGAACTCCAGAAAGAACCCGCTGTTTACCCATAAAATTTAGGCAATAAAACTTACTCAATTGTGACATGGGAGGGGAAAAAAACGCAGAGAGCGCAAAGGAAACGCGGAGGAACGCAGAGAATTAATTACTACCTCCGCGTACCTCCGCGCCACCTCAGCGCCCCTCCGCGTTTCAAGAATCCAAAGTCTCATGCGCTTTCTCTAACTTTGCAGCTGACCTTTCTAACAACCTCTGTTCATCGGGACTCAATGGTAATACTAATTGGCGTTCAACGCCGTGTTTACCAATGATACATGGTAAGCCCAGTACCATATCGTTACCAATCCCATATTTAGGATCGGCTGTGACGGATACTGTGTAAATCTTCTTTTCATCTCGCAAGATGGTGTCAACTATTTGGATTACTGCTGTGGCGACTCCGTATGCAGTGTTGCCTTTGCGGTCGGCGATCGCAAATCCTCGTTTCCGGGTAATCTCAAGATATTCTTTTTTGATTTTTTCGAGTGAGGTTTCTGCTGGTATCGGAAAATTGTTTAAGGGAATTAGACCAATCGCCGCACTAGACCAAGCAATAAATTCACTGTCGCCGTGTTCTCCTAAGACGTAAGCGTTTACATCTTCTTGAGCTACTTTCAGTAATTTCCCTAGTTGATATTTCAATCTGGCGGTATCAAGCATTGTTCCGGAACCGATAATCAGGTTTTTCGGTCTAGTGGAAACAACCATTGCCATCCGGGTGAGCACATCTACAGGATTGCTGACAATAATTAATACGGCATTGGGTGCTACTCGATCTAATTCTTCAACTGTCTTATAAATAATATCTATATTTTGACCCAACATATCCAATCGGGTCTCGCCTCTTTTTTGCGGTACTCCGACCGTAATCACAATAATATCTGAATCGGCTAAGTCTTCGTATTTATCTGTAGGTAATACGTCCATTGGCGATAGCAGCGGAATCGCATCTTCAATATCCCATGCTTCTCCTTCCGCTTTAGCTAGTGTGCGATCAAATAAGACGACTGTGACACATGTCTGAAGTAGCGTCAGTCCATACGCTATTGCTGCACCCACATTACCTGCACCGATGACACCGACTTTGGTTGTATTCATACAGAAGTTTAAACTGCGAAAGATTACTAGAGAAATGCTAATCACCGACTATTAGAAAAATCTATATACGCAAGAGGATAAATGAGTCGCCGACTCATAGAATAAATGCCATGTCATCTGGAACTTTAACAAAGCACTCAATTGCGACACCACGCGATCCCCGCTGGGACAGCGCCTCGTAAACTACATCCCGCTCCTGAGAATGAGCAACAACCTCTCCCGATATAAGTCTCAAATTTTCATCCAGTGCTGTATAAGCAACCAAGACCCACTCACCATCGTAGCGGTGTTGAATCTCCTCAAAGCTCAGAACTTCTACCATCTTCTCCTCCGATCTATCTGTTATAAAATCATTATAAATTCACTCATGATCTTAGGCGATCGCATCGCCAACATCCGCTAGTAACGAATTTAATAACGTCCACAATTGTAAATCGGTAAAATCTGGAACTGCCATAAATGCACCAACTTCAGACAAAACTTTGCCTTCATGGGTGGAGGTGATACCGATAGTGCGGACTCCTGCGCCGACTGCGGAACGAACTCCGGAGGGTGAGTCTTCAATCGCGATCGCTTGGTCTGGTGTTAGATCTAATTTTCTCAAAGCGGCTTGGTAGGGTGCGGGGTGGGGTTTACCGGCGATCTCGTCTTCGGCGATAATAATTGGGGAGAAAGTTTTTGTTAGTCCTAGGACTTCGAGCATAAAGTTGGCATTTAATCTTGGTGCATTTGTAACTAAAGCACGTTTGATTTGATGCTCTTCTGTCCAGGCTAATACTTGTGCAAGTCCTGGCAATGGCTGGAGTTGGGTGGCGAGTTGGCGGAACATGGCTTCTTTTTCCACGGCAAATTCCTCTTGCTGATGAGGTGATAATTGTGGCAATATATCTTGGATAATTACGGAGTTTAACCGACCACTAATCCGGGATTTGTAGAAATTTTCGTCCATTTTTAAGCCGAATTTCAACAGCACTTCTTGCCAAGCTTGGTAGTGAATGGGATCTGTGTTCACAAGAGTGCCATCTAGGTCAAACAGGATTGCAGCTAGCATGGATGGATTAATGTAAAGATAGATTACATGAGTTTACCTGTTTACGGCTAGCGATGGCTTCGCCGACCTCACGGTACGCGTCTCTATGCGGGTGAAATTGTTGTCTAAAGTTATCTATATTAAAATTACGCTCCATGTTGGAATCTCAAACTGACGATTTTTATGCCGAGCAGTGGCAATCGCCGCCTTCCCCGATTAACCAGATTCTGGATGCACCGCCGCCACCGACAATCTTCCTATCTCCTAATCAGCAATGGCTAGTGGAATTGGAACAGCCTTTTTTATTGCCAATTGCCTATTTAGCTGAAAAAGAAGTGCCACTCGCCGGATTTATCGTCAATCCGAAAACTAATGCACCGGCTCGCCACAATCCTTATAGCCGGATGAGGTTTAAAGCACTTGCTGATAGTATCTCAAAAGGGGTAATGCTACCAGAAAATGCTCAGATCGGTTTTCTGAAGTGGTCGCCTGATAGTCAGAAATTAGCTTTTACCCTCACCCAACCTACCGGACTAGAATTGTGGGTAATGGATATAGCGGAAGGAGTACCGCAGCGTCTTACAGAGCCAGTCCTCAACGCCGCCTATGGTAGTCCTTATACTTGGTTGTCGAATGAAGCTTTAGTTTGTAAGTTTATCTTGAGTAATCGCGGTGAAGTGCCTGTTGAGTCTTCTGTTCCTAAAGGTCCAATCGTTCAAGAAAACCTCGGTCGGACTAGCGCCAATCGGACTTACACCAATCTGCTCAAAAATCCCCACGATGAAGCGCTTTTTAATTACTACTTAACTTCGACTGTAGTCAAAATTACACTAGATGGTAGTCAGACGCAGTTATTACCGCCAGCGCTGATCTATGAAGCTGTTCCTTCTCCTGATGGTCAGTTTATTTTAGTTAGCACGATCCATCGTCCGTTTTCTTATCAACTGCCAGTTTCTCGCTTTCCTATTTATGTGGAAGTGATTAACCAAGAAGGAAAACCGATTTATGAGGTTGCTGATTTACCTTTGGACGATTTACGCTCCATTAAATTTGATGCAGTGCGGACAGGACGCAGACGGATATCTTGGCGTAGCGATCGCGCGGCGACTTTATTTTGGGTAGAAGCTAACGATGGAGGCGAACCGACTTGCGATGTGCCTTTCCGAGATGTTTTATGGGAACTGGATGCTCCTTTTACTACTCCACCTCGGCAACTTTGGCAATCAGAATATCGCTTTCAACAGATTTCTTGGGGAAAAGAAAATCTAGCCTTGGTTTGGGAACAATGGTATGACAACCGTAAACAGCGACTGTGGCGGATCGATCCGATGTCGGGAGCAACACCACCAAAGTTAATCTTTGATCGTAGTTCCGAAGACAAATACAACGATCCGGGGATGCCATTAATGGTGTTAGGACCTTATCGATATCGGGTGCTACGCTTCTCCCCTAACAGCAATGCTATTTACTTGAGCGGTCGAGGTGCATCGCCGGAAGGTGTGTATCCGTTTCTCGATCGCCTGGATTTAGATACAGGAGAAACAGAACGCTTGTGGCAATGCGTCGATCCTGACTTTGAAATCGTTGTCGATCTGTTAGATGACAAAGCCCAAATGCTGCTGACTTCTTGTCAATCGCAAATTCTCCCACCTAATTATTTTCTCACGAACCGTAGCGATCGCCATCGTGTACCCATCACTAACTATCAAGATCCCGCACCGCAACTAGCCGAAATTCACAAAGAAATCATCCAGTATCAGCGAGCCGATGGTGTGCCTTTGTCAGCTAAGTTGTATCTCCCACCAGGTTATGATGTCAGCCGCGATGGCCCGTTACCGATGATGTTTTGGGTGTATCCTCAAGAATTTAAAGACCGCGAATTTGCCGGACAACTGACTACACCAGAAAATACTTTTAGTCGTCCTAGCGGTGCTTCGGTTTTATTTCTGCTGACTCAGGGTTATGCAGTGCTAAGTAATCCGAGTTTACCGATAGTTGGTGAGGGTGATGTTGAGCCAAATGATACTTATGTGGAACAATTAATTGCCGGTACCCAAGCCGCTGTCGATTATGTTGTGGGACGAGGGATTGCTGACCCAAATCGGTTGGGGATTGGCGGACATTCTTATGGTGCTTTTACCACTGTGAATTTGTTGGCGCATACAGATATTTTTCAGATGGGTATAGCGCGGAGTGGTGCTTATAACCGGACGCTGACAACTTTTGGCTTTCAAGGCGAACAGCGCAATTTTTGGGAAGCAACAGACACTTATATTGAAATGTCTCCTTTTACTCATGCCGATCGTGTACACAAACCCTTACTACTAATTCATGGTGCTAAAGATAGCAACCCTGGTACTTATCCGGTACAAACTGAACGCTTATATGAAGCACTCAAAGGATTGGGTGCAAATGTGCGCTTCTGTCAACTACCTTTAGAAGATCATGGTTATCGTTCTCGCGAAGCTGTGGCACATGTAATTTGGGAAATGGTGAATTGGTGCGATCGCTATTTGAAAAAATCTCACACAAGATAGAGACAAAAAGCTACCTAACTTGATTATCTTCAGCAATATAAGCGAAAAATCAACAAAGGCAGGTAGCTATCACTACTCAATTATCAGCGGACTTTGTGATCCCTCAATGGGATTCAAAGGCGACCGCTCTACACCAAGCTGAAGATATCGCAATTTATTGTGCAGCTAATGCCGCAGCGAGCGATCGCTATGGGGGTTTTCCTCAAAGCGAGTTTGAATTAATCGCTGAAACCGGAATGCTGGCTGCACCTCTCCCACGCCATTTAGGCGGTTGGGGTTGTGGTTATGATTCCGATGTTACTTATGAGACATTAAAATTACTGAAACTGATTGGGCGCGGTAATTTAGCCGTGGGACGAATATACGAAGGTCATATTAATGCCTTACAGATAATTCAGACTTTAGGTACAAAAGAGCAGATAGCTACTTATGTTCGTGATGTCCGTGATAGTCAGAAAATCTTTGGTGTTTGGAATGCTGAAGCCGCTGATGGAGTCAAAGTAATTCCGCTTGACAATGGTAAATATCGCCTAGAAGGTTGCAAAACCTTTTGCTCAGGTGCAGGTTATGTCGAACGTCCGTTTGTCAATGGTAGTTTACCTGATGGCGGTTGGCAGATGTGCATTGTGCCGATGGAACAAGTGGCGACAGTCAGCCACCCCACATGGTGGCAACCGGCGGGAATGCGAGGTACTGCTAGCTTTAAAATTGATTTTAGCGGTGTTGAATTAAATGAGAGCGCTTTAATTGGTAAGCCAGGAGACTATTACCGTCAACCTTGGTTGAGTTTGGGCGTGATCAGGTTTGCGGCTGTGCAATTAGGTGGTGCAGAAGCTTTATTGGATGGTACTAAACAATTTCTGCAAGATTTAGGACGGGTAAGTGATCCTTATCAAGAAGAACGGTTAGGAAAAATGGCGATCGCGGTCGAGAGTGGTAATCAATGGCTCAAAGGTGCAGCCGATTTAGTCGCTGCTTATGCGCCAATTTTTGGTGGTTATCCCACAGTTGAATACTCTCAACCAGATAAATTAGTCGCTTATGCGAATATGACACGCACTGCAATTGAGCAAATTTGCTTAGATGTGATGCAACTTTGCGAACGTAGTGTGGGAACGCGCGGTTTGTTACCGCCACACCCGATGGAGCGCATTATCAGAGATTTAACCCTATACCTGCGTCAACCAGCCTTTGATGCTGCTCTTGCCAATGTCGGACAGTACGTTCTCAAACAACACAATAATTTGTTATGGTAATGAATCCCCAAGCGACATTATCTCCATTGGCAAACCCGAATTTGCCATTCCGCGACATAGCTGCGATCGCTAACAGTTCGGTGTTAATTGTTGCTCCTCATCCTGATGATGAAACTCTCGGTTGCGGCGGTGCGATCGCTTTGTTACGTTCTCTAGGATGTGATGTCCGAGTTATTGTTCTCAGTAACGGGACAATGTCTCATCCTCGTTCCCGCAAATACCCCGCACCTGCACTCCAAGCATTGCGAGAAAGTGAAAGTCTTGATGCTCTTTCTATCCTCGGAGTAGCGGAGGTAGATGCTGTCACCTTTGTACGTTTGCAAGACGGTGCAATTCCAATTTGGAAAACGCAGGGTATCAGAAGCGCGATTATGGCTTGTCGTGCATGTATAGCGGAAATATTACCACAAACTATCTTCTTACCCTGGCGTAACGATCCTCACCCAGATCATCGGGCTAGTTGGCATTTAATCCAAGCCGCCCTTGCAGATTTATCCCTAACACCGCGTTGCATTGAATACCCGATTTGGGATTGGGACGTCAACCAACGCCGTGATTTACCACCAGATATCTCTACCTGGCGACTGGATATTGGGACAGTGGTGGAATTGAAACAACAAGCGATCGCTGCTTATCGCTCTCAAACGACTAATCTTATTGATGACGATCCAACCGGCTTTCGTTTAAGTTCGGAATTATTGTTGAATTTTACCCGTCCTTGGGAAGTTTATTTAGAAGCGGAATATTAACATGAACTCTCTTCCTCCTAGCTATTTCGACGCTCTTTACAGTGCAAACCCAGATCCGTGGAAATTTGAGACTAGTGAGTATGAGGCAAAAAAGTACGCTCATACTATCGCTTCTCTCCCCAAGCCACGCTATCGTTCGGCATTAGAGATTGGTGGTTCAATTGGTGTTTTAACTGAGTTGTTAGCTCAACGTTGCGAAGCATTGCTCTCGATAGATGTCTCAAATATAGCTCAAGAACGAGCAATCCAACGCTGTCAATCATTACCACAGGTTCGCTTTCAAATTATGCGCGTTCCGGAACAGTACCCGCAGGAAATGTTCGATTTAACTTTGGTTTCCGAAGTTGGTTATTATTGGGGTTGGCCAGATATGGCAAAGGCGCAACAGCAGATTCTCAATCGCTTAGAAGTGGGCGGACATCTACTTTTAGTGCATTGGACACTCTATGCGAAAGATTACCCTTTAAGTGGTGACGAAGTGCATGATTCCTTTTTAACGCTGAAGGAATTACGACATTTGCAAGGTCAGCGAGAGGAAGAGTATCGGTTGGATTTGTTTGAAAAAATAGAAGTTTAAAACGCAGAACAAAATCCGCGTTATCTGGTGTTGTTCATTTACCTATGAGCTACTTGGATTAGCAATTTACAGTCTAGTTTAATTAATCGGTCTATACAGATATGACCGTAATTAATGGCTTTATCCATTGTTTGGAAACAGAAGGGTTCGCTGTAAAAGTTTCCTTCGGGGTCGGTATAATCAATCACGATTCCATTCGCTTCTGTTTTAACGAATAAAGTCCAGTTCTTGTAGGTAATTGTTCTGTTGTTAATAATCATCCTATTTCGTATGTATTTGTACGACTAATTGTTCGGCTTGGCATTCAATCCTCTATCTCGAAGAAAGAGGACTGAGAGAAGGTAAATTAGACTACAACCTTTTATTAGGCTGACTTATCAAGTTTATTTGAGGAAATCATAGCACTGGCTATTTGATTTGGCAAACTGGGTCTGACCCATTGATCTGGGTGATTATTTTGTTGACGTAATGAAGCGAGGTATTCTCGCAGATCTTTAATTGCTTGGCGGATATCGATTATTTTCCACTGTTGCGTCCACATTCCTTCTTGATGCTGACGCTGTTCGATGATTTCTATTAGCTTCCCGCTAGTTGTGGGTTGAGTTAATTCTTGTGCTAGCCATTGAGGATTGATTTTGAGTTTTTTGGCTAATGGTAAAATATCACTTTGTGTGGGCTGATAACCACTGAGTATAGATGACCATAGTAGTCTTAATTGATGACGCGAAAGCAAGCGGGTGGCGATTGCATCTGCTGATTCTACTAAAAATGGTTGATTTTCTTCCCCCATTGTGGTCCATTTTTGTAACTGATTTGCTAAACCGATATTAGTCCGTCCTGTTTGTCTAGCAGAAGTGACTACCCGGACTAATGGACTATGGCGAAATCGTGCATTCACTTGCATTAATGCTTGGTAAAATGCGACATCTTCTGGAGTTCGGACTAAAGGCATACCGCCAGATCTAGCGTACATTTGGACTGTGACGGCGAAACTTGCACCATAATGTTGGTAATGTCGTGGGAAAGGGTCGTGAGGATTGGGGTCGAGATAGGTTTCTAATTCGGCGACTAAGTAGTTATAACCTACTTCTCTTAAATGACAAGCTTTGGCGTAAGGATGTAACTCGCTGCGACCGGCGGTGTCGGTAATAATTCTGCCACCCACTGCATCAGCACCGCAAGCAATTTCGTAAAGGTTCGCCGCAATCCAAGTTGGACTGACTTGTGAATCACCATCGGTAGACGCAATTACACCTCCCCGACATTTTCGCAAACGTCGATAAGCTTCATCCATCAAAATTTTCCTGACATAACCGATGTAAGCTTGTTGTGGTGATAGGGTTTTTTCGACTATATGTAATTTTAGGTCTGGATGTTGACACGTAAAATCACGGGCGATCGCGGCTGAATTGTCATCGCAATTATTTGCGAGTAAAATAATTTCGTAGCGTGCAGGATCTAAACGTTCTCCGGTTAATTCTGTTTGTGAGGCTAAAGCCGTCAGTGTCGCAATTAATGTCTGGGCTTCATTACGTACTGGCACAATCACGCAAACTTCACAATTGGCAGATGGCGGGATGGTAACTAAAGGAGGTGCAGATTCGGGAATTTGGATGCTGGGATTAATTAATACCTGCAAGCGTTTACTTTCCATAGCAATGCTTGCTCCGGCTCAAGGATAATAAATAAAGGATATTCATTCTCAACCTAAATCTGCAATTGGATATGACTATTTTCTCTAGTGGATTCCTTGTCTTTAATCTGTCTGTAGTGAGATTAATTTTTAATTATCGCTTTGGATGTAGAACCAGCTTATTTCATTATTCCCAAGCAGACTTTCCTTGTCTTTTCCTCTACGCCTTTGCGGTTTCTTAAGTATCTCAGATTACTACACATACTACTGAATTGCTTTTTACCCCTTTATACCGAGAAGATTTATCTATACTTTTGAAAATAATGATAGGTATTATTTATGGTTAATAAATTGCTGCCACAATATTTTACCTTTTGGCGTCAGCTTTGAATGATTGCTAAAATACTGCTTAATGTTTGAGGTTGGGTGTATAAAACTTTAAGCACTAATACTTATTGTTATCTATGAGTATTCGATGTTTGGGTGCATAAGTTGATTTCCTGTACATCTAATCTAATTGACCATATCCATATCACAAGGTATTAAGTCATGATCGTCAACTTATATGAAGTCGTTAACTCCTATCGGCACGTTAATCCCGATTTAATTGGACAGACCAGAGATATCCCACCAGCGGTAGATGCTGAAAGTGTTGTTGGCGATCGAAAGTATGATTTATTTAGTGATGTTTATGTGTTTGGTGATAGCATCTCGGATATCGGCAATGCTTTTGATATTACAAAAAAAATTAATGGCGAAGGACTGCCTCCTGCCCCTCCCTACTTTCTAGAGCGCTTTTCTAATGGTCCAGTCTGGGTAGAATATCTCACCCAGTTATTAGGGTTAACTTCTAAGCGGCAAAATAACTTTGCTGTTGGTGGTGCAAATACCGACGGTAATAATACATTCGCACCTCATAACCCGTTTGGTTTACCTGGATTACAGCAAGAACTCAATAGCTTTATCACCTCGGTCAACCAACATGCCGATCCGAAAGCGTTGTATATTATCTGGGCTGGTGCTAATGATTACTTGGGTGGCAATATCACCGATCCGACTGTATCTGTCAAAAATCTTACCAATGCTGTGACAGCGCTAACAAAAGTTGGGGCGAAAAATCTCATGGTCGTTAACTTACCAGATTTAGGTAAGATTCCGGCTGCGCGTGATAATCCTGCACGTTCAACTGGTCTAAGTGCTTTAACTAAAGCTCATAACTCTGGCTTAGCGAAGGCACTCCAAGCATTGAGTCAATCGTCGTGTGAGGCGAAAATCATTCCTTTTGATGTGAGTGCGGTGTTTGACCAAATTCTGACTGAACCGAAAAAATTTGGTTTCACAAATGTCACCGATGTTGAACTTGAACAATTATCTAAATTTCAGGGTTATACTGACAAGTTCTTTTTCTGGGACATCGTACATTTTACCACAGCCGCCCATCAGATGTTGGCAAAATTAGCTTTGGGGGTGCTGGTGGGGAAATAATTCCCCATCACTGAATCAACTTCGCAATATTCTCAACTAACTCATTTGGATCGACAGGTTTGGTAAGATGTTTCTGGAATCCGGCAGCAATGGCTTGATTCCGGTTCTCAATCCCCGCATAGGCAGTTAAGGCAATTGCCGGAATTTGCCCACCTTGTTGTGGCGTTAAGGCTCTAATTTGGCGGATGAGTACGTAACCGTCTTCTCCCGGCATACCAATATCACTGACGAGGATATCTATTCCTGATGGTAGTGCTTGAAGTGCGGCGGCGGCGCTTTCAACAGCAGTGGCAATTGCCCCAGCTTCTTCTAAGATTTTAGTGACTAGGTCGCGGGCATCTACTTCATCATCGACAACTAGCACGCGCACGTTAGTCAGGATAGAAGGGGTGAGGGGAGGAATGGGGATTTCGGCTTCCGGGATGGGCTTAACAGTTGAAAGCGGTAGTTGGACTGTGAAGGTTGCACCTTGTCCATCACCGAGACTGGAAGCGGCAACTTTTCCGCCATGCAATTCTATTAAATGACGAACGATCGCTAGTCCTAATCCTAAACCACCATGCGATCGCGTGGAAGAAGCATCAGCTTGGCGAAAACGATCAAAAACGTAAGGGAGAAATTCCGGGTTGATGCCAACTCCAGTATCAATGATTTGAATTTCAATGGCGTTATCAATTTTGTGCAGTTGCACTTCTACCCGCCCATGCTTGGGTGTGAATTTGATGGCGTTGGAAAGTAAATTCCAGAAAACTTGTTGTAAACGCTGGGCGTCGCCAGAAATTAATTCTGCTGATGAATCTAGTTGCGATTCAATCACAATTTGTTTGACATTTGCCGTCGGGCGCAGCGTATCAATTGATCCCTGTACTAGCTGAACTAAGTTTACAGGATATAAGTTGAGTTGGAGTTTGCCGGTAATAATTCGGGATACATCTAAAATATCTTCAATTAATTGTGCTAGGGATTTCGTATTGCGATCGATTGTTTCTAAAGCGCGGGTTGTAGTCTGTTCATCAAATTTCCGCGTCAGAAGTAGTTTTGTCCAACCCAGCATGGCATTGAGTGGTGTGCGTAGTTCATGAGAAAGCACCGCCAGAAACTCATCCTTCATCCGATTGGCTTGAGTCAATTCCACTGTTTGCTGTTGTAACTCAGTTACTAACCGTGTTCTTTCCAGGGCTGTTGCTACTTGTTCGCAGACAACCTGCATCAAAGCAAGTTCATCGGCATCAAAGCTAATGCGATTGCGGGTACCAAAGGATAAGGTGCCAATTAACCGTCCTTGGGCAATTAAAGGATAGCAAGCATAAGCCGTGATACCTAAAGAACGAATAAATGCTGATTCTGAGTTACTAGATTGTTGCACAGCCTCTAAAACTATTGGTTGCCGCTGGTTGGCGACCTTCCCGCAGATAGAATTATCGAATTCTATCCATTCGACTCGTTGCGCTAGAGCTTGGCTGACGCCATTGTAAGTGTGTAATTGCAGCTTTTGCTGAGTGCTATCTACTAAATAATTAAGATAAACTTCCAGGCGTAAGTGATTGGCAATTTGACCAAATAAGCTGCTAATTAATCCTTTCGGGTGCTCATGTAACAACAAACTGCTAGACATAGCATACAATATTGCCATGCGGTGGTTACTTTTTTGCAAAGCTGCTTCTGCTAATTTGCGTTCAGTGATATCTTCGTGAAGCAGTACAACTTCTCGGACATTGTCGGCTTCATCTTTGACTGGGTAGATGTAAGCCTGCACCCACCTGAGAGAGTCAGGATGAGAGGTGATGCTGGTGAGAGTTAAATTGGGATCGTATGTGCTGGCAGGTATGACTGTGGCGATTCCCTCGAAAGCACGCTGGATATAGGGCATTATGCCTTTTTGTAATAGTTGCTGATCTTGGAGAAGGTTATATCCATCCAAACGATCAGCAGTTACTCCCCATAAATTTTCCCAAGCTTGATTAACTTGAATGATGCGACCTTCAGAATCAAAGATTTGCGTACTTAATGGCGATTGTTCGATTAAAGTGCGAAAACGCCTTTCTGATTGCTGGAGGTCAGCGGCGGCAAGTTCTGCTGCTGCACGGGCACGGATTTGCGATCGCGTGACTCCAAATAATACAATACTAAATACCAGCCCGACAAATAAGATATAAGGAACTTCATTGGTTTGAGAATCGATCTCTAATTCTGGTCGAGAAGTAAAAGCAATCTGCCAAAATCGTCCGGCGACATCAATTGTTTCACTTTTGCCGAATGTCGGATTGGGAGATGCATTTGCTGGATTATCAGAACGATAGAGCAAATTTACTGGCATAGTATTACCATCATAAATCTGGAAGTCTACGGCAGGCTGCTCGTCGTTACTAAAAATCCCTGTTAGCAAGTCCTCCGACCGGAAGGGGCTGTAAATAAATCCCTGTAAGGCTTTTCTGCGACCAGTGACTGTAGAGGGAACTTTGCCTCGATATACCGGAATATAAATTAAGAAGCCTGCTTGCTTGTGAGAGTCGATTTCTTGAATTAAGGTGACTCGCCCTGTCGCGGTGGCTTTACCGCTATCGCCAGCTGTTACCATTGCGGCGTGACGATTAGACTCGCTGAACATGTCAAAACCGATCGCTACTTCATTGCGACGATCTAATGGTTCTAAATAAATAATGGGATAATATTCTGAGCGCAGTGGCAATATTGGTCTAATTTGAAAGTTATTAATGCCTTGTTTTTGTAATCTTGTTGTCAGCGTCGGGATATCTTTCTGGCTGACCCGTACTGAGTAGCCGATACCCTGGATACCAGGATAGCGCCTTTTCAGGTCTAGTTGCTCAACATAGGCTTTAAATTCTTGTGTACCTACCTCGTTGTTGGCAGCAAATAAACCACTACCGGCTCGTAATAATAGAATATATGTCTCTAAACGATTTTGAATATTTCGTCTGGTGCGATTTACTTCATTCTCAAATCGCAGCCGATCTTTAGTTCGCGCCGTAGCGACCGCATTATAGCACAAAATTGCGGTCAGGAATAGGCTTCCTGCCAAGACAACATAAGGAATCCAGCCGCGACGTTGTTGAGGGATTAAAGACAATTCTCAAGTCCAGAAAGCGATTTACTCATCCACTAATTAATTATGTACCGGAATCAGTAAGCATCGCTATCTGGAAATTATGACTTCTAACGAAGAATATTAGCTAACTAATCCTGTCCGCAATGCCCGTACAGCAACTTGTGTCCGATCATCGGCTGATAGCTTGTTGAGGATGTTGCGGACGTGGGTTTTGACTGTACCGACGGTAATGTAGAGTTTTTGAGCAATCTCCGCATTACTACAGCCATCGACAATTAACCTTAAAACATCTAATTCCCGTGCAGTTAAGGGATAGTTTTCTACCATCTGGCTATCGGACGCAGATAAACCGTTAATTGTCACGGTTCCAGGATTAGTGCTATCACTCGCTGCGACATAAGCTTTTTGACTTTGCTGCAAAACAATCCGCGCGATAGCTGGGTCAATCCAGGAGTTACCTTCGCTGGTGACGCGTAATGCTTCGGCTAATTGTTCAAGACTGGCGTCCTTCATGCAGTAAGAATCAGCGCCAGCCGCAAAAGCCGCCAAGACAGTTTCCTCACTGTCATTCATTGTCATTATCAGAATCTTAGTTTTTGACGGTTGTGCAGCGTCTTGGGAGTTTTTAAAGCTTTGGGTCAACTCAATTCCCGTCATATCAGGTAGACCGACATCAACAATGGCTACATCTGACGGTACTGAATTTAATAACTTTAGACCGGATTTGGCATCTCTAGCGTCACCAACAACTTCAAACTCCTCTCTTTGTTGCAAAGCCGCACGGATACCTACTCTTGTGAGGTCGTGGTCTTCAATTAAAACTACACGGATTGCGTTCATTGCCAAGCCTCATTTTTCAACACTGTATCACCAGAGAAGTTTTTAATCACCATTTCATGATACTTCCTCTCCTCCTCAAGTATTATATATGGCGGAGATAGCTTATTATATTCATCTTCAGATAGGTATACAAATTCTCAACATCATCCTCCAGACAGAGAATAGATAATTATTCCTATAGATATTACGGAAATGTCGCTCTGTATCAAAGCAACGATATTCTGGAATTATCTACCCATAAGCAAGCAAATTTAGGGTACTCTCTCAAGTTCTTACGTATCAAGGGTACTTGATGCGGTGATAATAGGGTTGATATTGTAAAGAGTCGTTAAAGCGCCAGTAAGAGCTCTGCATCATCCTTATGTCAACTGCCAAAACTTTTCGCGTCGATTCCCTATTGGTGCAGGTGTATCACTCTGAAGCTGACATGGCGCAGGATGTAGCAGAAATCGCCCACCAATATTTGCAATACGTCCTCAAATGGCAAAAGACTGCAACTGTATTGTTAGCAACAGGTAACTCCCAGATAAAGTTCCTTCAGGCTTTACTGAGATTAGGTCAGATTGATTGGTCGCGGATTATATGTTTTCATCTTGATGAATACTTAGGTATTTCTGCGGAAAATCCTGCTAGTTTTCGTCACTATCTGCGCCAGCGAGTCGAAAATCTGGTCTTACCAAAGCAATTTCATTATATTGAAGGTGATAGCTTGCAACCGTTGATGGAATGCGATCGCTATAGTAAATTGTTACAAGCCCAAGCAATAGATTTATGCTGTCTAGGTCTAGGCGAAAACGGTCATATTGCCTTCAATGAGCCAGCTGTGGCCAATTTTCAAGACCCATATCAAGTTAAATTAGTCAAGCTCGATCAAGCAAATCGTCAGCAACAATTCCATCAAGGTCATTTTCCGACAATGGAAAGCGTCCCGCAATATGCTTTTACCGTAACGATACCCACGATTTGTGCGGCGAAGCAAATTATTTGTCTTGCACCAGAAAAACGTAAAGCGAAAGTAGTTAAAGAAATGTTGCAAGGATCGATTAGCACCAATTGTCCGGCTTCCTTCCTCCGCCACCAACCACAAGCAACATTATTTTTAGATGGAGATGCAGCTAGTTTATTATGAAAATCTACTTTTCTTACCCTTTTGCCAGCTTTGACTATTAGCTTCACGATTAAACTCACCGTGAGGAAATAAGCGCTGTTCGATTTCTTCATAACTGCCTTCAAAATCACAATGACCGTACAAAGGACATTGACGGCAGTAAACCTTTTCTGTATATTTTTCTAAATTCTCTCGGTTAAAGAAATAAGGTTTGTGACTAAAAGTACTAGCAACCCACTGCCACGACATATTATTACTGGCTGGGTCGCCATCAAGTAGATGTTGCAAAAACCACTTAGCACCAGCTTGCCACCGTACCCGCCGCCAATGCACAATATAAGCTGCTAACCACATCCGCGCATGATTGTGTAAATAACCGACTTCGCGCAGGTCGCGGCTAAAACTATCAATACAAACTAATCCCGTACTACCTTCACGAATATCCGCCGGTAACTCAGGTGCATAATCCTCATATCCAGTTTTATAAGGTTCCTGGTCTGACCAAATCCCATCACCTAACTTGACATATAACCTTTGCCAGTAGTCGCGCCAACCCAACTCATTAATTAATTTAGTCACATCACTAGGATTCTGCACTTTTTGACTAACAAAATCGCGGATTTCTCGCAAACCCAAAACCCCATAACGAATATAAGGCGAAAGCTTGGTCACAGCACCTGTAAAAAAGTTCCGTGATTTGGCGTAGCGCACCGGATCTACTTTTTGCAGCGCCTTCATTGCGGCTTTCCGTCCGCCAACTATCGGACTAATAGAATCGTCACGTTTTGCTGCCTCCGGAAACTGTTCTCGAAGATAAGCCGCCAACTCTTCCCTGTTGGCAAAATCACGCCGCAGATCATTAGTCATAAATTTGCAGGTAAAATAATATTATGTCTCAACGTCCAATTTATCTCGATTGTCACTCCACCACACCCGTCGATGAAAGAGTACTAGCAGCAATGCTACCCTACTTCACCGAACACTTCGGCAACCCATCCAGCATCAATCACATGTACGGCTGGGAAACAGAAGCCGCCATCAAACAAGCCAGAGAAACCATCGCCACCGCCATCAACGCCACACCAGAAGAAATAGTCTTCACCAGCGGCGCAACAGAAGCGAACAACTTAGCCATCAAAGGCGTAGCCGAAGCCTACTTCCAAAAAGGACAACATATCATCACCGTCGCCACCGAACACAGCGCCGTCCTTGACCCATGCCAATACTTAAAAACCCTCGGCTTTGAAATCACCATCTTACCAGTCCAAAAAGACGGCATCATCGATTTAAACCAACTAGAAAAAGCCATACGTCCCGACACCATCCTCGTGTCCATCATGGCAGCCAACAACGAAATCGGCGTCTTACAACCACTCGCCCAAATCGGGGCAATGTGTCACGCTGCCAATATTATATTCCACACAGACGCCGCCCAAGCGATCGCTAAAATTCCCCTCGACGTCCAAGCGATGAAAATCGACTTAATGTCAATGACCGCCCATAAATTATACGGTCCCAAAGGCATCGGTGCCCTCTACGTCCGTCGCCGCGATCCCCGCGTCCAACTTGCACCCCAACAACATGGTGGTGGACACGAAAGAGGAATGCGTTCCGGAACCCTCTACCCACCGCAAATCGTCGGCTTTGCCAAAGCCATAGAAATCGCCTTAGCCACCCAAACCACAGAAACTCAACACCTATCCCAACTAAGCCAAAAATTGTGGGAACAACTCTCCCAACTCCCAGGAATCCACCTCAACGGACACCCAACCCAACGCTTACCCGGAAACCTCAACATCAGCGTCGAAAGAGTTGATGGTGCCGCATTACTCCTCGGACTCCAATCAGTCATGGCAGTATCCTCCGGATCAGCCTGTTCCTCAACCACAACCACCCCATCCCACGTCCTCACAGCCCTCGGACATACCCCAGAACTCGCATACGCCTCAATTCGCTTTGGGATTGGTCGCTTTAATACTATAGAAGAGATTGACACAGTAGGGAGACAAGCGATCGCGACTGTTGAGAGTTTGAGGAGGTTTTGAAACGCGGAGGTTCGCGGAGGTAACGCAGAGGGTCGCGGAGTAACTTTGCGTACCTCTGCGCTGACTCCGCGAACCTCCGCGTTTACCACTCCACCCCTGATTTCTCAGTTTTAACCTGCTGATACACTCCCTCTGTTTGCCGTGCTAATTTATGCCAGTTAAACCTTCTTTCGAGATCTTCATAAGCATTGTCTATTAGCCATTGTCGATAGTTAGGATTTTTTAATACCTCTAAGATTCCCCAGGCGAGGGAGTTGGGATTGTTTGTCCAAGTGACGATTCCGGTTTTGGTGTGTTGGACGACTTCTGGTAATCCGCCGGTATCGGAAACTACTACTGGGACTCGGGCGGCGAAGCTTTCTAGGGCGACGATGCCAAAGGGTTCGTAAAGGCTGGGAAATACTGCACAGTCGGCAATGGTTTGGAATTTATCTAGGTAGTCGTCGGTGATGAAGCCGGTGAAGTAGCATTTATGCCAAATTCCCAGATTCCAGGCTTGGCTTTTTAATTGGTCTGTGTTACCACCACCGATTAAGACGAATTTTACCCGATTGCCCATTGCTTGTAAAACTTTCGGTGCGGCGTTTAAGAGGACTGATACGCCTTTTTCATAGGTCATCCGCCCTACATAGTAAACTATTTTTTCGTCGTCTTCGGCAAAGTGACGCCGGAAATCATAGAAGTGCAAGTCTTGATGGTGTTGTTTTTTTTCGGGTCTGATGCCGTTGTAGATGACATCTATTTTGTTGCTGGGACTTTCTAATGCTGTTTCTACTTCATGTCGCATATAGTCGGTGCAAACAATTATCCGCCAAGCGTTGAAGGCTAGAAGTTTTTCTTTGCCGCTGATGTAGTGGTGGTCGTTGTTGTGTATGCCGTTGTGGCGTCCGTGTTCGGTGGCGTGGATTGTCGCTATTAGGGGTACTTTGAAGGTATGCTTGAGAGCGATCGCCGCATCACCAACTAGCCAATCATGGGCGTGAATTAGATCGAAGGGTCCTTCTTCTTGGAGTAGTTTTGCGCCTTGATATCCCATGCTGTCATTTAAATTGACTACCCAGTGGAAGAAGTCGTTACCTGTCGCGACTGGGATGCGATGAACGTGGACTCCTTCTACTACTTCATACAGTGGTGCATGACCAAATTCGGGTGTGATTAAGTGGATGGAGTGCCCTAGTTTGACTAATTCTGGGTACAACTCTGCTACATGTCGGGCGATTCCTCCCACTATTCGCGGTGGGAATTCCCATGTTAATACTAAAATCTTCATTGACTTTTACTCCCTTACACATAGTTATACAAATGTACATTTATCTTTAGATAGATTGTGGGAATTATAATGATTTTAGGTTGGTTTCTGCAAAATTGGTGCTAGCTGTTGCCGAAATTCTAGCCAAGCTGCTGTCGCTTCGGTTTGAGATTTTGTATCTTTATGCAACAAAATTACGCCATCTTGGAAGCCGATAATTCCGTATTCTTGATTATTTGTGATTTTATCGATTAATTTCACAAGTTGTTGCAGCAAATGTCGATCGCCTTTGAAAGCTGCTTGATAGATTTGCAGTTGTTTCATGTCCGCGATCGCATAATCTACTTTTACCATCTGTCGCGCATCATTTTTTAATTCTAAATCTAGCAACCGGGTGATTTCACGCCGACCGGAAAGTTGCGGTATCAGGTAAGTAGTCGCAGAAACACTCGCATCTGGAGGAATCTGCCGTAATAATGGCAGTACCTGATTCACATGTTGCCATTGTTGCGGTAATGATACAAATACCCACGGACGAATCGAGTCTGGGATGAGAAAGTACAGGGTGCGGTTGGGATTAGATGTCAAAGTAAATACCAGTGATAAACTCAGACAAATTGCCCAAAAACGCCTCACCCAGGACTGTTGAAATAATTCTTGTCTTGAAGACCACCAAATAATCGCGCCATAAAATAGTCCTGGGACTACAGGCATAGCATAGCGAATTGTGATTGCTAAAGGTGACTCACCACGTTGTAAAAAGATATAGAGAATGGGAATCCCTGCAGTCAACCAAGCCGCAGGAGAAATCGCCGGGACAAATGCTAGAGGTAGCCAGTGACCTAGCAAATATTTGATTTTTTTATCGAAGGGCGAGAAAACTTGTTGTAAGAAGCGTCCCGGATTGCTAATAATTGCCCAAATGATTTCTGATGGTGTCGCCTCTTTCCCATTAGCATACTGACCAAAGCGCTCAATCATCATTCGCTGCGAGACATCTTGCGAAAATAAAGGCATAATCTTTTGGGTCAGCACTAGCATATAAGCAAAGCTGAGGACACACACGGCAATCCCGATTTTCGGATAGCGTTTGCTTGCTAGCATGTAAAAGCCGACGCCAAATACTGCTACACCTGTATCTTCTCGCACACCTAGCAGTAGCACAGTCAAAATGCTAAACCACCACCACTGGCGTTTTTCCATTGCCAGTAAGAGGGCAAATATTAATAATGGGGTGGCAGAAATGTCATGAAAGTTACTTAAGGTTGGACCAATGACTGTGTTGGCACAATAGAAGCTGACTGTGATGATAGCGGCAAGCTGCGGTTGTAAATACTCTCGTGCCAGGATATATAAAACTAAACCTGCGGCTGTGACTAAAGTGACTTGCAAAAATATTAAAGTCTCATTTGCCGGAAACAGAGCATAAAGTGGCAGCCAAAGCAAGAAAATTGGATTAAAGTGTTGTCCTAAATGTCGATAATAAACTTCAGCCGCAGCGCCGAGATGCATTGTGTTTGAGGACAAACTTGAGGATAGTGAACCTTCAAAGAGTCTGCCATGACTGCTATTCCAAAAAATCTGATTGAAAATGCCTTGGTCGAAAGAAGCGTAAAATGTGTAATAACGATGAAGAGTAAGTATGAGCGTTATGGTAAAGAAAGCGATCGCGGAAATAATCGCCAGCCTCAGTCCTGAATTTTTAGGTAGTTTGAATAACATAATCTCATTGTCGATGACTGAGGAGCCGGCACCATGTTCGACCCAGACTGGACATTAGCACAACTGGTAATAAATATAAACTGTGAAATATCCTTGTTTTTGAGTGGCAGAAGAGTGCTGGAAAATAGCACAATGGATCAAGTTCGTCATCCTCATAACTCATGCCGACTAAACTTGCTGATGCTCAAAATTTATTGAGCGATCTCATCGCCCACTACTCCCACCGTGTAGACTATTTAATTATCCGACTCGAAGAAGCTGAAGGTACGGATATCTTGTTGCGAGGTGACAAGGTCGAAACCCTGAGCGAAGGCATTTCCATTGGTGGACAAATTCGCGCCTGTTATAAAGGTGGCTGGGGACTCAGTAGCTTTAACCAGTTAGAGACAATTCGCGATCGCATCGAAGAAGCAATCATCGCCGCCCGAATCGTCGGTGACGAGGAAACGATTCTCGCCCCAGTAGATCCTGTACAAGCAATTTGCCGACTCCCTTTAATTGGTACCGATCCCCGACATATTTCCATCGCGCAGAAAAAACAACTGTGCGATCGCTATAGCCAATTAATCAAAAGCGTAGATTCCCGAATTACCACTACCTCTGTACGCTACGCTGACAGTGCTCAAAAAGTGATCCTGGCGAGTTCCGAAGGCACACTCATCGAGCAATCTTGGGTAGATATGGAAATGCGCTTTGCCGCCACAGCCAGAAATGGTGAAACCGTGCAAACTGGTAGAGAAACCAATGGCTCACGCAAAGCCTACGAAGATTTAACCAATTTAGACGAGCAAGTCAAAGGAGCCGCCCAAAGAGCTGTCGCCGCCTTATCCTTACCTCCAGTGAAAGGTGACACCTACACCGTTGTGATTGACCCAATATTAACAGGTTTATTCGTTCACGAAGCCTTCGGACACCTGTCTGAAGCCGATATGGCTTATGAAAATCCAGACTTGCTAGAAGTGATGACTCTCGGTCGTCGCTTTGGTCCTGAAGAACTGCAAATTTTTGATGGTGCGGCACCTCCCGGACATCGTGGTAGCTATTTTTACGATGATGAAGGTACACCTGCCACCACGACTCAACTCATCAAAGATGGCGTTTTAGTCGGGCGTTTACATTCTCGCGAAACCGCTGGCACCTTGGATGAAGAACCCACAGGTAATGCCCGCTGTCTAAATTATCACTACGCTCCCATCGTTCGCATGACCAACACCTGGATTGAGCGTGGTAAAACACCTGTTGCTGACTTATTTAACGGCATTAAAGAAGGAGTATATGCCAGTAATTGGTTAGGTGGTATGACTAACGGCGAAATGTTCACTTTTAGTGCTGGTGAAGCCTGGATGATTCGCAACGGTAAAATTGCCGAACCTGTCCGCGATGTCACTCTCTCCGGTAACGTCTTCCAAACCCTTGCCGATATCGAAGCCTTAGGCGACGATTTTTACTGGGATGAATCTGGTGGCTGCGGAAAAGGTGGACAAAACGGTTTACCCGTTGGCTGCGGTGGTCCTAGTCTACGAATTCGCGATGTCGTCGTAGGCGGAGAAGCTGCTTAAAGCAAAGGTTTGTAGTAGCGCTTTAGCGCTCTTCACGCTACTACGAACTAATACATACTTCTAGATCTTAATAGTTTGCTTGTATGTGCCAATATCAGCATTTAAGCAATCTCGCTCAGTGTGGTTTCTCAACTGATAACCGGATAATACACACACATAGTACACAGCGGTAACTAGTGTACCGATTTTAGGTGGCAAAAGATTTGGCAAGTTTATCTGGCGATGATTTCGATTGTGTTTTTGGCGCTGAGCCTGGTTTTTACAATCTTCCATTGTATTAATGACTTGGTTCAAGGTTTCCGAGTCAAACTCAAAACAGCAGTCACCAACATTGTATTGCTCAAATGTGTACAGGAACTTCTCGCCTTCCCAAATATCATCAATAGGAACGGAGTGAAGCATCACAAGTGAATGCGGACACTGCTTGCGAGTTAAGTATTTCAAACGTTCGGCTTTCAAATACTCGTGTGGTTGCTTGCGAATGACGCCAATTTTGTAATAGTTTGTTCCCTCAACGTAAAAACAGTACATGTATCCTGGTTGATTCATCTGAACCTTACCTTCTGGCATAATTAGAATTTCTCTGTCGTGCTTAAATTAATGTCAAGTAACACCACTAAATGCAATAGCTCTGCTTCGCACCATAACAGTGGTTGAAAATCAATTGTATTTTTTGAGATGCGTATTTTATCTCATGTAAAACTGGTGCTGGCTAAATTAATGCTGTCAAAATCACCTTTATTGAAATCTGCACTTTTTTATTAATCAGGATTTTTTCACATGAATAAACATAGTGAATTTATTAAACATATTACCTGAAATTTCCGAAATAAGCACAGATTAGAGATGGAGATGCAATAGTTTTCTCAGCGAGAACATCCCTGGTTGGAAGACTTATTTTTTTGGATGAACTGAAAAGCCTGCCCATAGGGCATATGCATTCAGAGCAGTTTCGCAAATACTGATAATAGTATTTCGACCAAACTTAGGATGCTTGATTCCCTGTTGTATATGCTTAATTAAACTTTATATATGATATAGATCTCAAGCGTGTAAACGCTGAAAGTCAAACCTTTTATAAGTGCTATTTTTAACTGGCACACTTAGCATTTTAAATTATTTTTAGGTCAAAAAACGGAAATCAAGTGTGTAAACACTTTAACAAATAAACTACAAATTACTATTTTTAACTACTGTGGTCAGAATTCAAATTAGATTTTCAATGGCACATTGTTTGCTCAAAGCAGCTTTTGAATACGTTGTGGCATCAATTGGCAGCTTTGCTTCTACAGGAGAATCCTGTGACGCGAAGGCTGAATAATTAGAGGTAAGTCGCTGATTGACAAGCATGAAACGACGTAAAATCCTTCCTACATTGATAGTCCGCCCCGATTTATTGAGCAGATACACTATGACCGCAACATCAACATCCCATTGTATGTATTGACAAAAAATACGGTATGTGGGCAGATAGATCATCTAATTTAAAACAATGTAACTTTTGATACAAGTTCCTTAAATGCAAGCAATCGCGATCATTTACCCCGTCATTACTTACAGAGATTCGCCCTGGTCATAGATCGGTATCTGTAAAAACAATTAGTGTATCTTGATGCAAATTTTCAATCGCTCATTGAATCTTTAGCATTATGCGGTGGATCTTTAATGTAAACGTTGTTAATGTTTTGTTAAGATGCCTATGACAGGGATGACCTCACCGGAAATCAGTAACTCGACGGTGGAGATATATCTCACAACCACAATCTAAAGTTAGGACGATTGAGCGATGACTACCTACATTCTTTTTGAAGATGCCCTCCGCACGTTTGTCAACACCTACCTATTATCAGTAATTGGGCTGATTGCAGTGTCTGGTATCGGTTTTATGGTGGTGGAAACAATAGAGAAAGCTGGCGATCACTAAGCCCGCAAAATCTCATAAACTTGCCTTAGAGCGCATTTCGGCGACAATGTAGCGATAATGTCATTTAGACTACAAATTTTTATTGTTGTCAAAATTCGCTTCAAACAAAACCGAAGGCTAATGTTCCCTCTGTGCTTCACTTTCAGGGACTACTTTTAGGTTAAAAAAATACATTTATTGCTTCTCAAAACCATAAGTGTTTTGGCCATGTATATCAGCTTCACAGAAACTTGATTATTTGCCCTCTACCAAGGGATAGATTTTAGTTATTCGTTACCCTACTATAGCGATCGCTTGACTGTAGTATTGTCAACTAAGCTCGTAAAAAGGCTAGCGATGGCTTCGCCGACCTCACGGTACGCGTCCTGAGGCGTAGAACTATCACGAAATTAGCTCATGATACATATTTGAGCTGAATTCAGCAAATAATGACCGCATTAATACTGAAATGAATATCAGTATGGCTTTAGACTGCAATCGGTAATCTATATCGAACTGTGCTCTCAAGAACAGGTATATTACTGCAAATACACTCAATATTTGGAAATGTAAAACGAACAACTATATGTCTTTTGCTGCAACCTTAACTCAACTCATCGACATTATCCACGCCCAGCCAGCTAATTTAGCTACCGCCTCACAGGTAAATGGTATCCAGACAGACACTCGCAGTTTGAAAGTAGGGGAAGTATTTGTCGCCTTACGCGGTGAAAAATTTGATGGACATGATTTTGTCGCTACAGCAATTGCTCAAGGCGCGATCGCGGCAATTGTCGATGATCAATACCAAAATACTGACTTACCCATATTACAAGTTCCCGACACCCTATACGCTTATCAGCAGATAGCCAGCTGGTGGCGCAAGCAATTTACAATTCCGGTAATCGGAATCACAGGTTCAGTCGGTAAAACCACAACCAAAGAGATTATCGCCGCAGTTTTGGCAACTCAAGGCAGAGTCCATAAAACCTATGCAAATTACAATAACGAAATTGGTGTAGCGCGAACCCTTTTAGAAATAAATTCCCAGCATGACTACGCTGTGATTGAAATGGCGATGCGCGGACGTGGTGAAATTGCTCAACTAACACAAATAGCACTTCCTACTATTGGTGTAATTACTAATGTGGGAACGGCGCACATTGAAAGACTAGGTTCTGAGAAAGCCATTGCTGAAGCCAAGTGCGAAATGCTAGCCCAAATGCCAAAAGGCAGCATAGCCATCCTAAATCACGACAATCTACTACTAATTGAGACAGCCGCGCAAGTTTGGCAAGGTAAAACCTTAACTTACGGCTTAGAAGGTGGCGACATCCAGGGTAAGTTAGTAGATCAACAAGTCGAAATATCTGGTATGCAACTACCTCTACCACTCAGCGGACGGCACAACGCGATGAACTTCCTCGCAGCATTAGCAGTAGCCCAGGTATTGGAGATCGATTGGTCTACTTTAAATGACATCACAGTAAATATGCCCGCCGGAAGATCGCAGCGATATCAATTACCGAATGACGTCCTGATTTTAGACGAAACTTATAATGCTGCACCAGAAGCAATGGTCGCCGCCGTCAATTTATTAGCCGAAACCCCAGGACTTCGCCGCATTGCCGTTTTAGGCGCAATGAAAGAATTAGGCACTCACTCCCTAGAGTTACACCAACGCGTCGGCGAAACAGTGCGAAAATTAAACTTGGATGCCTTATTAGTTTTAGCAGATAATAGTGATGCGAAAGCGATCGCCAAAAGTGCGACAGGTATCCCCTGTGAATGCTTCCAAAATCATAGCGATTTAGTTGAACACTTGAAGACATTTGTCAAAGCAGGCGATCGCATCTTGTTTAAAGCCGCCAATTCCGTCGGACTAGACCGCGTTGTAACGCAGTTTCGCCGCGAATTCAGCAGTTAAATATCTGGAGGTGGGCAATAATTTTTAAAAAACCCACCTCAAGACTGTGGCAAAATCGTAGATAACTGCGTCCACAAATAGTTTTTTTGGCATGACCGCAACAATCCCCACTCTCCCCAGCCTCTACGACCCATTTACCACCGAAGCCAAGTGGCAAAAATACTGGGAAGAAAACCAAGTCTACTCTTCTGACGCCAACCAAGGCGGTGAACCCTACTGCATCGTCATCCCGCCACCTAACGTCACGGGAAGCTTGCACATGGGACACGCTTTTGAGAACACCCTTATTGACTCCTTAATCCGTTACCACCGGATGAAAGGGCGCAATACCTTATATCTCCCAGGAACCGACCACGCTAGTATCGCCGTACAGACGATTTTAGAAAAACAACTCAAAGCCGAAGGTAAAACACGCCATGATTTAGGGCGCGAAAAATTTCTCGAACGTGCTTGGCAATGGAAAGCGGAATCGGGAGGAACAATTGTTAACCAACTGCGACGCTTAGGTGTTTCGGTAGATTGGTCGCGGGAACGCTTCACCCTAGACGAAGGTTTATCCAAAGCTGTTTTAGAAGCCTTTGTCCGCCTTTACCAAGACGGATTAATTTATCGCGGTCAATACTTAGTTAACTGGTGTCCAGCGACACAATCAGCCGTTTCCGATTTAGAAGTTGAACCGCAAGAAGTCAACGGACACTTGTGGCATTTTCGCTACCCCCTCACCGACGGTTCAGGTTTCGTAGAAGTAGCGACAACTCGCCCAGAAACCATGTTAGGTGATACAGCAGTAGCCGTAAATCCTCAAGACGATCGCTACAAACATCTGATTGGCAAGATGCTAACTCTACCAATTATGAATCGCCAAATCCCCGTCATTGGCGATGAATTTGTCGATCCCGCTTTTGGTACAGGTTGCGTCAAGGTAACACCCGCCCATGACCCAAATGACTTTGAAATGGGTCAACGTCACCAGTTGCCGTCAATCAATATTATGAATAAGGACGGCACACTCAATGAGAATGCCGGTGAATTCCAAGGACAAGACCGCTTCGTAGCGAGAAAAAATGTAGTTTCGCGCCTCCAAGCTGACGGTGTGCTGGTGAAGATCGAAGACTATAAACATACAGTACCCTATAGCGAGCGCGGCAAAGTCCCAGTTGAACCGCTTCTCTCTACCCAATGGTTTGTCAAAATCCGTCCTCTAGCCGATAAAACCTTAGAATTCTTGGATGAGCAAAATTCACCCGAATTCATCCCGCAACGTTGGACAAAAGTCTATCGTGATTGGTTAGTGAAGTTAAAAGATTGGTGTATTTCCCGCCAACTCTGGTGGGGACACCAAATTCCCGCCTGGTATGCAATCAGTGAAACCAACGGCGCAATCACCGACAGTACACCATTTGTCGTCGCTAAATCCGAAACCGAAGCCTGGGAACTTGCCAAATCACAATTTGGCGAAAATGTCCAGCTACAACAAGATCCCGATGTTCTTGATACTTGGTTCTCCTCCGGACTTTGGCCCTGTTCCACATTAGGTTGGCCAGAACAAACAGCCGATTTAGCCACTTACTACCCTACTAGTACCCTAGTTACAGGCTTCGACATCATCTTTTTCTGGGTAGCGCGGATGACGATGATGGCAGGATACTTTACAGGTCAAATGCCATTTAAAGACGTGTACATCCACGGTTTAGTGCTGGATGAAAAAGGCAAAAAGCAATCTAAATCTGCCGGTAATGGGATTGATCCCCTGTTACTCATGGATAAATACGGTACTGACGCTTTGCGCTACACCTTAGTCAAGGAAGTAGCCGGAGTTGGTCAAGACATCCGCATGGAGTACGATCGCAAGAAGAATGAATCAGCATCAGTAGAAGCCTCGCGCAACTTTGCCAACAAATTGTGGAATGCCGCCCGGTTCGTGATGATGAACTTAGACGGTCAAAGTCCCCAACAATTAGGCAACCCATTCCCGGATACAAATTTAGAACTGAGCGATCGCTGGATTATTTCTCGGTATAATCAAGTAATCAAACAAACCAGTGATTATATTGATAATTACGGTTTAGGTGAAGCAGCGAAGGGATTGTACGACTTTATCTGGGGTGATTTTTGCGACTGGTATATTGAACTCGTCAAACCACGCCTCCAACCCGAAGTCGATCCCGCATCTCGGCGAGTAGCCCAACAAACACTCGCTTATGTTTTAGAAGGGATCTTAAAAATGCTTCACCCCTTCATGCCCCATATTACCGAAGAAATCTGGCAGACTCTCACCCAACAAACATCTGGGCAAACCATTGGTTTACAATCCTACCCAAAAGTAAACACTAACTACATTGACACCAACATAGAGTCACAATTCAACCTCCTAATTGAAGCAATTCGCACAATTCGTAATTTGCGGGCGGAAGCCGACATCAAACCAGGGGCGAAAGTCACAGTCAATTTGCAAAGTGAAAACGAAACCGAACGCGAAATCCTCACCGCCACCGAGTCTTATATCAAAGACCTGGCAAAAGTCGAGACCTTAACCATCACCGACAATCCCAAAGAAAAAATTGCTAAACCAGGTTTTGGTAAAATTTTCCTGGCGAGTGGAGTGATTTTCGGCGGAATCATCGTGCTGAAAATAACTTTAGCAGTCGCCGATGCAATCAACGATATAGCCTTCCTCGCAACCTTCTTCCAACTAGTAGGATTAGGATACCTCACCTGGTTTGGCGGTAGATATTTACTCAACGGTGCAAATCGCCAACAATTGTTTGAAATCTTTATCAAATCCAAACCACTAGAAACAGAAGCCAAACTAGAAACAGAAGAACCCCAATCAATCGCCGGAGTAGTCGGTACAGTCCAAGTCCTAATCCCGTTAGCAGGAGTAGTAGATACTGCAGCCCTCCGCAGCAAACTCGAAAAAAGTCTGAAAAAAATCGAAGCCGAAGCCCAATCCCTAGCCGGTAGACTAGGTAATGCCACATTTGTCGATAAAGCACCACCAGAAGTCGTCAAAGGAGCACAATCCGCCTTAGCCGAAGCTCAAACCCAAGCCGAAATCTTACGCGATCGCTTAAAAACCCTAGACTAAAAACAATGATATATCTAGCTCAAGTGCAAAAAAACGAATTTTTAGACCAGCTGCAATTGCGATTGCTGGCGCGTCAGGAATCTGAAACCACTTGGGCGATAGATGCGGAAGACGCAGTCAACCCAATTATTCTCATCGGGAAAAGTTACACATTGAACGAAAAAACCCTCGTTCTCGTGCGGCTTTCCCCCACCGGAGAAGTCGAAAACATCGAAGACGCCACCAACTGGGTAATAGATATAGTCAAAACCTACCTCACCCAAGGTATTACCCCAAACTGGGTAGACCAGGAAGCCAAACGAGCCGAAGAATGGCGACAATACCTCACTTTACAAAACCAAGATTTAGCACGACGATCTCAAGAATTAGAGGCGCGACGAGAGCAAATTGAGGCTTTAGAGGAGACACTCAAACGGGAGAAGGAGGAGGAGTAGGAAACGCGGAGCTTCTTCGCGGAGGTGGCGCGGAGGTACGCAGAGGTACTCTGTGTTCTCTGCGTTTCCTTATCTGCACAGCTTTATTGAGATAAAATATTTATATAAATAGATAGGTAGATTTAGCATGACAGCTATTACCGTCAATTTCGATCCCATCGTTAATCTTACAGACGAGCAATTTTACGAACTTTGCCGGAAAAACCCGGATGTCAAATTTGAACGTAATGCCAAAGGCGAATTAATCATTATGCCACCAACAGGCGGAGGAACGGGAAACCGTAATGTTGAAATAGCAACAGATTTTGTGATTTGGAATCGCCAAACTCGATTGGGAATGTGTTTTGATTCTTCTACTTGCTTTAAACTTCCTAATGGTGCGAACCGTTCTCCAGATGTAGCTTGGATCGCGCAAGATAGATGGGACGCACTCACACCCGAAGAACAAGAGAAATTTCCTCCCATAGCCCCTGATTTTATCTTGGAGTTAATGTCGCCTAGCGATACATTACGCGATAGCCAAGACAAAATGCAAGAGTATATGGAAAACCAAGTCAAACTCGGCTGGTTAATCAACCGCAAAACTCGCCGAGTTGAAATTTACCGCCAAGGACAAGCAGTAGAAATACTAGAATCTCCCACTACACTATCAGGAGAAAATGTATTACCCGGATTTATCCTCAACCTCCAAACTATCTGGTAAAAAACGCAGAGAACCGCAGAGTAATCGCAGAGGATCACAGAGGATCACAGAGCAACTCCGCGACCCTCCGCGCCCCCTCCGCGAAGAACTCCGCGTTTCTACCTAACCTCATGCAACTGTTTTACCCCCGAAACCTCCTCCGCCACCAAGAACTCCCGAATCAACTGCGCCAAAGCCCGTTGAGCAAACCGACTAGCCACTTGTTGACCCAAACGCTGCACTCCCGGATTAAACAGCAACTGACTTAACTTTGGCACCAATTGAGCCGCATCAAAGCCCTTAGTTTGCTGAAGAATTCCCAGAATTTGTTTCACATGTTCCAAAGTCTTTTGCTGTTCTACTGTCGCCGTGTCAACTTCAGTGATTGCTGTTAAACCGACTCTTTCGCGCAGCAAATGTGTCACACGGTGTAAAGCATTACGACTTAAAGCATCAGCGCCATTAGCAAGTTCATCAATCAAGTTGTTGCGAATGAAAGCCCCGCGATCAGATGAAAGGAATTCTAAACCTTGATCCAATACCTGATTAAAGTCATAATCTTGACTGTTCCGCGCATTGCGTAACAAATTTTCTAAGCGATTCCAGCGGAATTTACCATCTTTAAATAGTAAATCCTTGAGAGATTCTCTTAATTCTGGGGCTGGGTCTGTTAATAAGCGCTTAGAAATGTAGGGGTAAGCCTCGCTGAGAACTTTAAAGGTAGGATCGACATTGATGGCAATCCCTTCTAATGTCACTAAAGAGCGAATAATTAAGGCGTAGTAAGCGGGTACTCGGAAGGGAAATTCGTACATCAAAGACGATAAATCGTCAGTAATACTTTTGATGTTGAAATCAGCCACACTTGCGCCTTCTGCATTGGCGAATACTCTCGCAAAAGCTGGAACTATTGGTGTTAAATCTGTGTCGGGACTTAAAAAATCTAACTTAACGTAATCGCGGGCTAAGCCTTCAAAGTCGCGGTTAACTAAATGGACGATCGCTTCAATCAAACCATACCGTTGATAAGGTTTAATCTCGCTCATCATCCCGAAATCTAAATAAGCTAGTTTACCATCGGGGGTGGCGAGTAAGTTACCTGGATGCGGATCGGCGTGGAAAAATCCATGTTCTAGTAGCTGGCGTAGAGAACATTGCACACCAACTTCAATTAAATAACGCGCATCTACACCTTGAGAGGCTATTACTTCCGGCTGTGTCAATTTAGTCCCAGTAATCCACTCCATTGTCAGTACCCGCCGATTGGTGTACTGCCAGTAGATTTTCGGTACGTAAATGTCTTTAAGTTTACCGTACAGACTGGCAAAACGTTCGGCATTTTCGCCTTCTTGGATGTAGTCCATCTCTTCAAAGATGCGACCGCCAAATTCATCAATAATTCCGACTAAATCACTCCGGACTTTTTTAATTCTTTTCTCCGCCCAACCAGCCAAGCGGCGCAAAATATATAAATCAATGGTGATGTTTCCCCGTAAGTCAGGACGCTGAACTTTGATCGCTACGGTTTCACCTGTTTTGAGTTTACCTTTATATACTTGCCCTAAAGAAGCCGCTGCGATCGGTTGAGGCGAGATTTCCGCGTAAATGGCTGCTGGAGGTTGACCGAGTTCTTCTTCAATAAATTGATAAGCTAGCTCGTTGGGGAAGGGTGGTAACTGGTCTTGCAGTTGGGTGAGTTCTTCGAGATATACTGGTGGGACTAGATCGGGTCTGGTAGACAATGCTTGTCCAATTTTGATATAAGCCGGTCCCAAATTAGTCAACAACACTCGCAACTGTACCGCCCGTCGCTGATCGTTTTTGACGACTATTCCGCGACTGTTATCCCACCAAACTCCTAAGGCGAAGCTCAAAGCTGGAAACAATACTCTGACAATCCGCCGGAAGACTTTGAATGGTGTTTTACCATATTGTCTGGCTAGTGCTTCTGGGTCGTAGCGTAAACTGGCTGAGGCAATTTCTGAGCTAGCAAGCAACGGGTATGGTCGTTTCTCCACTGCGGCTGGTAAGCTCAGGATGGTGCCGTTGTTCTCTGACACTATTTCGGCGTCAATTACGATCGAGTTTGGGGACATTTTAACACTCATGAATTTGCAACCGCTTGGGAGTGACCATGTGAAGTATTGTAACAACTTTAGCTAAGAAATGTTACTCGATCAACAAAACTGCGGTAAAGACGAGATGTAGAGTCGCTTTTTCTTAACTTTCTCAGATGTAGTTTAGCAGAACGACGAATGAGGCGGGTCTTACTTGGAGCCGATTTGTGAGGATGATTTTCGCCCACTAATTACAGCTACAAAGTCATGTGAGCAATTATGTCGCTTTTATCTAAACTCGGACTAAACTTAGATTTATATACCTACAAGTGCCGCAATTTGATCGTTACGCGGGCTGTCGAAAATTAACTAATGACTATTGAGTAAAATGTTAATCTCTCTCCGGATAGAAAACTTCGCCCTCATCGATCAATTGGAGTTGGAATTTGGCACAGGCTTAAATGTCTTAACCGGCGAAACTGGAGCCGGAAAGTCGATTATTTTAGATGCTTTAGATGCGGCTTTAGGCGGGAAAGTCTCAAGTAGAGCAATTCGCACTGGCGCAAGTCGGGCAATGATTGAAGCCAATTTTGCCTCTAATACGGCAATAGATGCTTGGTTGACTGAGCAGGAAATCGATCTTATAGACGAAAACTCTGTGGTAATTAGTCGCGAAATTACTGTGGGTTCAGGAAATCTCCGCAGTCGATCGCGGGTGAATGGAGTGTTGGTTAATCGCCAAGTTATGATTGGGTTACGCGATCGCTTAGTCGAAATCACCGCACAAGGTCAAACTCTCAAAGTCGGACAATCGGCACAAGTCCGCGACTGGTTAGATCTTTACGGTGGCGAGAAGTTGTTTAAGCAGCGGGATACCGTTCAAGGTGCTTTTTCGGCTTACCAAGAAGTGTCTCAATTACTTGAATCCCGGCGTCAGTCAGAACGTCAGCGTTTGCAGCAGCTAGATTTGCTGACTTACCAAGTTCAAGAATTGAGTGGGACTAATCTCAGCGATCCGGATGAGTTAGAACAACTTAGTCAAGAACAACAGCGTTTAAATCACGTTGTGGAATTACAGCAAATGAGTTACAAAGTGTACCAAGCATTGTATCAAAATGATGGCGATACACCACCGGCAGGCGATTTGTTGGGCGATAGTGAAGTCATTTTGACAGATATGGTGCAATATGACACGCAGTTGCAAGTAGTATTAGATACGATTCGGGATGCTCAAGCAGCGGTGATGGAAGTAGCCCGCCAGATTAATACTTATGGTGAAAGTTTAGAGGCAGATCCGACGCGGTTAGAAGAAGTTGAAGAGCGAATTCGTGAATTAAAACAAATTTGCCGCAAGTATGGTCCTAGTCTTGGAGAAGCGATCACTTATTATCAGCGCATCCAAGCAGAGTTAACAGAACTTAATGATAGTGAACGCTCAATCGAAAGTCTAGAGCAGCAAACTTTAGAGCGTCAGGAGAAATTAATCCAAGTTTGTGAAAAATTAACGCAACTGCGGCGGAAAGCTGCTGCTGATTTTGGTTCACAATTGGTGGCAGAACTCAAGCCTCTAGCAATGGAAAAGGTGAAATTTCAAGTTGAGATTGAGCCAGCTACCCCAACAGCCGCTGGTGCAGATAAAATTACCTTCTTATTTAGTCCCAATCCAGGAGAACCGCTGCAACCAATCGGTGTGATCGCTTCTGGTGGGGAAATGAGCCGCTTTTTGCTCGCGTTGAAAGCCTGTTTTTCTCAAGGAGATACTGCGGGAACACTGATATTTGACGAGATTGATGTGGGAGTGTCGGGAAGAGTAGCTCAAGCGATCGCCGATAAATTATACCAACTCGGTGAAGTTCATCAAGTTCTTTGCGTCACTCACCAACCTTTAGTTGCCGCAATGGCAGACCGTCACTTCCGCGTTGATAAACAAACAATCAGTAATAAAAATGGTAAAAAAGAGACAAATGGTAATCAAGATGTGCGTACTGTTGTCCGTGTAACGAGCCTCGATAATTTAAATACTCGTCGCGATGAATTGGCACAATTAGCCGGTGGACAATCAGCCAACGAAGCGATCGCCTTTGCCGAATCATTGTTACAAAAAGCCGCTAACCATCGCCAAAGAGAACGCTAGCATTACAAAAAAATCTGCCAATCTGGCAACATTTATCTCTATAGATAATACAGATTGGGAATTAGTACAAATTTAAATACTTCATGTAGTACTGCTGAGGATTTGTGGCATCAGTAAGCATTGCCTGAAAGTGTGAAATGCTTGTCTTGCTATTAAACACAGCTTTTTTGGCTAATCGCATAGCAAATTGTTGCTCACCAGACAAGAGTTTTGCGACTCAGAGTATAGATTTTTACGCGAAGCGAGATACGATGCCTAATAGTCCTGAGCCTGGTTTTCAGATGTGATGAAAATAATACCCGATAATGAGCTAGATGATAAATGGCGTTTAGTTTCAGAAATTGTTACCCAGGGAGCTAAAGGTCGAAATTTAAGTGGTGTTGACTTAAGCGATACCTACCTCAGCGGTGTTGATTTAAGCGATACTGACCTAAGTGGTGCTAACTTAAGCGATACTGACTTAAGTGGTGCTATTTTGAATAACACCAATTGGATTAATTTACTGGATGCACTCGCTGCTGCCAGAGAAATGCAGGATGAGTCAAATCGTGCCAATGTCTTAAAAGCATTAGCGGACAAACTGCCACCGGAATTGTTGAGTGAAGCACTGGCAATGGCCAAAGAAATTCAGGATGAGTTTTATCGCGCCTCTGTTTTAAGAGTATTAACGGAGAAACTAACCTCTGTTTTACCAGCACTCGCTACCAGAGAAGTTGAGGATGAATTTTATCGCGCCTCTATCTTGAGAGCCTTAACAGAGAAACAACCCTGTGTGCTAAGTGATTCCCTCGCCGCCGCCAGAGAAATTAAGTCTGAGTCAACTCGCGCCGATGTCCTAAAAACATTAGTCAAGAAACTACCGCCTCAGTTGTTGAATGAAGCACTCGCCGCAGCTAAAGAAATTCAAGATGAGTATTATCGCGCCGATATCCTGAGAGTATTAGCGGAGAAACTACCCTCGGCACTAAGTGAAGCACTTGCCGCCGCCAAGGAAATTAAATCTGAGTTTTATCGCGCCAAAGCCTTGAAAACACTAGCTGAGAAACTGTCCTCTGGATTGTTAAGTGAAGCAATTGCTTGTGCTAGGGAGATGCAAGATGAGTCAACTCGCATTGATGTCCTGAGAGTATTAACGGAGAAACTGCGCTCTGTGTTACCGGAAGCGATCGCTGCAGCTAGAGAAATTAAGTCCGAGTCAACTCGCGCCAAAGCCCTGGTAGCATTAGCGGAGAAATTGCCAGCTTATGATGCCGCATTGAGCAAAAATGTGAGTTGTACCAACCTGAAGCTAGCAACATTGATTAATGCCAATCTAAGTCAAGCCGACTTGAGACATGGCAATCTCAAAGGAGCCAACCTCACCGGAACTAACCTCACCGGAGCCTTCCTAAACTGTGCTGATTTGAGCGGTGCAAAGCTGATTAATGCCAATTTGATTGGAGCTAACTTGAGAAATGCCAAATTAATTGGTGCAAATCTGAAAGATGCCAATTTCATGGGAGCTAATCTCATTGGTAGCGATTTGAAGAATGCCAATCTGATTGATACTGACTTAAGTGGTGCAAATCTGGAAAAAACTCGATTTGGGAACAATCAAGGAATTTCCGAAGCGTTGAAACTCGAACTAATTAGGCGAGGCGCAATTTTTATTGAAGACCAAGACCCTGACCATGCAAAACTTTTAATAACTATTTCTCATCAGCCTGAATAAAGCTATCTAATTTGCATATTTATTTATCGATCCGCGCGATCGCACAGCACGCCTTACGGTACGCCGCAGGTGAGAATTAAAACCCAGAAATGAGACATAACCAAATACGCTGATTTTATGGTACAAAAATACTATAGGAAGTCAGGAGGTTGTCGTGGAGATTTCACGGAAAGTCGCTGGGACGAAAACAGGACATAAGTACGACCTACATCTAAATGCGATTCAGGAACCTACTTTAAGTACCGTTGAAGGACTAATTGCGACAGTTCAACAACTCCGCCAGTCGGAATTTTGTGATATTCGGGTGTCTTTTCCTGAATACCTCGCACCGGAAGCTGCTCAAAATTTAGCGGATTTCCTGAACGAAAAGCCGGAAAATACTCGGTCTTGGATTACGACAGACGATAACCCACTCCCAGAATATCCCCTCCATACTGGGCTGCAAGCCTTAGCGAATAGTAAGCGTACTCGCACCCTAAAAGAAGATTATTTACTCAAACGCCGAAAAATCGATGAATTAAATCGGCAGATTAACACGATTCATCACTCGATTCCTGGCTTTCGGGTGAACAAATATAGTTCTTTCCGATCCCCCTTATCAGCAGATATGGCTGTTGGAGATTGCACTCCTCAGGAATTATGGACAGCTTTAATACTCAATGCGGGATTTAATAGCTTCGATCCTTACCAGGTGTTGAGTGACCTCTATGAAAACAAAGATATCTGGCTGGGCTTCGCGATGCTTCCCGACATTGAGGTAATTACCAGTCAAGAATATCCCAACCTACAACGCCGAGGATATCTATCTTTCCTCAATTCCCTTTCTTACCGCTATTACTGCGATTCATTCTACATTGTTGCTGCCGATGATGAATGTGTATTTCGGCTGGTAGATTTTGGCAAAGAATGGAAAGCAGATGATGTCCAAGTGTACACGGGCGAGGAAGCAGAAAGACTGCTCAATGGTAACAGAGGTGCATTACCTGTGGTGCGTTATTGGTGGGATTGAAAAAAGCTTATAATCCAGTCAGCGAAAACGGGAGATACTCTGATGACAGCACTTACATTAAACCTCAATTGTGTAATCAAACTGACAAGAGAGCAGTTTTATCAATTGTGTGAAGAAAATCCTGATTTAAAATTAGAACGTAATGCTCAAGGAGAGTTGATTATTATGCCACCTACAGGAGGAGAAACAGGCAAAAGTAATTCTACAGTTAATGCTCAAATATGGTTCTGGAATGACCAAAATCAATTAGGTGAAGTTTTTGATTCATCAACTGGATTTACTTTACCAAATGGGGCTGATCGTTCTCCAGATGTTTCTTGGGTGGAAAAATCTCGCTGGGATGCTTTGACTAAAGAACAAAAAGACAAGTTTATTCCTCTATGTCCTGATTTTGTCATAGAGATACTTTCACCTAATGACAGCTTGAAAAAAACTCAGAATAAGATGCAAGAATATATAGAAAATGGGTGTTGTTTGGGTTGGTTGCTCAATAGAAAAAAACAGGAAGTGGAAATTTATCGTCCAGGACAAGAGGTGGAAGTTTTAAAATCACCTAAAACTGTTTTAGGCGAAAGTGTTCTACATGTTTTTGTACTTAATATGCAACGAATTTGGTAAAAGTCCGTAGTGTGAACTTTAGTCCTTATAGATGATTCTACTAAATCAAGGGAGATTTTGTTGCTGCTCCATTTGCACCCTGTAGGTAATCCCATAGCCACGACCGGGGATACCGCCTGTACGGTGGATGAAGGTTAAAAATGTGACGGTAATAAATAGCTGTACTAAAGCAATAGTTAGTAGTAACTTAAATTGATGCTGGTAAATCAAAGCCAGCCAGATGTACATAAAAGGAAACACCACTAAGATGTAATAAGGCTGGACGTTGACTCCAGATAGGGTGAAGACACCGCCGACACCGAAGGCTAATGCCTGCAGATAAAAATTTAAGGGATTTATCTTATCTATAAGATGGCGATTTCTGTGGGTGAAAAATTTGTAAATTGGGTAAAGTCCAATACCTAGCAAAAATAGATGCGCCGGAATCATTAAATAAGTTGGAATGTGAAAAATTACAGGTTCGCGGAGAAAGTCTCGCCAGAAAACTTTCCACAGCGGATTGCTGAGATTTATACCTACGGCTGTTGTCACCCATTGAACGTAAAATTTAGGTATAAGGAGACTGACAATTGAACGAGTATAACCTCCCATGTGGGGTATAACTGCTAACGCCCAAGGCACAAGTGGAATACTCCCTAAGGCTGTGCCAATAAGCCATCCTCCCCAAGCAATATTTTTGAGAGTTTTTTGTTGAAAATCGTGCCAAACAGTCCACAGCCAAAGTCCACAAGCAAAAAAGAAACCACCCATGTGTACCTGACCGATCAGTACGCCAGCAATTCCCCACAGGAAACCTCCCCAGAACTTTTGGCGGAACCAGTGACCGAGAAATACTAGGAAACAAAAAGGACTGAGTAAATCAGGTATCCAGATTTTGCGTGAAAATACCACAGCCAGAGGATTGACACTGGCGATCGCTAAGCCCCATAACCAAGGTTTACGCTGACTGGGAATAATTTGCCACATCACAAACCCACAGAATAGCCAAATTGCCAGAATATTTAAGACTTGCACCCAACGTACCATTGCGATCGGGTCATGGGCAAAATAGGCAATGAAAGCAAACCACCAAACAGTCATCCCTGGATTAGGAACGCGAACTCCACTTTGCATTCCAACTATCGGTAGCGGCGCAGACCCACTGGCAATTTTTTGCGCCTGCTCAAACATCCACTGTTCTTCGCTTTTCCACTCCATATCCGCAGCCCACAGCAATCGCAAGCAGCAGCCGACAATGAGAAAGAAAACGATCGCTCCTTTTTCTAACTGTTCGGGAGCAAGTTTTACGTTCCATCCTCTTTGCCGCACCATGAGTTATTTCCCCAACCGCTTTGACAGTTATTAGTAATTAAAGCAGTAAAATAATCTGGCATCGCAACAAGGTAGAAGGTAAAAATCATGGCTGAAGCGAAGATTGGCATCATTGGCGGTAGCGGACTATACAAGATGGATGCGCTCAAAGATGTTGAGGAAATGCAAATTCAGACGCCTTTTGGCTCACCATCAGATGCTGTAATTTTGGGAACATTAGGAGGTGCAAGAGTCGCTTTTTTAGCTCGTCACGGTCGCAATCACACACTTTTACCGTCTGAGTTACCATTTCGCGCCAATATCTATGCGATGAAGCAGCTTGGTGTGGAGTATTTAATCTCAGCTTCAGCAGTTGGGTCACTCAAAGCCGAAGCTAAACCCTTAGATTTAGTGATCCCCGACCAGTTTATCGATCGCACCAAAAATCGCATTTCCACTTTTTTCGGCGAGGGAATTGTCGCTCATATTGCTTTTGGTGAACCGATTTGCCCAAACTTGGCGGCTGTATTAGGGGATGCGATCGCGTCCTTAGACCTACCACAAGTAACTCTACACCAAGGCGGTACTTATGTGTGTATGGAAGGACCAGCCTTTTCGACGCAGGCGGAATCACACCTTTACCGCAGTTGGGGGGCGACAGTGATTGGAATGACAAATTTACCTGAAGCTAAGTTAGCTAGAGAAGCCGAAATTGCCTATGCTACATTAGCTCTAGTCACAGATTACGATTGCTGGCATCCAGATCATGACAGCGTAACTGTAGAAATGGTAATTGGGAATTTACAACGCAATGCCGTAAACGCGCAAAAAGTGATCCAAGAAACGGTGCGGCGGTTGAGCGAGAATCCGCCACAAAGTCAAGCCCACTCAGCGTTAAAGTATGCGATTATGACCCGATTGGATCAAGCCCCAGCGACGACTAAAGAGAAGTTAGGATTGCTGTTGCAAAAATATCTCTAAAGATATCGCCATAGCAATCCGTTGAGGATTTGTCAAACTCACTCAACGGTGCGTTTTGGATCTTTGTTAAACTGTACATAAGATTCAATATGGTGAGAGGGTCTATGCGGTCGATAGAGCAACTGACAGAAGAAATATTATCTCTTCCTAATGCATCAAGGGCACTCCTGGTAGAAAAGTTAGTAGAGAGCTTAGAGTTCGATATCGATCCGATTACTCAAGCAGATTGGAGTACCGAAGCAAAAAAACGAAGAGATGAGATTCGCAATGGTTCTGTGGAACCAATTTCAGGAGAAGAGGCTTTAACTCAAGTAAGACGGCTGCTTGAACCATGAAGTTTGTATTTCATCCGGAAGCCCTTATGGAATATTCTGAGGCAGTTCAATATTATGTAGAACAAAGGGCTGATGTCGCACAAGCATTTATTAATGCTGTAGAGGAAGCCATTTATCGAATTAGAGAATCTCCTACTCGTTATGCTGTGATTGATGAGGATGTGAGACGATGCATGACACGTAAATTCCCGTATGGAATTTTATACACAGATGAGCAAGACCATATTCTTATTCTGGCTGTGATGAATTGCAGCCGAGAGCCTGGGTACTGGAAAAATCGCAGGTGATATAGTTTAGCTAGCAATTAAAATTTGAAACCGCTCCAAATCTTGAACATTGTCAAAATCTGGTTCACTTTTGGCTGACAGCTTGTATTCAGGTCTTAACTTAATTGCCTGTTCTAGATCGTCTAAGGCGAAATCAAATTTGCCTTCCAATGCATAACAGCGAGATCTGTAATACCAAACTAAGTCAAATTTAGGCTGAATGGAAATGGTAATATTATAAGAAGCAATAGCGTCGCTAAATCGATTTATTTTTTTGAGAGCATTACCACGACCAAACCAAGCCAGATGGTCATCAGATGTGATTTTATTTCCTTCATCATAAGATAAGACAGCTTCTTCATAACGTCCCAATCTTCTCAGTGCCCAACCACGACTGAACCAAGCTAAAGAACAATCAGGTTCAGTCTTAATTGCTTGTTCATAAAGTGTAACTGCATCTTCATATCGACATTCCAAAAATAAAGCATCAGCCTGCTTTAAATACTCATTTGTGGTAAATGATAGCTGCGGATTACCTTGACGCAAGCTTTCCAACTCAGATGTTAGTTTCCGGAGTTTTCGCTGTTCTTCCTCTGTGACGGATGGTTCAGGAATAACAAATGATTGGATTGAGGCGGGAATCAACTGTGCTAATTGCTCCATAATCCGGTTCTTTTCTTTTTCAGCATCTGATTGTAATTCGATAATTTTCGAGAGAAAATCATTTGTGAGCTTTTCAATTTTTTCTTTAGAAGCAGCAGTTTGTGTTTTGAGTTCTGTGGCTACTTCTTGTTGTAATTTAAATAATTGAGATAATTCTACTGTCAGTCTGTCAATTTCTTGCCTAGAGGCAGTAGTTTGTTTTTTTAATTCTGTAGCTACATCGATTTCCAACTGTTTGTCTACTTCCTGTTTAACTTGTGTAGCCTGTCTTCTCAATTCCTCAGTAACTTCTTTTTGCAGTTGTTCTCTAACTTCTTTTTCTAATCGTTCTTTAGTATCAGCAACTATTTGACTAATCACACTGCGACGCAAAGACCAAAAACCAGCAGATGCCGCAAATGGTACCAAAGTGATGACAAATAGCAAAATGTTCAGTAGAGTCGTGGTGTGAATAAATGTGTGCTCGACTTCAGCTTGCACCTGATCCCGCATTTCTTTGTATTGCTGCTTTAAGTTTTCTTGATTATTTGACTGTTGAGCCAACGCTGGATTAACTGTTAGGTCAATAGCGGCACCAGTAGTTAGAAATACAATCAAAGCTAAGGGTATAAACTGATGCTTTCTTGCCATAAAGATAAATTATGTAAATTGCATTTACATAAATACATACACCACCAAGTTTAATAGCTCCGGATTTAACTTACTTGATAAACAAAATTTAAACTTGCCCAAGCATTTACATCCAGAACATAGTTGTCACTAGGAGCAATTGTCTCTCCTAAACCACTGGCATTATGCAAATCTTGCAGCAAAGCTTGAGCAACTTCCAAAGGATTTAACAGTTTGTTAATTTGGTGTTGTTCACGCGGATACTTGTCGGCTTCTAAAGCAGCTAAAGTCTGAGTGAAAGGCGCAATACTGAAAATAAGCTGTGTTTCAGCTTGACCGACTGAGTCTTGAATTACCCATCCGGCACCACTGGCAGTTTGTGGTATGATTGCCGACGCGCCGACAGAGAGCATGATCGAGAATAGATTTTGTTGGATTGTGTTAGCTTCTTCCATCGGTCGTCCAGGATAAAGGGCGATCGCTTTGCGATTACTATCTAAACCTAGCAACATTAAATAGATTGGGCGATCGCTCTGATTTTGCACTCGGTACTGAATTCGCGTCCCAATGGCTAAAGTTGGAACATTCGCACTTTGCTCGCGGGAAGTAACTGGAAGTAGTGGATTCAGAATCCGCACAGTTTCACGTTGTATCAAAGGTTCTAGAGTACTCACAATTTCCAAGGTCGCCTTCACGGCTAAAAGTGAAGAACCTTCATTGGCTGTTAACCGCCACAACTTGACTCCGAGCAACTTTTGCAAATCCGGTACAAGCCGATGCACGGCTACTTTCACAGCCTCACCCGGCTCTCCGACGGTACTTTTAGTTAATTCATGACCTAAAGAAAATAGACCGTAGCGACTAGGTGACGTAGAATCAGAAGTTCTCGGGGCATTGCGACCAAATATACAATCAGCCGGCTGTTCGCCTTCAATGACAGATGATACATGAGCAACTGTGGCAAAAGCACTGATTGCGTCTACGCGCTCAATTCTTTCGAGTCGAGAATCAAGAGCAACACTCAAATTCAGATTCCGAGGTAAAACCCGGATCGATTCGCGAACCAATTGTCCAACTTGTAACGATGTATCACCCTGCTCAGTTTGCGCTTTAGCGGTCAATCCGGAGCGCGATCGCAAGACAATCTTAGTTAGATTATCTGTAGCCAAGACAAATCGAGAATTAATTACATATTCCAGCACCTGCGGTGGTAGTCCACCCAACCAAACTTGGGCTGTTTTGCCATTATCTTCAACATTAATAATTGCGCCTACCGCCGTTTCGCGCTCTGGGAGCAAATGATTAGCTTGTTTGTGATTTAATATTTGCGGCTGCTGTTGACCACCAAGAGTCAAAATCGTACTAGCGGCTTGACTGAGACTAACTTGAATTGTCGTTGCGCTTGTTGATTCCCAGAGATGTTGAGTCAGCGCATAGGTAAACAATCCGGCGCTAAATCCCGAAAATAGCCCCTCCATTGCCAGTTGTTGCTCACCCGAAGTAGCTGTCAACAAAAATCCCGGCAGCTCATTCAAGGCTTTTTGAGATAATTGTTTTTGCAAATCCAGTTCTGCATCCAACACAGTAGCTGGAAATACCTGAGGATAATTACGGATTCGCAATCCCGATGGTCGAATATTGGCAGCATTAAAGCTAGTGTCAAGGACTGCAGTGACATATTTAGTCGGGAGCGATCGCAACAATAACCGCAGTGTCTCTTCTAAAATCAGATTGATATTTTTACCATTTTGTGTACTAAAGCTGTCATCGATGGTGACTAAAGCATTTTGTGCTTTTTCCAATGATGTCGCCAATTGGACGCGACTACCATAGCCACTGAAATGGAAGAAAACCACATCACCAGGTCGAGCTTGCTTGATAAGATGCTCATTAAAAGCAGTCTCAATCACTTGCCTAGTAGCTTGTTGCTCAGTTAAAGGTAAGATATCAGACGGTTGAAAACCAAAACGGTGAATCAAAAGTTCCCGCTGTAGCTCGACATCCGTTAAACAACCAGCTAGAGCCGGACTTTGGTTATACTGATTCACGCCGACCAACAACGCCAGCTTCCGATTCGTTGGCATTGCCAAAGCTTGCTGGTAGCAGTCGCCCAATTGCAACCATCCAGCCTCTGTAACACCCAACAACGTCAGGATTGAGCCAATCCCTCGCAAAAACTTTCGCCGCTTCATAATTAGCTATCAACCATCAGCTATCAGCTATCAGCTTAAAGGTTGAAGTCTGAACTGTAAATTCAGTTATGATACTTTCTGCAATTTTGGGGAGAAGGAGAAGGGGAGAGGTTCCCCACTCCTACTTAAGCTTCCACCTTCGCCCGCATCGCCCGAATCAACTCCGCTGCTACTTCCGGACGAGAAAACTCTGGCGGTGGTAACTCACCTCGGCGCAGCATTTCGCGCACCTTGGTTCCCGACAGGTGAATTCGTTCTGCTGGAGTACTAGGACTCGTTTTCGTTGTCGCCATCTGCTTGGTACGGGTACAGTAAAAAGCGTGTTCAAACTTCATCGGGACTATACCCAACTCTCCAGGCTCAAATTTATCAAAAATTTTCTGAGCATCGTAAGTACCATAATAATCACCAACGCCAGCGTGATCTCTACCAACGATAAAGTGAGTACAGCCGTAGTTCTTGCGAATTAGGGCGTGGAAAATTGCCTCACGGGGACCAGCGTAGCGCATAGCGGCGGGATTAATTGCCAAAATGACTCGGTCTTGGGGATAGTAATGTTCCAAGATAATTTCGTAGCAGCGCATCCGCACATCAGCAGGGATATCGTCGTCTTTAGTCGCCCCAACTAACGGATGCAGAAATAAGCCATCAACTGTTTCCATCGCACACTTTTGGATATATTCGTGGGCGCGGTGGATGGGGTTGCGAGTTTGGAAACCAACAATTGTTTTCCAGCCCTTTTCTTGGAACATTTGCCGGGACTTCGCGGGATCGATTTGATAGTCTGGGAACAAAGGATGGGGATCGCGTTGTAGCAGCCACACATCACCCGCTAGATTGACCGCGCCTTGGTTATAAACCACAGTCACGCCCGGATGCTTCGCCTCGTCAGTACCGTAGACGTTAATCGCTTCGTGCTGCTTGTCGTAGTGATATTTTTCGGTTAATTGCAATACGCCGACAAAACGACCATTAGGGTTATCTAAGCGAATCAAACTTCCTTCAGTTAGTGGCTTGGCTACTTCTTCATCAACTGACAAGGTAATCGGAATTGACCACGGTAGACCGTTAGCTAGGCGCATTTCGCTAACGACGCGATTGTAGTCCGCCTGATTCATAAAACCAGTCAGAGGACTAAAAGCACCAATCGCAATCATTTCTAAATCAGACACGGCGCGTTGGTCAAGCTGCACTCGCGGCAGGTTTTCGGCTTGGGCTAGAAATTTTTCTTGTTGTTCCGGTGTGGCTATGCGATTAACTAGCTGCCCACCGTGCGGAGCAATACCGTCTGGATTGTGACTCAAAATAGTTCCTTCTTTAACTTGGGTGCGATCTTGGCAATATCTATTAAATTACCAAACTGCTGACACACAAAGAACAAACCAGATGTAAGATCACATCCAAGTGTAAATTATGACTAATAATTATGAATAAAATAAAAAAAGTTGTTCTAGCTTGGGGAGTTTTAGCGATGACACTCGGTATAAATATCCAGGCTCAAGCTCAAGAAAAACGCCTGCTGACGCTCGACGATCAGTTTGCCTTTCGCCAAATTAGCGATCCTCAACTCTCACCCAACGGAGACTGGATTGCTTACACAGTCACCAATACCGATCTCAAAAATGAAACGAGAGATAACGATATTTACATGACTTCTTGGGATGCCTCCCGAACATTACATTTAACTAATGGCAAAGATAGTGAATATAACCCTCGGTTCAGCCCAGATGGTAAGTATCTAGCTTTCCGCTCCAGCCGTCAATCAGGGAAGCAGCAAATCTGGTTGCTCAACCTTGCAGGTGGTGAAGCTGAGAAAATATCAAACTTTGCTGGTGATGTTGCCGATTTTGTCTGGTCACCTGACAGTCAGCGACTAGCTGTAATTGCTGAAGAACCAGCCGCAGAAATCTCATTTAATGGTAAAACCCCACCACCCATTGTCATCGATCTGTTTCACTTCCAAGAAGACGGTGTTGGTTTTATCGACAAGAGTCGCGAACACCTTTATGTAGTTGACTTAGCAACCCGCAAAGCAGATATTCTCACCCCAGGTCAATTTAATGAGTCTTTACCTTCTTGGTCACCTGACAGCAAAAATATTGCTTTTGTGAGCAAACGCGGTGAGAAGAGCGAACGCAACAACAATTGGGATCTCTATGTCATCGCCGCCCAATCCGGAGCAACAGCCCGCCAGTTAACCACCAATGATGGACCTGACTCCAATCCTGACTGGGGTAGCCGACCTGCTTGGAGTCCAGATGGAAAGTTAATTGCCTATCTTCAAGGAGGTTCACCAAAACTCATAGAATACGCAGTTTACCATCTCGCCGTAATTCCTACAGAAGGTGGCACTCCGCGTCTACTCACTTCCACTCTTGATCGCAATGTTGTCAAACCGCGCTTTACAACAGATGGTAAATCAATATTCTTTTTAATCGAAGATGACGGTAACGTTCACCTAGCGAAGATTCCCGTAGGTGGTGGCAAAATTGAGCGGTTGCTAGCAGGAAGGCGCAATGTCAGTAATTTTGATTTAGGACGCGATGACAAAATCGCTTTACTTTCCTCAACCCCACAAGAACCAAACGAAGTCTTCGCCTTCAACGGTAAAGATTTGCGTCCATTATCGCACCAAAACGATAAGTTGCTAACTCAGCTAAATTTAGCAACTACCGATGAAATCAGCTTTAAGAGTAAAGATAATACTGAAGTTCACGGCTTTCTCGTCAAGCCACCTAACTTTCAGCCAGGAAAGAAATACCCTACATTGCTGATGCTGCACGGTGGACCTGTGGGTCAGTTTACAAATCAGTTTATGTTTAATTGGCAACTGTTTGCAACTCGCGGTTATGTCGTTGTCGCTGTTAACCCACGCGGTAGTTCGGGAAGAGGTGAAGCTTTCTCGAAAGCGATTTATGCAGATTGGGGAAACAAAGATGCTCAAGATATTATTGCAGCTGTTAACTACGCGATCGCTACCGGAATTGCCGAACCATCACGTTTAGGAATTGGCGGCTGGAGTTACGGCGGGATGTTGACCAACTATACTATTGCTCAAGATACGCGCTTTAAAGCCGCAGTCAGTGGGGCTAGTGCTTCAAATATACTAGCGACATACGGTACTGACGAGTATATTTATGATTACGAACAGGAGTTAGGTGTACCGTGGAAAAACCTCGATACATGGCTGCGAATTTCTTTTCCATTCCTCCACGCTGACCGTATTGTCACACCAACACTATTTATGGGAGGTGACAAGGATGTTTCTGTACCACTACACAACTCGGAACAGATGTATCAAGCACTCAAAAGTCTCGGAATCGATACTCAGTTAGTAGTTTATCCTGGACAATCCCACGGAATCAGCAAACCGAGCTATCAACGCGATGTTTTAGAACGTCATTTAGCCTGGTACGACAAGTACTTGACGCCCTCAGCCACAACTACTGTAAAATAATCATAAATGAGGAAAATTGGTCAGCAGACTCGCTGTGACCAACTTAAGCCTAACTTTCGATAATTCCGCCACCTAATACTTTGTCATCGTCGTACCACACCGCAGCTTGTCCAGGAGTAATACTGAACTGTGGTTCATCAAACACTATTTTCACCCGTGCATATTCCAGCGGAATTACTGTCACAGGTACGGGTTGTGAACGGTAGCGGATTTGGACGGCGGCGCGAATAGGGGTTGATGGTTCGGCGAGAGAAACCCAGTTAACTTGCTTAACTGTACATTCTGGCTGGGTGGCGCTGGTGCGATCGCCAACTATTACCTGATTCTTCACTGCATCCAAACCAATCACATACAATGGATCAGCCGCTGCAATGCCGATGCCTTTACGTTGACCAATCGTGTAATGATGGACACCTTCATGCTGTCCTAAAACCTTACCGGATGGGTCTACAATATCACCAGCTTTCGGAGTAATATACTTATCGAGAAATGCTCGCATTGAGCCGTTGCTTTCAACTAAGCATAAATCTTGACTTTCCGGTTTGTCAGCGGTTTGCAGACCTAATTCTGTGGCAATTCGCCGCGTTTCAGTTTTGTTAATTTCTCCTAAAGGAAATACTGACGCTGCAAGTAACTCTTGTGACAAATCGTAAAGAAAGTAAGATTGATCTTTATGGCGATCGCTAGCACGTAATAATTGGTAACGATTAGTCGCCTCATCGTAATTAATTCGGGCATAATGACCTGTGGCAATGCGATCGCTACCTAATTGTTCGCGAGCATACTGCACCATTGGACCGAATTTGACAGTCTTATTACACTGCGAGCAAGGCAAAGGAGTAATTCCGGCACTGTAACCAGTGACCAGAAAATCGATAATATTGGTTTGGAAGACTTCGCGGATATCAACAATATGATGGGGAATCCCCAATTGTTCACAGACTTGTGCCGCGTCGATCATTCCATCTGAACAGCACTGTCCCTTCCCCTTCATCAGCCAAAGGGTTAGACCAACGACTTCATAGCCTTGGTTGTGCAGAATAGCAGCAGCAGTGGAACTGTCAACGCCACCGGAAAGACCGACTACGACTTTG
>JBBQRU010000011.1:0-60528 GCA_038214545.1 Cyanophyceae cyanobacterium | reverse complement strand
ATCTGGAAGATCGCCTTGCTCTATGGCAATGAATGGTCTTACTGGAAAAAAGAACTCCTTGACTTCGGGTTTACCATGCAAGACCCAGTCAGCGATTTGCTAGATGTCGATGCTTGGGACGAGGAATAATAATTAGATGCAAGTAGCTAGCGCCGCAGCTAGTTCTTGCGCTGTCTGATAACGATCGCGTGGTATTGGTTCTGTCACGCGGTCGATAAGTTCCCGAATCTTGGGTGTGATTGTCGGTACGCTGCTCACCTCAAACCTATAATATCTGCCTCGCAACGTATAGAACTTAAAAGGGTTCTCACCTGTGAGCAGAAAAATCAATGTCGGACCAATTGCATACAAATCAGATTGAGTTAAGGGTTGCCCTCGTTCCTGTTCGGGGGCACAATAACCCTCAGCCCCAATCCGTGTACCGGGCGCAGTGCCAATTTCCTTCACCGCCCCGAAATCCAGAACTACTATAGAATTATCAGCATTCCGAGCCATCAAATTCGCCGGTTTAATATCCCGGTGAATCAACGGTGGTGCTTGACTGTGAATATATTTTAAAACGTCACAAGTTTGGATCATCCAACCAACCGCCCGCTGCGGTGTGACAGGACCTGTCGCATAAACCCGTTTTTCTAAATCCTGGCCGTGGATCAACTCCATTGCCAGGTATTTTTTGCCATCTTCCACAAAAAAGTCATAATATTTAGGAATTCCCGGATGATTCAGGGATTTCAACGTATTTGCCTCCCGCTCAAACAACTCCTGAGCCTTGGCAATTTTTGCCATATCCGCATTCATTTGCTTCAACACAACTAAAATAGGAGCACCACTCGCAGTCTTTTGAGTGCGATCGCAAGCCAAATAAGTTGTACCCATCCCCCCCTGACCTAATATCCGCAAAACTTGGTATTGACGGACAGTCCGTTCCACCTTTATCGGCTGACCGCAATGAATACAAAAAAGATTTCCCGCCGGATTACCCTCATGAGTACACTGTCCAGCGGTAGGTACTTCTAATTGAAACCGAACTAAAGGACCACCTCGCGCCAGTTGTAACACCGCATTATCCGGCAATTGACTCTCACTCACCAAGACGCCATTGAGAAAAGTGCCATTAGTCCCGCGATTAATAAAATGCCACTTACCGTTATGTTTTCTAATTTCCAAATGCTGTCGAGAAACCAGAGTATCAGTCAGCACAACTTGATTTTCCGGAGATCTCCCAATGCGAATCACGGACTCATCATCAAAACTCCACTTTTGGATTGAAGTCTTCTGCACAGGGTCTAATAGAGTCAGCGTCACCATAGGGGATATAAAAGCTACTGCTGTTCCAAATTAGGTCGAACTTTAGCACGGACTAATACAGCAGTGATGTTGTCATGACCGTTGTATTGATTTGCGAGGTCAATTAATTCATTGACACCAGCTTCTAGATTAGCGCGAGAACTGAGTAAAGGTTCGAGATGGGTGTGCCAGTGTTGTTCTACCAAATCGTTATCGGTCAAACCGTCAGAAGCGAGGAGAAGCAAAGTATCCTCACTGAGTTCTAAAAATTGCACATCAGGATTAATAAAGTTTTCATCCCGCGGACCTAAAGCTTGAGTCAGTTGGTAAGCATCAGGACGGGCGTAAGCAATACTCGGTTCGACGCCTCGGAGAATTTCCCGCTGACCGACTTCGTGATCCACAGTTAACTGTTGAATTCCTCCCTTGCGAGTGAGACGATATAAACGACTATCTCCCACATGCGCGATCGCTACCTGATTATTTTGAACCAACAACAACACCAAAGTCGTCCCCATCCGCGCCACACCAGATCGGGAATCGTGTTGATTGACATCATAAATAGCTTGATTCGCTAAACGCACCGCTTCGCGAATATTCGCCTCTGAGGGTAATTGATCAGCCACCCAATTAGCTTGAAAGTACTGGCGTAAGGTTTTCACCGCCAAACCACTGGCAATTTCACCACCCGCATGACCACCCATCCCATCACAGAGAATATACAAACCGTGTGCTCGAAAATCACGGTTATTAAGTGATTCTACTTTGTTAATTTTTGTTTCAATGCCAAAACAATCTTCATTATGCTGACGTTGACGACCAACATCAGTCCGTCCAGCATCTTCTAAATTGGCTAACTCCATCGGTAGCACCACCGTTGGCATCTCATCGTTTCTAGACGTAAAATCTTCAGACGATTGCAAGATAGTCGGGGAAGAGGTCTTCTGTACTTGAGGGTCTGACATTGATTCCATTGTCGAAGTATCAGTTGTAGGTTCAGCTTGGAGTTCCTGGGCAATGTTTCCTAAACGCGATCGCAAATCTGGCAATGTTTGAATCACACCTTCATCTAAATCGCTCAATAATTGCACTAGAGAACCAAATTGCGTGCGTTGAGACTGTCTAAATAGTGCCTGCCACACTTTAGCAAGATCTTGAACAGTAAAAGTCTTCTCAGGACTAAAATACAACCGTCTAATTGCTAACGCCTCGTCTTCATCCAAACAGATATTTTCCAAATCCAGCAGACTTTGACGACAATGCCAAGGTTCAAATGCTTCCCAAAGTTGGGTCATCTCATAAAACCAATGCACAATTTGGAGTGAAGTCGTCTGATTATTTTGCCAAATATCTGACCAGCGCTGCCAAGAGAGGCGATCTTCTATGAGAATTATCCCTAAATCCCCTTCCTGCCAAGCATCGTGAATTGGTGGAATGCTGTGATATGAGCTTGAAGCAATAAGAGCAATATAAGCTTGAGCGATCGCTTTGGTGACTTCACTGTACGCACCGAGCTTGGTCAACTCCACAGCAATTTTACCAGACTGATTCGCGACCATCATCTCTAATGGCGAAACCTGAAACGGCTGGCAATCTAGTACTTTCACTGTTATCTCTGTGTCAACATCTGTTAGTGATAGTGGTTCTAGTAGTTGATAGCGCTTTTCTGAGTCTAAGTATGCAGCGTGGGGGAGAGGAGTGGGAAGGGGGGAAGGGGGGAGGGGAGGAGGGGGGGAGGTTTCAGCCTCAGGGAGGGGGATTTCTTCCGCTACTTTTTCTCTTTCCTTTATTTCCGCCCTTGTGTTAGCGATACTCGTGTTGGTAATAATTGCTAACCAAAACGTTCCCGTCACAGTACTGCAATTAGGGCATTGTTGAGCATTTACAGCTACACGAGTACCACATTTTGCACAAACCTTTTCGGTGAGTGATGTGCCACAGCGCTGACAAAATTTATTGATACTTGAGTTTTCAGCATGACACTGAGGGCAAATCAGCATTGTGAGGTCTCCTCTATTCCCGTTCCTCTGTGCTTATTATTTATTTTGGCAGCAGAAGCACTTGCTTTTCCAGCTTACTCGAAAGTGGAGAAAAGGGGGAGGGCGCTTTGCGCGGGAGTAGGGTGTACACCCCACACTCCACACCTAAATCACTGGTAATTTAATCGTAAAGCAGGTTGAATTATCGCCACTTTCGGCTGTGACGGTACCGCAGAGATAATTTGTTAGCTTTTGGACTAATGTTAGTCCTAATCCGGTTCCGCCTTGCTTGGAAGGATCTTTGCTGGGGATGCGGTAGAATTTCTCGAAAATACGTGGCAACTCAGCCGCTGGAATTTCGACACCTGTGTTTGTGACTTGAAATTCGATATTGTTGAATTTATGGGTCACTGTGAGAGTAATCTGTCCGTTAGCTGGACTGTATTTACAAGCATTGGTGAGTAATTCAACTAAAATCCGTTCTAAAGCGAAGGAATCGCAAGCTAGCTGCGGCAAATCTGGTGCAATTACTACTTGTAAGTCTTGCAAACAGTTACGACAGCGGGTTTTAAATAACTGCATCACCTTGTCTAACCAGGTTTTGACCTCAAATTTCTCTAGGATTAGCGGTTTTGTACCTGTTTCCAGACGTTGTAAATCGAGAAAATTGTTGATTAAATTAATTTCTCGTTCACATTCGTTGTCTAAGATTTGTAAATAGCGGGTGACTTTAGAACGTTTTTCTGGCGGCTGGGTGATTTGCGCGAGAAAGTTTTGGTCTTGATTGAGGGCAATTGCCAGCATTTGAATCGCCATCTTCATATTTGTGGCTGGCGTGCGTAATTCCTGGGAGATAACACTGAGAAATTCATCTTTGATGCGGTTCAGGTTTTCCATTTCCTGAACTTGCGCTTGCGCTGCTTGTTGGTTGTGCAAAAGATTTAATTCCGCTGATTTTCGGGCGGTAATATCTTCACACACCAAGAGAATTGCCGGTTCTGACACTCCCGAGACAATTCGCGCTACGACTTTTACCCATAAAATCTGGCTTTGCGGACAATCTAAGGCAAATTCCCAATCCGTCTTGGTATCAGTAGAGGTTGACGGTTGTAACAAAGAGCTTAAAGCATCCTGTAATTTTTGGCGTTGTGATCGCGCGAACAAATCAAATACCGGCATTTGTCGCAACACTTCTGCTGTGTAGCCTAAACTGGCTGCACCAAATTGGTTTGCAGATAAAATAATTCCCTTCGGGTCGAGAGTCAGGTAAATTGAAGGTATATGTTCATACAGATTGCGGTACCAAGCTAGTTCTTCTTGAGTACGGCGCAGGGCTTCTTCTACACACAAGGATCTTTCCATATTCGACGCACCAGGGAACGTCTCACGATCTTGGCAATTGTTATGCCAGCTAGATTGCTGATTCAGGATCATATTGCTCAAATTTCGCTCACAGATCTGAAGTTAAATAAACAGGTAAATAAAATGTATGTGGCAGATTGCAAATCTATCAATTGTGTTTCAACTCTATGAGTAAAAATACATAGGATAAAACTTAGATTGTGACTGACTTCCCTGGCTCAAGAATTTCCCTTTCCGAAAATCCAGTTTAACGTTTGGCTTTGTAGCCAAATGCTAGTTTCCCTGTTTTATCAACGTTTGTTGACAAATACCAACTCTAACAATAGCTTGAGTTCCTCTGGGGTGAGGTCGCGCCACTGGCCAGGTTGTAAACTGGCTAACGTTAAATGAGCGATCGCTATACGTACTAACCGTAAAGTCGGAAATCCTACAGCCGCTGTCATTTTTCTGACTTGGCGATTTTTCCCTTCCTTCAGAGTGATTTCCAACCATGCTGTCGGCACATTTTTACGCCAACGAATCGGCGGGTCGCGTTCAAGTAGTGGTGGTTCTGCTGACAATTGCGTTACTAGCGCCGGTCGAGTCCGATAATCTTGAATCGTCACTCCTGCTTGCAACTGACTCAAAGCTGCAGCATCGGGAATACGTTCTACCTGTACCCAGTAGGTGCGTTCATGTCCAAACTGCGGATGAGCTAAACGATGTTGCAGTTGTCCGTGGTTCGTTAACAGCATCAAACCCTCACTATCCCAGTCCAGACGCCCTACAGGATAAACTTCTGCTACAGGAATGAAATCCTTTAAAGTTCGGCGGTCGGGAGTGTCGGCAGTAAACTGGCAGAGAACGCCATAAGGCTTGTAAAAAATGATATATTTGTACTTAGACATTCCTCTCTGAAAGATTGGGGAATTATAATTGGGTGGTATTGACGTTGCCTGTGATCGCGATCGCATCTTTTGAGTACAAGCAAGCTTGATTTATATTGCTTTAGTCCTTATCAGCTGCAAAGAATAAATGAAATTCTTGAAGCAGCCTATGTCTATACTCGCAGAAAGTGATAGTATTTATAACTATGCTAGGGGTGCCTGGAAGGTTCAGGCTGAGATCACACCCTTAACACCTGAGTCTGGCTAATACCAGCGGAGGGAAGCTGTAAATCAAGGGAATCAAATATGCGTACACAATGGCTGGCTAAGCGAAGTGGGCAAAGCAACGTTTCTCAAATGCACTATGCCCGTCAGGGAATAGTTACTGAAGAAATGGTATATATCGCTGGGCGCGAAAAACTGCCAGTTGAATTAATTCGGGAAGAAGTCGCGCGGGGACGGATGATTATTCCCGCCAACATCAACCACACCAACTTAGAACCGATGTGTATCGGTATCGCCTCTAGTTGCAAAGTCAATGCCAATATTGGTGCGAGTCCCAACTCTTCCAACCTGCAAGAAGAAGTAGACAAACTCCAACTAGCGGTCAAATACGGTGCTGACACTGTAATGGACTTGTCAACAGGTGGTGGTAATTTAGACGAAATTCGCTCCGCTATCATCAAAGCCTCACCAGTACCTATCGGTACGGTTCCCGTCTACCAAGCCTTAGAAAGCGTCCACGGCACCGTTGAAAACCTCACTGCCGATGACTTTCTACATGTTATTGAAAAACATGCTCAGCAAGGCGTAGACTATCAAACTATTCACGCTGGCATTTTGATTGAACATCTACCCTTAGTAAGAAATCGTCTGACTGGGATTGTCTCACGCGGTGGCGGCATTTTAGCCCGGTGGATGCTGCATCACCACAAACAGAATCCGCTTTACACTCACTTTAAAGACATCATCGAAATCTTCAAGAGATATGATGTCTCTTTTAGCCTTGGGGATTCTCTACGTCCAGGTTGTACCCATGACGCTAGTGATGAAGCGCAGCTAGCGGAACTCAAAACTTTAGGACAACTGACCCGAAAAGCTTGGGAAGACGATGTCCAAGTTATGGTTGAAGGACCAGGTCACGTCCCAATGGATCAAATTGAGTTCAATGTCCGCAAACAAATGGAAGAGTGTTCAGAAGCACCTTTCTATGTTCTGGGACCTCTAGTTACAGATATCGCCCCAGGTTATGACCACATCACTTCCGCAATTGGCGCGGCGATGGCTGGTTGGTATGGGACGGCGATGTTGTGTTATGTGACACCTAAGGAACATTTGGGATTACCGAATGCGGAAGATGTACGCAATGGTTTGATTGCTTACAAAATTGCGGCTCATGCTGCAGATATTGCTAGACATAGACCAGGCGCACGCGATCGCGATGATGAGTTATCTCGCGCCCGTTACAATTTTGACTGGAACCGCCAGTTTGAGTTGTCTCTTGACCCGGAAAGAGCAAAAGAGTATCACGATGAGACTTTACCGGCTGATATCTATAAGACGGCTGAGTTTTGCTCGATGTGTGGTCCGAAGTTCTGTCCGATGCAAACTAAGGTTGATGCGGATGCTTTGACTGAGTTGGAGAAGTTTTTGGCTTTGGAGGGTGTGAGGTAGAGGGGGAGTTTTGAAACGCGGAGGGGCGCTGAGGGGGCGCTGAGGGGCGCGGAGGGGTACATAGCTGCGCCTCCGCAATTTTGCTAATGGTGGGTGAGGAGGAATTAGGCTAGAACTAGATAAATTCTTTGTGAAGATTTTGATTTTATGGGTTTTAGTTTGAAGTTTTTGGGTGTGGTGGTATTGGCGGCGATCGCTTTCCCGGCGATGGCTAAGGCTGATGCTGTGGATCAGGCTAGTGCTTATCAGGGTACTAGTGATGCTTTTGAGCGGGCTTTTTATCGGAACGATCCGAATTTTTTCCAAAATCGTTCGCCAAAACGCCAAATTGATGCGATTTTGGGTGTTGGCTCTTTAAGACACAATTCTTTTACAGAGAATGAAATTAAGCGGGATGCGGAGTTGTTGGATATTGTCTATCGGGATGGTCTGAGACAGCAAGTGAGTAATGATCCTTATCTTCGGAGTCCTGATCTGCCTAATCCCTATAATTCATCCTTGCTCCAGTCTCCGCGCTTGAATGTGAATAAGTTGAGTGTGGGCACGGAATTCCAGTTGGAAGCCATGCCGCCTAAGTAATCCAGGGTGCAGGAATTGAACCCGCCTGGTACGAATTATGAGTTCGTTGCCTAAACCGCTCGGCCAACCCTGGTCGAGTTTTATTGTATCTTAAGTTGGTAGCTGATGACTAGAGTCAAGAAATAGTATATTAACTAACTAATAGTTCATAATCTAAATGGTGAAATAATCAAAGTGTCTATTTATAGGTTTTTGTAAAGATTTAGCTACAAAAGCTGCATCACTTACTGTACAAAGTTAGTAATTATACAACGCTTACAATGAAACTGAATTCGACTGTGGTTCTCACCTTGGTTTTGTTATCGACTATGTTGGGGGCTGGCTCTGTAAGTGCCTTGTTAGGATTTAATTTAGGCAGTGCTGCACTCAAAGGCGTGACTCAACCAGATGCTCGTCCGACGACTAAGTTAATTAGTAATAAAAGCTCTTCGTCTCAACAGGGCGGTTTAGTTATGTTGAAAGAGGAGGATATCCTTAAGAGTGTCAAAGCTCGGATTGAGATTAAGGGTAAAGGGGCTAAGCCCGAAAAGCCGAAGCAAGACGAAGATCAAAAAGACAAGAAAGACGAGAAAAAAAAGGATGATGCTGCTGAAGACGCTCCACAGCAAGGATTTCCAATTGTCGCTCAAGATAAGGCTGTGAGTTTGGCAGTCCAATCCGCCCGCTATACTGGTGGTGCTTTACTGATGAAGGTGAAGTTCAAAAATACTGGCACGGATTCTGTGCGATTTTTGTATAGCTTCTTGGATGTGACAGATGATCAGGGTCGAACATTGAGTGCGAGTACTGAAGGCTTACCCGCTGAGTTACCAGGTAATGGTCAAACTTTTGCCGGTACCATCAGTATTCCTACGGCTTTGCTGGATAATGTGAAAAAGCTCTCACTCACATTGACAGATTATCCTGACCAAAAGTTGAAGCTAGAGATGCGTGATATTCCTGTAGAAAGGTAGATGAGAGCGAAAGTATATAAGTATAAGGGCGTTTCCGCTGCTTAAGTTGGATAGATGTGGGATTGCGACTATTATCAGTGCTACTTCTAATTGCGATTAATGCTTTTTTTGTCACGGCAGAATTTTCGCTGGTGACAGTTAGGCGATCGCGAATACTTCAGTTGGTCGAGGCGGGTGATGCCCAAGCCTTAGCAGTGCAAGGACTACAACGCAGTGTTGAGAAACTGCTCTCAACAACTCAGTTAGGCATTACTCTCTCTAGTTTGGCTCTGGGCTGGATTGGGGAGAGCACAATTGTCTGGGTGGTTGCTTCTTGGTTAGAATTATTGCCTTTGCCACAGGAGATTGAGCAAGCGATCGCGCATTCTTTTTCAGTACCACTGGCTTTTTTACTAATTGCCTATCTCCAAATTGTCTTGGGAGAACTGTGTCCGAAATCTGTGGCTTTGCTATATTCGGAGGATTTAGCCCGCTTTTTAGGACCACCAGTCAAAACGATCGCCCGGTTATTCAATCCGTTCATCTGGATTCTCAACCAATCAAACCGTCTGCTGTTGCGGCTTGTAGGTATTCAATATACGGGTATGGGATGGCGACAACCTGTAACTTCGGCGGAATTACAATTAATTATCGCGACGGAAAGAGAATCATCTGGTTTACAAGCAGAAGAGCGGGAACTGCTGAATAATGTCTTTGAGTTTGCTGATGTCACCGCCCAAAAAGTCATGGTTCCGCGCACTAGTATTGTCGCCTTAAGCGCCGATGCGACTTTTCAAGCTTTCTTGAAGGAAATGGCAGCTACCGGACACTCTCGCTATCCAGTGATTGGAGATTCTCTCGATGACATCTGTGGGATTATTTATTTTAAAGACTTAGCTGAACCTTTGGCTTTTGGGAAGTTGAGCTTAGAAACCCAAATCAAGCCTTGGGTTCGTCCCACACGCTTTGTGCCGGAATACACCCCTGTGAGTGAACTTTTACCCGTAATGCAACATACTATGCCGGCGATGATAATTGTCGTCGATGAATTTGGTGGCACCGTGGGATTAGTCACAATTCAAGATGTGATTGCCGAGATTATCGCCGTTAAAGGAGAGACTCAAAATAATGCTAACTCCCCAATCCAAATAGTTGATGAACAGACTTTTGTGATCCAGGCGCAAATGAACCTGGAAAATCTCAATGAAGAATTACATCTTAACTTGCCATTAACAAACGAATATCATACTTTGGGCGGTTTTTTGTTGTATAAGTTACAGAAAATTCCGGCAATTGGAGAAACTTTGAGATATCAAAATCTCGAATTTACGGTGATTTCCGTTGTGGGACCGCGTATCCACCAAATTCAGGTGCATTGTCTCGCTAAGGAGTGATCGCTAATACGGGATCTTGCAAACCTAGTTCTGCAAAGGCAGCCAAACGTAAGCGACAAGAATCACACACACCGCAAGCAGTATCCGATCCCGCGTAGCAAGACCAAGTTTGCTCCCAAGGAACACCAAGCTTGTTACCTAACTCAATAATTTCGGTTTTTTTCAGCTTAATTAAAGGCGCGACAATTTCAATGGGTTTACCCTCGCGCCCTTGCTTTGTGCCGAGGCGGTAGACGGACTGCATTGCTTCTATATAGTCTGGACGGCAATCCGGGTAGCCAGAGTAGTCTAAAGCATTGACACCGATGTAAACCAGACTCGCCGCGATCGCTTCTGCGTAAGCCAAGGCAAAGCTCAAAAAGATTGTATTGCGGGCGGGAACATAGGTGACGGGGATATTTGCTGACATTGCTGCCAAATCGCGATCTTGGGGTAAATCAATGTCGTCTGTCAGCGCCGAACCACCCCAAGCCCTTAAATCAAAATTGACGACCTGATGCTGGATCACACCAGCGGTCAGAGCTAAAGCTTGAGCCGACTTTAGCTCTCGTTGATGGCGCTGCTGGTAATTAAATGTGATTGCGTAACAATCACAACCATCAGCCTGCGCCTGGTAAAGAACCGTTGAAGAATCTAATCCACCGGATAACAAAATAACAGCTTTCATCTCAATTCAAATGCAATTACGACTAAAGTTCACTTCAAACATTCTCGGTAGCAAATTTTCGCCATTAGCGATTCAGATGACAAAATAAAAATATAATTGCGTGGTATTACTTAGAGGAATTCTTGGTTATTGCCATTTTAAATGCTACAAAATGATTTATTGCCCTCGCCATAATTTTATGGCTAAAAGCTAAAAATTACACTGTTTTATCTCTGTATTCACTGTAAAAATCCCATCAAAGGAGGTAATGGGATTTCTAAATTAGGCATATAGTACGGGAACCAAGAAGAAACTTTGAAATTCTTCATATACAGAACCCCCATGTTACCATCTGGATGGTTTTAGAGGGCGTTGTAGCTGGCAATTCAAGATCAAAGCTAGTGAATCATAGTATCTCTAATTCTTGTGGTTGAGGAGAGGATAGGAGTGTTAGATAACATGTCAGTGAGACAACCGAATGCCCATGTCCAGCGGAACCAACCGCAACCGATCCGCGTAGGCGTGATCGGGGTAGGACATATGGGACAGCATCATACCCGTGTGCTGAGTTTACTTAAAGATGTTGAACTGGTCGGCATTGCTGATATCAACGTCGATCGGGGATTAGAAACCGCCAGTAAATATCGGGCACGTTTCTTTGAAGATTACCGCGACATGTTGCCGCGTGTAGATGCTGTTTGTATTGCCGTTCCGACCCGGATGCATCACGCCGTAGGCATGACATGTCTGGAAGCGGGCGTTCACGTTTTGATTGAAAAGCCAATTGCCGCGAGTATTTACGAAGCCGAATCTCTCGTAAATGCCGCAGCCGAATCTCAGTGTATCCTCCAGGTGGGACACATCGAACGGTTCAATCCAGCTTTCCAAGAACTCAGCAAAGTCTTGAAAACGGAAGAGTTGTTAGCTATAGAAGCACACCGGATGAGTCCTTACTCAGATCGGGCAAACGATGTCTCAGTGGTTCTCGATTTGATGATCCATGACATCGATCTGCTTTTGGAACTAGCGGCATCTCCCGTTGTAAAATTAACTGCCAGTGGTAGTCGTGCCGCTGACACTGGTTATTTAGATTATGTAACAGCTACTTTGGGATTTGCGAATGGAATCGTTGCTACCCTAACCGCTAGCAAAGTCACTCATCGCAAAATCCGCAAAATTGTTGCTCATTGTAAAAACTCCTTGACAGAAGCAGATTTTCTCAAGAATGAAATTTTAATTCACCGCCAAACGACGGCTAACACCCAAACCGACTACGGTCAAGTGCTTTACCGTCAAGATGGTTTAATTGAGAAAGTATACACGAGTAATATTGAACCCTTGTATGCCGAACTAGAGCATTTTGTCAACTGTGTACGCGGTGGCAATCAGCCTTCTGTGGGTGGCGAACAGGCAATCAAAGCACTGCGATTGGCAAGTGTGATTGAACAAATGGCTTTAGATGAACAAGCTTGGAATCCCCTTGATTGTGAATATAAGCCAAGAATTCAATCGCTGACAGCTACAGCTTAATCAGAGAAGCTCACGCCAAGACGCCAAGACGCGAAGAAATTCCCTTTGCGACTTTGCGACTTTGCGCCTAACGGCTAGCGCCTTCGCTTCGCTAATGCGTGAGCTTTCATCCTAAAACCGATCGCGCCAGAACTTCACACACAAGTTGGTTGCCTTGGGAGTTGAGGTGAATTGTGTCTTGATACAATGCTTGTGGTTGGTCTTGGGAGTTGAAGATGGGTAGAAAGTCGATGTAGGTGATTTGAGAAAGTTGGGTAAATTCGCTGAGGCGTAGGCGGGCTTTGAGTTCGTAGTCTAGTGGGCTTGTGGCGACTTCTCGGAGTAAGGGGGTCATGGCTAGTAGTAGTTGACCGTTGTTTTGGTTGATGATGTTTTGGATTTTGCTGATTGCTTCTAGGTTGAATCCGACGCGATCGCCTGTTTCGTTACGGATGGCGGTCATTTCCGGAATCGGTTTTTCTTTGAGGACGTAACGGGTAAAGACTTCGATTAGGGCTAGTGGTGGTTTTCGCTTGGGGTAGTTGCGATCGCGTCCGACTGGGAGTGAAGTGGGATGGGTACCAAATAGATCGTCTGTGTTTATTAATAAGATTAATAACTGACTATTAAATGTGCCGAATCGTTGGAGGTAGGCTAGTTCGTTTCTGGGACACCAGGAGTTGGCTGATGCATTTAATACTTCTATTTGCTGGAAGGTAGTGCTGGCTTCGAGGAGTCGTTCTAGGCGACTAGAAAGTGTGTCTGCTTGGTCTGTCCACCAACCACCATTGGCGATTGAGTCTCCGAGTAGGAGGATGCGGTGGGTCTTGCTGTCTCTTTCGATGGCGATGGGTTTAGTTCTCATGGAATACTGATTAATCTCGATGCGGTTGCCAAATCGTCGCGTCTTTTGATTTGGGGCTAGTAAGTAACCAATCTCACTGTCTTCTATGTAAATCAACGGTGTTCCAAAGCCATAAAATAGCCGCAGTCCTACTTCTGTCAACACAATTAAGCTGAGAATAACTAGTAATAATGTTTCCACTGTTGTTGATGACCCTGGCGGTATAAAAAAACTAAATATCAAATCTAACTTAAGTTATTCCCAGATCACCGCTAAGAACTATTAGAATCAAGACGATCACGAAGAGGGTGTCGGGTGTCGGGTGTTGGGTGTCGGCTGTAGAGTGTGAAGGGAAGATATCTCCCCCTCTCAAGAGCACTCAAGAGCACTCAAGAGCACTCCCTCCACACCCTGTTCATTTCAAGAGGATTTTCGCTATGTCCGACTTAAACCGGGGAATTATGAAGTTTGAGGGCGCGGATTCTACTAAAGCAGTCACTATCTCAACAGTGTTGGTTTTGGGTTCAATTGCGGCGCTGATTTTTTGGGCGCTACAAGTAGCCTACGCGGTACATTGATTGAGAATTCTGTAATCAGAATTTAGAATTCAAAAAGTGCTTTAGATTTTAGATGAGGTTACATCCAAAATCTAAAATCTAAAATGCTGGAAGTTTGGGGTGCGCTGGCTATTTTTATTGTCTGTCCTCTCCTTGGTGGACTACCTTTAGTCGCCTGGATTACTCGGGTGATGGTGGGGAGAGATTTGGCACAATTGGGAACTGGCAATATTAGTGTGTCAGCGGCTTTTTATCATGGTGGTAAGCTGGCGGGAATTTTGGCGGTTTTGTCGGAAGCTGGTAAAGGTATCGCGGGGGTGTTAATTGCCCGGACTTTTTTCGGTTATGGTACAGCCTGGGAGATTATTGCTTTAATCGCGCTGGTGATGGGGCGTTATTGGGTGGGTAAGGGTGCGGGGACGACAAATGTTTTTTGGGGATATTTGGTTCATGACCCGTTAGTGACGGGGTTGGTGTTTTTGATTGGCGCTTTAAGCTTTACAATTTTACGGGAGCGTCAACTGGGTAAAATTGGGGTACTGATTTTATTTCCGGTGATTGAAGCTCTGTTACATCCTCAAGATTCTGGGAGGATCCTCGCGGCGATCGCTTTAGGGGGGTTGATGGGTTGGATTTATCAGAAAATTCCCGATGACTTGGATTTGCCTGTTCAGGATGGAGAGAAAAATTCACAAGTTGTGTTTAAATTTTTTCGTGGTGATAAATCAATTATTTCTCTAGCTGATGAGTTGGATGTTGCCAAGGTTGGGCAAAAGGCTGCTACTTTATCGCAGTTATATCGTTGGGGTTATCCTGTGCCGATGGGTTGGGTGTTACCTCCAGGTGATGATGTGCAGGCGTTGAGTGATTTTTTGCAGCCATCATCATCTTCTCCTTTGGTGGTGCGGTCTTCGGCTATTGGTGAAGATTCGGAACAAGCTTCGGCTGCTGGACAATATGAAACTATTTTAAATGTTACTAGTGGACAGGGTTTGAAGGAAGCGATCGCTCACACTCAAGCTTCTTACGATACGCCATCGGCAATTCAATATCGTCATGACCGGAATGCGCCTGAGAATGCAATGGCGGTGTTGATTCAAAGACAAGTGGAGGGTGTTTTTTCTGGGGTAGCTTTTAGTCGCGACCCGATTACTCAGCAAAGTGATGTTGTGGTGATTGAAGCGATGCCTGGATTGGCGAGTCAAGTTGTTTCGGGACAAGTCACGCCTGAACAATATCAAATTATTGTCCCACCTGTCGAGGCGACATCTAGTTGGAAATTAACAGATAATGTTGAGTTACAAGTCCTCGGTGAGGGTGATGTCCCGCAGCGATTAATCAAACAAGTTGCATATTTAGCCCGACACTTAGAAAGTCGTTTCCATGGTGTTCCGCAAGATATTGAGTGGAGTTACGATGGTCAAACACTGTGGTTGCTACAATCTCGTCCGATTACGACTTTGTTACCAATTTGGACGCGCAAAATTGCGGCTGAGGTGATTCCGGGGTTAATTCGTCCTTTAACTTGGTCGATTAATCGTCCGTTGACTTGTGGGGTGTGGGGTGAGTTGTTTACTTTGGTGTTAGGTCGTCGCGCCCTGGGGTTGGATTTTGCGGCAACTGCGACTCTTCACTACTCTCACGCTTATTTTAATGCCTCTCTCTTAGGACAGATTTTTAGGCGGATGGGTTTGCCGCCTGAGAGTTTGGAGTTTTTAACGATGGGTGCTAAATTTAGTCGCTCGCCGTTACTTTCAACTTTGCGGAATTTACCGGGTTTGTTGCGGTTGCTGGGACGGGAATTTAGTTTAGTTGGGGATTTTGCGCGAGATGAAAGGCAGTTGTTTATACCTGGTTTTTCGCAATTGGCTCAGCAGGGTACAGTGTCGCCACCGATGATTTTGGCGCGGATTGATTTAATTTTGGGATTATTGCGGCGAGCAACTTATTACAGTATTCTATCGCCTTTGAGTGCGGCTCTCCGTTCGTCAGTTTTCCGGGTGAAGGAGGAGAATATCGATCGTTCTCGTGCTCCGGAGGTGGCTTCATTACGTGCTTTGTCGGGGTTGGCTATTAAGGCTGCGACCGCTTTCCCGGAGTTGGCGCATAGCGATTCAGATACGGTTTTTGGGGAATTATCCCAGAGTGTTTTTGGGCAAGAAATTTTACAACAGTTTGCGGAGATACTGGGGCGTTTTGGTTATTTGAGTGAGGTGGGAACTGATATTGCGGTACCAACTTGGCGAGAAGAACCGCAGGTAGTGAAAGATTTGTTTGTTCAGTTTATTGGGAATGCACCGCCGGTACCACCAAAAGTCAAACGGTCTGGTTTAGTGCAGGCGCGGGTGGATTTGAAGGGGAGAGTGACGGAGGTTTATTCTCAGCTTTTAGCGGAGTTACGTTGGTGTTTTGTGGAGTTGGAACAGGTTTGGTTACGGTCGGGTTTGTTAAAAGAGGTGGGTGATATCTTTTATTTGGAGTTTGCTGAGGTACAGCAGGTTGTGAATGATGGGGCTGTGATTGATTTAGTTGCTTTGGTGGCGGGACGGCTAGAGCAAATCGAACAACACCGTCAATTAGATATCCCGGCTTTAATTTATGGTAATTCTCCGCCACCGCTTGGGGATATAACCCCAGATTATTCCCACTCACGAGTTTTACAAGGTATTGGGGCGAGTGCGGGAATAGCGGTAGGACTGGTTTTGGTGTTACGAAGTTTACAGGACATTGGTAAGGTTGACCGCCAGACAATTTTAGTGGTGCCTTACACGGATTCTGGTTGGGCACCATTGCTGGCAAGGGCTGGGGGGATAATTTCTCAGGTGGGTGGACGCCTTTCTCATGGCGCGATCGTCGCTCGTGAGTACGGTATTCCGGCTGTGATGGATGTGCATAATGCGACAAAATCGCTGCGCGATGGGCAGCGAGTACGGATTGATGGTTCTAGAGGAATTGTGGAAATTTTATCAGGCACATAGGATGTTAATATGCGCCGGTCTTTTTCAAGACTACCTCAAAAGTTTGTAGCAGAATCTTCAAATCTAGCCAGATTGACCATTTTTCAATGTAATCCATGTCTAGTTTGACGGCGTCTTCAAAACTTTCAATGTCTGAACGTCCCGAAACTTGCCATAAGCCGGTGATACCTGGTAAAACCTCTTGGCGGATAAAGTGCTTTTGCTTGAATTTTTCCACATCGCGCAGTGGTAAAGGACGAGGTCCGACCAGACTCATTTCACCGACAAGGACATTAAATAGTTGTGGGAGTTCATCCAAGCTGTAAAGGCGGAGGAATTTACCAATTTTGGTAATGCGCGGGTCGTCTTTGACTTTGAACAGGACACCATCTTTATTTTCATTTTTTGCTTCTAAAGATGCTTGAATTTTTTCCGCGTTGACAACCATTGTCCGAAATTTCCAAATCTTGAATTCTTGACCGTGTAAACCAACGCGCTTTTGGCGGAAGAATATTGAACCGGGGGAGTCTAACTTGATGGAGATGGCGATCGCTAGATATACAGGTGTAAACAACAAGATTAAAATCAGGGAAAGACAAAAGTCAAACACGCGCTTCAGCCAAAAATCACTACCAGCAATAATGGGTGCTGTAATTGTCGGGTAAGGAGCATCTGCAGTCATGCTAAACATGGATGTTGGTAAGACTTGACTGATTGTTGGTAAGAGTCGGAGGGTAATACCATTGGTCTGAAAATGCCATGAAAGAAACAAGCGATTTTTAATGGCATTCCAAGAGACAAAAACTTCTTCGATATTTTGACTGCGAAGATATTCAAAAGTACCTTCACGATTCGCTAAGTCTAAACATCTAGAATCAGAGAATCCTTGGATTGTATAGCACTTGTCTTGAGTGATGAGCTTAGTATATTCCTCTTTTTCTTCAGCATCAGCAATGATAAAAGTGGAATGACGCACAGCTCCTTTCTGACGGACAAATTTAAGGGAACTATCAAAGATAAAACGAGCAGTACAGATGAAAGTTATAGATAGTAGCCAACCGAGGAAAAAAGTAGAGTCAGGATAGTAGGCATTTGGGTCATAGAGAGAAGGAATCAGCAGTAGAAGTAAAGCTGAGAGAAAAACTGCTTTGATGATACTCAAATAATCACAACGACGCTCCCCACCCTGATAAAGACCGGCGGTGTCAAAGATAATGATTGGTAGACCCAAATTTAGCAGGATGAGCGGTAAACTTTGTGTCCAATCAACAGGAGTGTTATAGAAAGCTGCGATGTTCCATGCCAAGCTCATTGCTATAGCATCTAAGAGAACAAGTATGACTACACGTAGTAGTCTCACCGACAATCCTCTTTGTAATCTTGCGGCTTTGGGCGATCGCAAGTCCGGTTTTAAATCGTCCAGGCTAAGGCTATTTGTAGATATATTGGTAAAAGACATGATGAAGTGACCTAAAAAATGTTTACAAAGAATCGAATCTAGAAGTCAAAATTTCTCGCAAGAATAATGTGCCTAAAAACCAAGGCTCAAGTAAGTAACGTCTCCAAAGTCTTTTAGGCTCGCTCAACAAGCGATACAGCCATTCCACACCCATCTTTCCCATCCAGCGGGGAGGTGTTGGTATCGCTCCGGCGACATAGTCGATGCAGGCTCCACTGGTCAAAATTGTGTTGGTATGGATATGTTCAAGATTCTCTGCAATCCAATGTTCTTGACGTGGCATACCCATTCCCACCATTAATATATGGGGTTTGTAAGCATTAATTGCTGCCAGGGTGGCGAGATTTTCTTGACTATCTGGAGTTGAATCAATATAGCCATGAGCACAAGCAATTTGTAAACCAGTGAACTTCTGGCGTAAAATACGTGCGCCTTGCTCCGCAACTCCTGGTTTTGAGCCTAGATAAAATACGCGCCAACCTTGACTTGCTGCTTCTGCCATTAAAGGCCAAACCCAATCTGCATAAGTTACTCTTTGCTCTCGTTTTAAGGGAAAGCCTAATAGCTTGCCTAGAAAAACTAGCGGCATACTATCAATATGAATATATTCTGCTTTGGCGTAAAAAGCTCGCATCTTTATATCATTGTGATATAGATAAAGACTGTGTAAATTATGATTAGCAATAATCCATTTTTTCTGCTTTTCGATAGATTCTGCAATTAAAGAATTTAACTCAGGGATAGAGAGTGCGTCAACTTTAACGCCGAGAAATTTGTAAGATGAACGTTCCATAATGAGTATTTGTTTCGTTTTTTACTATTTTTTCGTACCAAATCGCATCAAATTTGAGTCACTCAGAGTTGAGTTCTCTTAATAGACAAAGCTTGGTGAATACTTGAAGCAGAAGTCCGGTTTTAGAAGTGAAATAATTGTGGTGTCAGGCTTTGAGAGCGGACTTATATCTTGCACATTGGCTGTTAAAATTAACCACAAAGGACACATTAGCGCCAGCGTTAGCGAAGCCGTTAGGCGTTAGGCGTCAGCCGTTAGCCCTTGGCGTTAGCCGTTAGGCGTTAGGCGACAGCCGTTAGCCGTTAGGCGTTAGGACACAAAGAAAGAAAGGTAAGAAAAAGGAAAGAAGGAAGAAAGAAAGAAAGAAAGGAGGGAGGGAAGAGATACTTAATCTTGTGGAAAGGGTGTCTCTTAGATTAAGCCATACATGTTTGGTTCAAAATTTCCGCAATATTATGCGCTCTTGCATTCCAAGAATATTTTTCTTTTATGAGAGTAAATGCAGTATCTGCCAGTGGTTGATACTTATTCATATTTGAAACTGCATCTAGCACTGTGTTAGCAAATTCTTCGCTGTTATACCCTGCGACTAAGAGATGTTCTAGGTGACGAAATTCTTCTAAGCCTCGTAAGCCTTCTGGGGTGGATATGACTAACTTGCGACTGGCAAAGTAATCTAACGCTTTATTTCGAGCACCACCAGCGACTGCTTGTTTGGAAAAAGGTAGCAAGGCAATATCAGCATGTTTAAGATGACCGATAAAATCCTCTCTCTTCGGTAAGAAACCTAAAAAGGAGATGTTAGATGGTATTGGCTCGGAAACATCGCTAGCATCCCGACCAATGACAACAAAATGCACTTTTTCTGAGTGACTTTCTAGGTGTTTAGCGATCTCAATAGTCATTGACACAGACATGTCATTTGTGGGAAATTGAAATGTTTTGGGAGCTATAAGCAGTGCGATTTTTGCTGGTCGAAATGCTTGATATGGATCTTTTCCGGAAAAAGACTCTGTATTGACTAAGTCTTCAGTGACTCCATTGCCTATACAGTGAATTTGCTGAGGGGTTTTGCCATACCACTGAGAAATTAGTTTCAGTGTTGAATCACCGGCGGCAATAATTGGACTGCCAGAAAAGACTAATATTCCCTGAGCAATATATGTCTTCATGCATTGAAGCAATTCTTTAAAAGGATTAGCAACTGAAGGCAAGCGAGTCCAATATTCATATGCGGAAAATGTATGAAAATCTAAGACTAGGCGATAACTCTTTTGTTTTCTCAACATTAGTGAAATCAGAGTTGCTAATCCAGGTAATGTTTCTTGAGCATAGACAATATCTGGACGAAATTCATCAATACATTTTTGGACAGTTTGAATGTAAGACTTGATACTTCTAGAACCTATAGAAACAGAGGGTGAATAATTAACAGATGAACAATCAAGACCTAGCTGGAAGATTTCAAAATGTTCAGTGAGATATTGTCCTAAGTAAAAAGGTCTCGTAAAAGCACCAAAGGGTTGGCTAGAGTCAAGGGTTGAGACAATAAGTAGACGTTTAGGCATAAGATTGCTGGCTCATGTTAGATTTGATTCTCAATTGCTTGGCTCAATTTCTTCTGTAAAGGTGGGAGAAACAGCGATGTTTTTGTAACCAATAATGGCTCTGAGATATGGTAAAAACCAGTAAAATACCCAGAATGCTCCAGAGTGTCTACTACAAAATACAGTCCACGGTTTAAGGGGAAATCCTTTAATTTGGAGAACTTTTCGCAAGCGTTCTAATAAATTTAGATTAGTATCTGCCCAACTATTGCGAATGGAATTTTTAGTGCAGGTACCTATAAACCCTGGGGCTATCCAGATTTGGCAACCACATTTGCTGGCTCTCAGGGCATAATCTAAATCTCCTAAACTGTGAACAAAAGCTTTGTCAATATTGCCAACTTTCGCGACAACGCTTTGGGGAATCAGCACGCAATTGCCATACATAGCATCGCATTTTTGCGGAATTGAACTCGGTGCTAAAAACTCAAATTTGTTGGAGTACCATTTGGGTGATTTTAAGGCTCCGCCGTAGGTTGCTTTGCCGGTAGTTGGATCTTTGGTTGAGCCAACTACTATTGAGTCTGAATTACCTTGGGCAATTAGCTCCTGATGAGTCTGTAATAATTTACTCAACGCATCGGCTTCGAGAAATGTATCATCATTCAGCCACAAGTAATAGTCATGCTGATTTTTGATCGCCTCGTCAAATGCGAGATGCATTCCTCCTACCCAGAATAAATTACCGTCACCCTGAAGGATTTTTACTTCTGGGTATGCTGCTTTGATGGCTTTTGCACTACCGTCAGAACTACCGTCGTCAGTTAAATAAACATCAAAGTTATTTTGCTGATATAAAGCTTTTAGACAGGCGAGTGTTGTATTGCGCCTGTTGTAACAGGTCATGATTACAGCTATTTTTGCTTGTTTCATTTGATTTATTTTCGGATTGGATTTTAAAACGCAAAGGACGCAAAGGGAAGAAAGAGGTACGCAGAGGAAGGAAAAGAAAGAAAAAGTCAGTAAAAGTTAGTAAAAGGCTCTATAAGTTATTTAGGATTACTTGCTGTCTAGCTTAAAGTTCTGCCATTTTTTCTATCCAACTGCTTACGTTGAAATTTAAGTTGAATTTACTTAGTTTTTGCTCTATTTTTCTGATAGACAACATATGTCTATGCATTACTGATGTTTGGGGCATGTTATGTTTAATGACTCTTTGACATAACCATTCGTAGCCTTCGGAGCTAAGATTAAAATTTTTCAGTCTTTTGATTTGGGCGTTCCAATCGTTATAGAAGAATAAGTTGAAGTAATGTACTGATACGATGTCATTCCAGTGTTTCAATTGCAGTCCTGTTGATAAACGGTCATGTAAAGGCAAGGGATAACTGTAATTAGGTGGAAGATGTTCGACGTTTTCTTCTAAGGCGCATAAGGTTACAGATAAAACTGACTGCTCAACAAAATAAATTCCTTGAGGAGGTGTGATATCTAAACGCATGACTTTTTCAAAGTTTTCTTTCCATGCTGTAAATATCCCGGCGCTTCTTCTGACAACTATCATTCCAGAGTTCCAGTAGCCTCTGATTTTTTTATTGCCAATTGGGGTTTTGACAAATACTTCACGTTTTACTCCTAGGACTGCATATAATTTTTGCCAGTACCATTCTTGTGGGTCTTTAGGTCCTATGGAACCAATTCCTTGTCCGTACTCAGGACGCATACGAACATTGCAGTCTGGAGGTAATAAAAATTCTTTTGGTTCTGAGAAGAAGCATTTGTCACTGTCTAGAAAAACTAAGATTTCTGTGTCTATATTTTGTTCTGCATAGGCACAAACTAACGGTTTGTTGGCTAAGTAATAGTCGTGAAATTCTTGGTTAATTGGAATTTGTTGATGGTTTACCTGTAAGTCTGCAAATGCTTTCTGGGTTTGGCTAGCGATAGGTTCACCGGCTCTAGGATGAAAACTGTATATCGGTGTATTTTTAAGGTTTCCGCCAAATTTACGGATACTTTCCGCTAGCATCAAAGATTGAGCTTCTAAACGACCAGGTTCTGTACAAATAACGAAAGCTAAAGGTATTGACATCGAAAGTATTTCCTTCTAGGTTTGTGTATTCCAGCCTTGAATAGTTAAAAAAAATCTTTTCTTTGCATCTTTGTGTGACACATAATACCTAACGCCTAACGCCTAACGGCTGACGCCTTCGCTATCGCTGCGCTGACGCTACGTTGACGCCACGCAGATGCGTCTTTGCGTCTAACGCCTAACGGCTGACGCCTTCGCTTCGCTAGCGGCTTCGCTACGCTAATGCGTGAGACAAGTTATTTCTTAAATACTTAAAGAAGGGTTCTCAGAGTTGTAAACTGAATGTGCAACAGATGCTTTACTTGCTGCTTGCAAAAGTTCTTGAAATAGAGCCGAGTAACGATTTGCTTGAAGTTTGAGAGTAAATTTTGCTGCGGCTGTTTCACGAGCACAGAATGACAATTTTTGCAGTCTTTCTTCGTCTTCCAGTACCCAGTTAATTCCTTTGGCGAAGTCATCAACTTCATAAGGCTTTGCTAAGTAACCAGTTTGTTGGTGGTCAACAATATCTTTTAAGCCAGTGGCATTAAAGGCAACAACCGGAGTGCCACAAGCGAGTGACTCGGAAGCTGTCTGACCAAAAGATTCTTGAAGAGACGGTACAAGCATGACATCGGCTGCTGAGTAAACAGTTGCCAAAGAGAGATCGTCGTGTAAGTGTCCCAAGTAGTGTGTTTTGAAGCCTAAGTCAGGTGGGTTTTCGGGTTGGGTGGCACCGAAAATAATCACCTCCCAATTATCTTTGACGCCAGATTTACTTAATTCTGCTAGTGCTGGTTGCAATAAGTGGAATCCTTTATTGCGATCGCTAGTTGCTTGCAGTGCTCCAAACAAGATAAGTTTCTTGTTTTGGGGTAAATTCAGCGATTCTCGGGCGAAATGCTGGTTGATTGGGCGGAATTTGTCAGTATCGAGTCCGTGGTGAATCACCTCAATTCGCAAATCCCGGAATAGAGAACTAGATTTTGCACAATCGGCTAACCAAGCGCTTGGTGACACCAAAGTTAAATTTAGGTCTTTCCAAGCCTTAGCTTTGCGCTGCCACACCCAACGAGATAAATCCCAATCCTTACCGCTGTTGAGTTGAGGACAGGCTCCACAAGAAGTTTTGTAGCGATCGCACTCTGCAATCACATGGCAACCCCCAGTAAAACCCCAGCTATCATGCAGAGTCCAAACTAAAGGTTGTGGTAGTTTGGCAATTGTTTCTATCTGCATAAAAGCGGCACTAATCCAGTGCAAATTTATGATGTCGGGATTTATTTTCGCAACTTGAGGAGCCACTCGATCTGGCAACCATTGCGTATAGAATGCAGCTTTACTTCTTTGGGGATAGAGTTTTAAGGGTAAAGCCTCAAATGTGAGTTTTGACTTGGCAATGCCTTGCAGTAATCTCACTTTAGGAGCAATAACTGTTTTGTCATCACTTAATTTTTCTTGGACTAACATTTGCGAATTGTGTCCAATCTTCTGTAAGCCTCTGTGTAATCGATAAGCTGCCCTGGCTGCGCCTCCGCCAATATCTTGGGTACTCAAATGCAAAATATTCATTGCTATTAACCTGGATAATTACTGGACTTATTTAGGAGAATTTACTAAATTGTGTTCTTAAGTATAATCTACACCGTGATTTGCAAGTATTCCGCATTTTCACCGAAGCATGTTCACAACTTTAAGATATCTTTAATTACTTACTGGTGTTTGTGAAACTGAAAGCTGATTTAAGGATATTTTTCTTTGATTAGATTGATATTCCAAAGTTAAAGACAAAGAAGTTGTTAGATACATTAACCAATTCCAACTAGGACCCAGTAATCTGGCTTCAGAAAAATTGATAATGACGATGATGACTAACGCCTGCATAGGCCAATAATCTTCTGGTTTTTGAGCTACGGTCATAATTCGAGTCAGTGCCATCACAAAACAGCGGATAAAACCAGCAGCAAAAGTCAAAAAACCTAAAAAACCTAATTCCAGTAATAGTTCTAAAAAACCATTGTGAGCATTACTAGCCCAGTCATAAGTTGCGCGCAGTTGGGCGGCTGCAGGACTAGTCCAGAATGCATAAAATCCGTAGCCTTGCAAAGGTCTTTCCCAGATTTTTGCACCTACTATCTCCCAGAGGTCAGAGCGTCCACTAAGGGTAAGGTCTTTACCAGAAGCACCAGCGATCGCTCCGGCATTAGTCATGAGTAACATTGCAAAACTCACCACTAATAATAGAGCCAAACCAATCATAATAACTTGAAGTTTATAATTAGTCTTCTTAAGGATTCTGTAAAGAGGTAAAAGCAACACCATCGCAAACAGAATCATCAAAGATGTTGTCGAACGTGAAAAGACAATCACACAGACAGCCATCCCACAAATTGTCCACATCAACCAGCGATATCGCTTAATACTCAGTCCCAAGTGCATAAAAAGTCCTGCACTCCAAGCCATCATGTATCCTAATTCATTCTTATGACCATAAATACCACTCCACATACCTGCCAACTCAGGTGCTGTGTGAATATAACCCGGCATTACCGCCGAAAAAAACAGAGATAATAATGTTGATGCCCCCAGCGCCCAAGCAAATAACCTCATTTGCTCTTTGAGAGGATAACGCATAACTAGATAAATAGCGAGCAAATATATGCGGATCAGACCTTTAAGATAAAGAAGACTAGAAGCTAAATCCTCCGACCACAAAAGCGAGAACAAAATTATTGCCAGAAAAAAGAACTGTAACGGTCCGATAGTAATGACATACAAAAATCCGTTCCAGTAAGAAAATATGAAATACAGCAAGATTGAGTAAGAAACTGCATTGAATAAATAATCAATAATCTTGCCACCTAAAGGATCAGTAGAAATCTCCTGTGCTGGATGTATTGTTAACGCTCCAACAGCGATCAACAACAATAACACAGTTAATATCCTTTCCAACAACTTAACTTTCAACTCTCAATCTCCTGCTTTTTCTGAAACTACAGTAGCTACAACCATCTTTATTTCTTTCTTCCCTTCTTTCTTCCCTTCTTTCTTCGCGTTCTAACGCCTAACGGCTGACGCCTTCGCTTCGCTTGCGGCTAACGCCAAGGGCTTCGCTTCGCTAGCGCTGCGCTAATGCGTCCTAACGCCTAACGCCTTCGGCTTCGCTTCGCTAACGGCTTCGCTGCGCTGACGCTTCGCTAATGTGGTTGTTAACGAACCTACTAATACTTTAATACCCTCTTCAACCTCTCCTTTAAAATATTCAGTGCAGTAGCTTGATAAACTGTTTTCTGAGTAAAAGTATCTGCCTCAGCATTACGGACAATAAAAGGTGGATGTTGCAAAGGAAATTCCATTGCTTGCATCGGCACATTAATAAAAGAAAACTCTTGCTGAGAATTAAAATGAGTTGAATCAGCACCAACCCCAACATTAGAAACTAAATTTACATTAGGAATAATGCTTAAGCTGCTTTGCATCCAACAAGCAAATGTCCACTGATAATCCCAAGTAATGCCCGTAGGATTTTCATAAACTGACTGAAATATTCGCTGCCAATCACTGACCATTTTCGAGTCTGTGAGAATATCACGCAAAATATTTTCTGCTTGTACCTCTTGCCAAAGTTTCATGTTCAAATCATAATGTTGCCAAGCACGTCTCCAACTTGCCCAACCCCAGCAGTGACTATAACGAGAGAAATAGTAACTATGATTTGTGCGTTTATGTCCAGCCTGTACATTTTGAGCAGAAATGCTAGCGATTCTAGTATCGTTGCGATATTTTTCTAACAATTCCTCACAAAATCTAAAAAATGTTGTGTGTGGAATACAATCATCTTCCAGAATAATAGTCTCTTCGACATTATTAAAGACCCAATCTAAACCGCTAGAAACTCGTTTAGCACAGCCTAAATTAGTTTCCGAATAATTCTTGATCACTTCGCAGTCCCAATCAACTCTCTCAATAATTGCCCGAGTTGCGGCACACTTTTCTGCTTCGCCTTCCCGGTCAGATCGAGGCCCATCAGCGATTACAAAAAGTTTCGGTGGTTTTACTTGACGAATAGCCGCAAAAACTTTTTCTGTAGTTTCTGGGCGTTTAAAAATAATGAATGTGACTGGTGTTTTCATATTTAACATGATTTTGGGAAAATTTATGAGATAGAAAAAGGTAGAATTGACTGAAGCTGAATCTTGAATAATTTTTGCGTTCTTTTGTCAAATCCATTGCTAATAAAAGCGGCTACAGCTTGAGAGACAATAGTAGCGATCGCAGCCCCCATACCAGCATATTTAGGAATTAGTAAGATATTCAGAATAATATTGAGTATTGCTCCTAATAAAGTCTTACCTAAAGAAACATTATTTAAACCTTCAGCAATAAACCAAGGTGATGTTGCCACACCCATAAAGACAAACACAGAAGTCCAGATATGAACTGCTAATATTGGACCTGCTTCGGCAAATTTACTTCCAAACATTGCCAAGATAATATTGTTTGACAAGAATGTCATCGGTATAGAAATTGCCAAAGCGATGCACGCTAGTAGGCGGAGTAATTGTCCAATCCGTTGATAATAAAGAGCTTCTGACTTTTCCTTAGCCGCGTAGATTGCCGGAGCAACAGAAGCGACGACAGTTGTAGGAATAAAATACCAAAGTTCAGAAATGCGAACAGCAGCAGAATAAATCCCGACATCTCCATTTCCTCGCATTTGACCTAACATAATCTGGTCAATTTTCATAAAAATCATGATTGCGAAGCCTGAGAAAATCAGAGGTAAACTCTCTTTCAGCAGAGTTTTGGCAACCGGAAAACTCCATTTCCATAACTGTATTGACAAGCCTCTAGCTTGGTAAACAATTACTAACCCAACTGCACCCATTGCAAATTCTGCTAAAGTTATCCAAGCAAAAGCCAATAAATCTGCTTGCGTTAAAATTAACCCTACTTTGATGAGATTACTTAATAGATAGGCTAAGTTTTTCGCAATCACAGTATATTTTGACTTAACTTGTGATTGAAACCAAAGTTCAACCGTGTCAGCCGCCCTAAAAACTCCGGCTATGGCTAAAATTACAACTAGAGAAATTTTGGTCGTGTCATGCTCACCTAAGAAAAATATAGCGCCTACGGCTACGAACACAGAAGCAATCCCACCCAGCAGTTTTAGCCAAAAAGTAGTTCCCAGGATTTCATCTTTACTTGATGATGTACTGACAATATGGCGAACGACTACATCGTCTAGTCCGAGAGTCAAAATTGGACTAAATAAGCTGACAAAAGCTAAAGCATAATTAAAAAGACCATACTGATCCTTTCCTAAGTACCGTGCTACCCATACTCCGACGATCAAGCTAGTACCCATACGGAGAACGCGGTCAGCGAACAACCAACCTGTATTGGTAATAATTGCCCGCAATCCAGAATGATTTTTAAATTGCGATAAGTTAGAGATTTTTAACTTGTTTAGCATTTTTGTTTCATTTGCTCATTTCACATTAATTATTTCTTGTATTCAAAAACTCTGACTTCAAGTAAGTGAGTACAATACTTTTAGTTCGTAGTAGCGCTTTAGCGCACTCACCGCGACTAAACTAATCGAGCCTTTTGTATAATTGCTGACGGCGATTTCAATTTGCCCGTTACATACAACTTCAGCAGCTTATTCAATAAAAACATAATTCCTTTAACTTGAGAGTAAATATTTCGCTCAAAAAGAAAGATGACTTTTAAATACACAATGAAATCATTTAACTCTGGGCATGGAATTGTTTTGAACTCATTTAAAGAGGTCAAAGTTAAAGATAACGGTAAACTAAAGTTATTTTTGTGCGTGATGTAATTAAACAGGGAATTGCACTTCAAAAATCTCTTGTATTCATAGTTGTAATCTACTTCTAAAGATTTCTGATTATAATATTGGTTATGTGAATGGATTCTATACATTACCGAAGGTTGAGACATATAAAACTTTTTAGCTCCTACCAGAGAAGATCCCCATACCAGACAGTCATCAGCCCTGACACGCCAATCTTCTACAAAAGGAATAGGTAAGAACTTTTCGAGTACTTCTCTCCGCATAGATAATGTTGATGTAATTGAGCCAATCCATTCACCCAAACAGAAAGTTCTCAAAACCGAATAGCCTAAATCTAAGTCCACTGTATCGGCTTGAAATGTTCCTTCTACCGACCCAAACTTTTTATAGGCACAAATCAGAAAGTCACATTCTCGATGTCGCTTATAAAAATTTAAAGCATTCTCTAAATAGTGACTTTCGTACATATCATCAGCATCAAGAAAAAAGACCAGGTCTCCAGTAGCCGCTAAAAACCCTTCATTAAAAGATGATAATTGTCCTTGATTTTTTTCCTTCAAGATACATTTAACATTAGCTTCCTGGGCAAACTTGTTAGCTATTTCCGCTGAATTATCGGTTGAAGCGTCATCAACAATGATAATTTCATCAAATTTAACTGTCTGATTCAATGCACTCTTAACTGCCTGCACTAAGTATTCGGCATAATTGTAATTATTAATTACACAAGATATTGTCATTTTTTTTGCATTCATAGCTTGATAACTCCGTGCCAAAGAATAAAAATAAACCACAAACGCAGACGAATTAACTCCTCATAAGAAACCCCACGGATGAATCCGGGGGATTTATACTTAATTCTGATGATTGATTTCTGAATTCTTCTGGGTCAGTACAGCTTTTTGAGAATTAGAAACTAACTCCTTATCTTCCTTCATGTAATAGAAGTAACTATCTGGTTCTCGCTTAACATTCACACCATTGATGACTATCCCTAAAACTTTCTGACCTGACTGAGTTAAAAACTCTTTAGCTGCATTGGCGCTATTCCAATCAACTACCCCAGGACGAACCACTAACAAAATCCCGTCAGTGAGGTTGCTTAAAACAGCAGCATCTGCCATTCCCGATAGAGAAGGCGTATCAAAAATTACGAGATCGTATTCTCTATTAAAGTTAGCAATCAAAGTTGCCATGCGCTGAGAATCTAACAGTGCTAAGGGATTGGGAGGTAAAACTCCAGAAGAAAGAACATCCAGATTAGGCATCACCTCTTGCACCGATGACTTTATTGCCACTTGGTCAACAATGATGTTGCTGAGTCCGGTAGCATTGGTTAGCCCCCAAACATGATGCTGAATTGGATGGCGCATATCTGCGTCTACCAATAACACCCGACGCCCCATCTGAGCCATTGTCACTGCTAAATTTGCAGCAACTTCCGACTTTCCTTCCTTAGCCACAGAACTTGTCACCACAATACTTTTGAGCGTCTTGTCAGAACAAAGAAACTTCAAGTTAGCTTGGAGTATTTGGTATGCAGCACCAAAAGGATAGTGAGGAATGTCTCTCCCAATAATCTTCGGCAATGGTATATCTACTCCGGCGATAGATGAATGGTTTTTCACATTCTTACCCAAGACAGGAATAACTCCCAAAAGGGTGTATTTCAAGACTTCTTTGGCTTCTTTGACTGTCTTTACCGAGCGGTCTATCAGGTCTAAACTAAAGGCAGCAATTATACCTAGGAAAAGACCGAAAGCTGCGCCACCAAAAATAAACAGGACTTTGCGCGGTCCTTCTGGACTATCAGGTAACAAGGCATAGGAAATGACACGAGCATTAGAAATTTTTTGGTTTTGGGCGATGTCAATTTCTTGGCGTTTCTTTAAGAGTGTTTCGTAAGTTGTTTGCGCCGCCTTCAACTTCCGTTCGAGTTCTCGTTGATTCTGCTCTAGCTTTGGCAATTCACTGGCGCTTTGTCTGTAAGCGTTCGCTTGCTGAGAAAGGGTGTTAATTTGGTTTTCTAAACCGACACGATCCGCTTCAGCATGAGTAATATCTGCAATCAAGCTTTGTCGCAGTGCTCCAACCTGTAAACTTTTCTCTTGTACCGGCGCTTCACTACCAGATACTTGCGTTGTCCGCTCTTGGAGTAACTTCTTGAGAGTAGCAACTTTTTCTTCCAAGTTGACAATCACCGGGTGTCCAGGTTGGAAACGAATCCGCTCTACCCTTAATTGGCTTTCCGTTTCTTGAAGTTGGGTCAGTACTTTCTGGACTCCAGGTGCTTGACTCAACTCGGAGGCGATTACACCTTGCTGTGAGTTGACTTGGGCTTGACTACGTAACTGTTGTAACCGCCCGATGACGTTAGTTAGTTGAGCTTTAGATTGAGAAATTTGGCTTTCTAATTTAGAAATTGCATCGACTGCGGCAGTTGCTTGTTGGTCTAAGACAATGATTTTATATGTTTCTTTAAATGACCGGAGTTTTAACTCGGCGTTTCTGACACTTTGCTCAGCGTTGGGTAGTTCTTTGACAAGAATCTCTTTCGCTGTCAATGCATCAAATTGATTGGCTTTGATGTTTAAGTTCATGTAATTGTCAATCACTTGATTGACAACTTGTTTAGCTAGCTCAGGATTGTTGTCCTTGTAAGAAAGCTGGATAACATCACTGCCTTTGATTCCTTCTACCTTGAGTTTTCCTGCTAAGGCGGGAATTGGCAGCAATTGACCTTTAGCATCTTTGATATTTAGAGATTGAATCGTTTTCTCTAGGACTGGATTAGAAGCGACAACTCTAACTTGAGTTTCTAGAGGATTTTCATTCTGACTCAAAGATTCTAATCGCCCGATATTTTCTGGTGAACCTGTCAGGGAGGAAGTGTGATTTGTTTTAATCATTAAACTTCCTGTTGCTTTATATGACGGTTTTAATGACAAACCATATAAACATCCCAGGGTGACAGATATGCCAAATATTCCAACTACAGGCAGCCAGCGTCTTTGCAATACCTGTAAGTATTTCTGAATATCAACTTGTTCAAGATTTGGTAAAGATTCCATTGTTATACGTACAAATTACAGAGAAGAAATGTTTACAGTTAATGCCTGACCGAACAATTCGCAATTGCAATAACGCAATGCCGGAATTGGAAATTGATTCATTCACTCCTGCAAGCCCCTTGTTTTAATCATGGAAAAAATAAATTGCTCTTCATCAATAATCAACAGAACGCATTATGCGTGGGGAAGGAAATTGTGAATTGTGTTCAAGAAAATTGCGAATTGCGAATTGGAGTTGGACATACCTTTTACTTACGATTCACTACTTGGAGCAGATAATGGAAGTTGTAAAATCGCACTTGGCGAATCACATCTCTTTATCTTCTTCAATTCGATTATTGATAATTTCGCATTTTCTCGTAAGTATTTTCGCTGATTCTTTGTGAATTATTTTTGACTTTGATCTTGAGAGAATGAAGGCGCTGTCATCAAAAAAAAATTTTATTTCAATTTGCTTTGAACAATTGAAAAGCTGTGAATTGTTCAATTTCTTTGATTTTTACAGATCGCAATCTGTCATAATAATTCAATAATCCTTCTTTTTTGCGAGAATGCCGGTCTGTTTTGTCTTCTCTTTTAATAGACTAATACAACTCAATTCAATTTTGGTTCAAAACTAATGTTTTTTTATGAAGCAGATACATGGGTACACAAGAAAACAGTAAATTTTTTTAAACCGTGAATATAAATGTGGGACATATCACCTGGTCTGTGCCCTTTCTCCTGATTTTTTCAGGAGTAAGTGAATATTCCTAGGTGCTACTACTTAACTACCATTACATGGGCTTAGAGAAAAGGCAACGTTTGACAATTAGTTTTACCTACTCTTCAAATTTAATTATTCCTTGTTTATATTTCCTCTATATTTAGCTTGTTTTAGGAGGGTAACGGCGCTAAATATTGAGTCTAGCCAAGAATTTAACTCTATTTATTCTCACTCTAAATGCAATGATCCGGAAACATTTACAAATTGAATCTATAACCAGGGTTATTTCATTCTTCCCGAAATCGTCTAGGAATAAATTCCTAGTCTCATAGCTCAAGTTATCTAAATGTGACTCAAGAAAGATTCCAGTCCATTTTCATGGAGTTTATACTCAAATAATGGCTTTAAATCCTCTAGGAGAATGAAATAACCATAAATCTCTAACTAAGTACTTACGGATAAACAAATATGAAAATTGTATTAATACTTAGTGGTTTTAGATAAAGTAATAAGATGTAGGAATAATGTAGGGAACATTGACGAGCGCAAATTTACTCTCATTCCTGCTTCTGTCAGCGCGAAATCAACAAAGCCTTCAAGTATTAATTTATTTGACTGAAAAATATATCAATCTTATTTGGGTTGCGAATATTGTTTAGTCTCAGCTAATGATGCGTCAATAATTCTCAGGTAAGGTTTTTCGCAATAATTTTGGCATGTGGAGACGTGACGAAGTGCAGAGCGCACTCCGATGCGACTGCGAGCCATTAAACAGGTATTAGAATTGCGCTAAAGCGCAACTACGAGCCGATTGATTAATGGGTACCACACCGAATCTGCAACCTTAGACTCGCGTGAAACACCTTAACATCGTTGATGAAAATGTAGCAGTTTATACGAAAAATATAAATCGTTTAATTCAATTTATCCAATACTTGCCATAAAGAATTATCTATGGTTAACCTGAGAAAATCCTGACAATAACGATTAAGGCTACATATCATAAACTAGACTCTATAGTTTGAATCAAGTTGCATCTATGGATAAAGACTTGAATAGACATTTCGGTATGACATATAAACTTTTCTCTATAAAAACAATCTAATATTTCTCTAACACTGACAAAGCTTTTCAATAGCAATATGGCAATAAAGACGATAAGCTATTTTAAACAAACTGAATGGCCGTATTACGTAACACATGTGTTAACACGATGAATTTGCCCAAACATCAATAAATGCAGTTGCTATAGCTGCTTAATTTGAAGTGAAATTATAGTGTAAATAGTAGTATGCATTATTCTGTGCTCTAATTTGTGTTGCAAAAAAACATTCAATAATAGGATATTTTATGACTGATTTTTCTAATAAAACTTCTCGAAATAAATTTGTTGTTACCGTTGCATTACCAGGAGGGTTCATATCACTCAAAGGTTATTTAGAAAATCCTTCAGACACTAATGAATGTCACCCTCCTCTTCAGGAAGTTTCAGAGATCAGTAGTAATTCCGAGCAAAGTCCAGAAATAAATAAGGTGAAATTAGGATACATTCCATTTTTGAAGCAGCTTCCTTAATTAAGCAGCGGAAATGCTTACCGTAAGTCAGCGCAGCTATCGCCCGGAGCGAAAAATGTGCAATTAATGTCTCAGATATCCTGCCGCAATGCAATCGTCAATAATTTGTTCTACTAAAGCCCCAAGTTCCGGGGATGCATCTTGAACAGGAGCCATGCGTTGTCTGACCTGATTGGGAGTGATGCTATGTTGTCGCCAAGTGCCTCCGTGATTTTGCAGATTATGAAGTAGTGGTTGTAACCGATCTAATGCAACTGCAAATCGAGCCGTATCTGTTAGCCTTGCCTCAAATTCTTCCCAAATTTCGCGTAATTCTTTGCCTTGAGGGTACGGTAGGATGCCAAAAAGTCGAGTTGCAGCTTTTTCTTCTCTGGCTGCTTTATCTTGATTACCCTTAAGGTCATAACAGAAAGTGTCACCAGCATCAATCTCTACTAAATCGTGAATGAGTAGCATTTTGATTGCCAGCAACAAATCTGTCTTGGGAGGTGCGTATTCAGCTAAAACAATCGCCATCATTGCCAAGTGCCAAGAATGTTCAGCACTATTTTCTAAGCGAGAATCATCAGTTAAGCGAGTTTGGCGCAGAATCCCTTTAAGTTTGTCGATTTCCAGGATGAACTGGATTTGTTGACTCAGTCGGCTATCCATATCTTTGCTTTTTTATTCATCAGCCATTGTACAAGATACAACCACGCGGAAACCGAGGTTATAATTCTGGTGGTCTGGCACGTTGCGGAGACGAAAAGCCGAGCGGCAATTTCGAGGATAGTAAACCCACGAACCGCCGCGTGACACTCGATATTTATTATCCAGATCTACCCAAATTCGGCTATCCGCCGGTGCGCCCTCATAGTTATTGTGAAAATGATCTGCACACCATTCGTAAACATTGCCATGCATATCATATAAACCGAAGGCGTTAGCTAAGCCAAAGTGATTGACTCTTGTTGTTTGTTCGCGATACTCGCCTTTAGAACCTGCACCATAAATATAATTACCGTCATAATTGGCTAATTCTGGAGTAATTGTCTCGCCAAAATTGTACGGGGTGGTTGTTCTAGCTCGACAACCATACTCCCACTCAGCTTCGCTAGGTAGACGGTATTCTCTTCCAGTTAGGGCTGTCAGGCGATCGCAAAACTCAACGGTTGCATACCATGATACTTGTTCTACTGGTCGATCGCCGCCTTTGAAGTGTGAAGGATCAGGATCGAGAGGGCGATTAACAGCCGGAAGCGCCGCGACAGCTTGCCATTGCGTTTGAGTAATCGGATAATTGCTCATAAAAAAGGGCGCGACCTTTACCCAATGAGTCGGACCTTCATTACTAAACCGTTCCGCTTCTGTATGCGGTGAACCCATGAGGAATTCACCACTTTTAATTTTGAGCATTTCTAGGGTGACTCCACCCAAGTCTTCCGCAAAATACTGATTTTGCTGACGATGACGATGAACGATTACTTTTGGTTGACTACGCGACCCAACTTCCACTGTTGCTACATCAAATTCTATAATTTGCAATGGTGGTATCAGTGACGTATCTTTACCAGACAACCACCGCACCATCACAGGTGATAATAATGCTATTTCTTTTTGAATCTCGCTCTTGTTCACCTCATCTCCATAGAGTAGATGCGCTAAAACTCGCGAATCATGCACCAGATATTGATACTCTGTTTGCCTACTTGTGCGTTCTAGTGGTTCTGCTAGGATTTCCAGAGTAGTAGCCAACTGAATATGTTCTGGTAACAAGTCTGATACAGCTAGACTATGAGACCGCCACGCAGTCAGTTCGCCCACCACGCGATCTGGATCGATGTAAGCTTGGGCAATCCAGCTTTGAGTGTGAAATACATCCTCTCGCCGTTGTGAAAACTGATGATCCAAATAAAACTGTAAAAAAGTGGCTAATTCCCGCGTCCGTTCCCAACTAAATTTATTTTCTAGTTCTACTAACAAAACTTCCCGCACCGCAGGTTCCACCTCGTATAACCCTTCATCAATCGGACGACAAAGTGGCGAGAGCAAAAAATCAACTTCTGCAATCCAAGGAATCTGCGCGTGATCGAGAAAATTAAGATGAATTAAATTTACAAGTTCCGCTGTGAGAATCAATGGTAAGGCGACATGACAAGCTAAAACAAGATGCTGAGTCCCAAACCGACGTTCAAATGCTAATACCTCTCGAACTGCCAACTCCAATGACAGCCACTGTTCTCTCACTAAACTAGGAGTAGTAATAATTGCTTCTAACTGCTTACTCATAAATACTAACCCCTACTGGAAACGGATATCCCCGCAAAATGTTGACAGCGTCATTTAGTCCTTCGCGGTCTAAAGGAAACATCGGGATCATCTGAGCAATATCGGCAGCGGTTGTGGCTACCCAGCGATTTTTCGGCATTGGATTGAGCCAAGCATAGAGATACGTGAAATTACTGAGTTGTTGCACAAAAGCTTTAGTCTGAGCTACACGTTCTTTTTCATAGTAACCACGAGCCGAACCAGCATCGCTGATAATTAAAACACTCTTACCTTGAGCATGATCCAAAACTGTTTCTAGAGGTAAAGCCTGAGTTAAATGCGGATGGGCGTAGACAAATTTTTCTGGGTAATCGTGAAAATAATAAAACTTAGTTCCTGGTAATATTCCTCCACGCTCGATACTCTCAATCACAGCCGCAACAAGAGATGCAAAAGGAGTCATTGAACCCTGACAGTCAACTAATACTAATAATTGGGCGCGGTTGCAACGGCGATGCTGCAATACTGGCTTCAACAATAACCCCGTGCGACAAATATTCTGGATTGTCGCGTCCAGATCTAATTCTGGCACACCCCCAGGTTGCGGACGATGTAATTGTCGCCATACTCCAGCCATATCTCGCCGATTGATCGGTAAATGCGGGATTAATTGGTAAGACTTAGTTTGAGTGAGTGATTCAGTCTGTCGGGATGGCTGTACTGACGGAGAACGTAATCTTAACTGCGCTTCAGGTGAGCGTTCTATTTGGGGTTGCGGTAGCCGAGGAGTTTCTGGAGGTGACTGCTTTTGAGATTGAGGTGTGGTTTTTTCGGGTGTATTATGCGGAATATCCGGTACTAGTTCTTTGATTGCTTGATCGAATAGTTGCTGCTCTTCTCGTGATTTTGCCCAGAGTAAGCGGCATAATCCAGGAATATCAAGAATTCCCTCAGCTTTAATTACCTCAACAGCTACTAAGTAATCATCTACTCCTAACACTACACCTTGGCGACGCAACCGTTGAAAAACTGGTAACAGCAAATCTAGGTCAGCCATTGGGATTTGTTGACTGATTGAGGGCGTTGCGATCGCTTTGAGTTTTCACCAAAGCCCCTAAATAAGGTAAATTTACCGGATCTGTATCCGCTAGTTGTTCGGCTGTCAACTTTTGCGCCTGCTGATCTCGTTCTAAAATTGCCACCCAATCTAAAAATTCACTCGTTCCGGGAATCTTGCGCCAATTCCGCAAGTCTCGTAATTCTAAGAATTTAGTCAGAGCAACTTCAAATATCGGTGTCAGTTGAGATAATGGTGTGAGTGGCGGAAAATGACTGAGCAGGATTTGCCTTAAACCTTCGCGATTGGGAAATTCTAGATAATAAAATAAACAACGGCGCAAAAAAGGCTTAGGTAATTCTTTCTCGCGATTGCTAGTGACAATAATTAGCGGTAAAAATTCTTGTCGTTCCTGGCGCTTTTTCCCTTTCAAAGCATCAAAGTTCATTTGCGGAACTTCTTTCACTTGAAATTGCAGCCGGTCTAACTCTAATAATAAATCATTCGGAAAATCAATATCAGCTTTATCAATTTCGTCAATCAGAACAACTGAAGGACAATCATTTTGAGATGACTTAATTGCCTCTCCTAACTTTCCCCAAGTAATATAATCTTGCCGTGATTTAGCAATCGGACTTGCGGCAGCTTTGTGTTCTTGAATATCATACAGCCGAGCCAATGCATCATAATCATAAAGTAAGTCTTGTGCTCGACTACTAGAGCGGATATAACAGGTATGCAGCGGATAACCTAGTTCATAAGCTACCGCATAAGCCAATCGCGTCTTCCCACAACCAGGATCGCCTTCTAGCAACAGCGGACGGCGTAAATAAAGCGCCGCATTGACAGCATCCGTTAAAGATTTAGCAGCGATGTAAGGTTCTGGTTCTGACCAAGCACCAGCTAAGGGTTGATAGTGACACTCAGCATTACCTTTATACTGACGTTTTGTTAGATCATCCATAAAGTCGAGAACCTCCTTGCATCTCCTGGATAATTTCTTTCATCTCTTGATAAGTACCAACTAAATTTTCACATTGGTCTTCGAGTCGATTTAGATAGTACTCGATCCAATTATCAGCAATACCTTCTTGTTTAAGTTGGCTAGTAAACCAGGAGGCTAAATCAGCAAACTCAAACTTTACCGGAGTTGGTAAACCGACAAATCCTTCAATTGGGCTTTTATCTAAATTCCCAATATTTGCCAAAATTATCACAAAACAAAGATTTTGTAATTGCACAATTGGCACTAGCAGTGGTTCCAGTTCTTGCCAAAACGATTCGGCGACTGGCTGCATAATCTTTGACGGAATATCATAATTCCAGACAACTAGTAACACGTCACTATTGACGCGATCCTCAAATACACTTGTCAACCGTTCATAGGGGTATCTTTTAAGAAAATAATGTTCTATATTTTGATTTTCCATAATCTTACGGCAATGCAGCGAAACTTCAAAGCGTCTATGCGATCTACCTGTGAAGTTTTGTAATTCACGTTGAATTCGGAGAATAATGTACTCATCTAAAAGCGTGCGATCGCCTCCTAAAGAAAATGCAAATGTTCCTTGATAACCAATCATCTGATTAAATTTTAAGGTCATCTCTCGCAAATCAAAGTTAACAATGATACCGCGATCGATTTTGAGTGGCGGATGATGGTTCGGTACAGGTTTTTTCCGTCCCTCTGCTAGCAAGGTAGTAGTTCGGAGGTTCCTGCTATTACTCTGACTTGGTTTCCAGCGTTGAATCACCCGTTCTTGAATAAACTGCTTTTCTTCCGCAGTGAAGTTAAACAGAAAATCGTAATCACAGGTGATAGTTTCGAGGAAAAAAATCAACCCCAACTTTTTGTCTTCATTCTCTAGATAGATTTTTGATAGCTCATCACAAAGGCGAGGAATTAAATATGGTAATGACTCATTGAAATTAATAGAGTTACAATACTCTCCTAAACCACAGTTATTCAGAAAGGCTCGCAGGGATTTGCTATCATTCATTCCTTGGAAATAATTATTCTGAATTAAGATCTGTAACAACTGACTGCGATCGGCAAGAACGATAAACTTCATGAATTAAGCGCAAATATAGCTATCCCTATATGTTCAATTTCAATGCACCCCGCAAAAATCCTAAGGAAACAACTTCTCTAAAATCTCTATTTCTGTGGTAGTCGCCTCATCTACAGGCGGTACAGGTCGCTGCATAATTGAGTAAAGCGATCGCTGAGGAACTGCTGCTGCTTGTAAACCTAATTCTTTTAAGAAATCTTCAATTTTCAGCACCATTGTCGAGCGATCGGCTTTAGCGACATCCGCACTCCGGTAAATTGCGGTTTTAATAGACGGTAACAAAAGTGACTTCACAGCCCCATACTTACCCGCTTTAATGCCGTCTTGAGCTTGGTCAACTAATTGTTGGATACTAGTTAATGATTCCCAATCTTGGGCAGTGCGCTTTTCCAACCGGAACAACATATAACTGTAGCCAGACAAAGGCTGACAATCGCGGATAAACATCTTGGTCTTTCCAGGTGAACCAACTTGTAAACTATCATTCACGACACACAAAGTATCGTTATTTATTTGATGTTCTTCAGCTAAAATCACCGCAAAGTAACCAGCTCGCAGGACGTTACTCCCACCCCCATTCGCCTCAGAAAATGCTTGTTGATAACCCAACTCCAACCGCCGGTCGCCCATATCGAGTAAATCTTCGATTCCCCGACACACTGGTTCTGCTAACTTGACCACAGAAGAGAGTTCTGGGACTGGTAATAAGTCCGAAAACCGCCCGATGGTTTTGATCAATTTATCAATCGGGTTGGAAGCAGCCATACTAAATAAGCCCGCTTGCAATTCCACCACCCCTTGATTAAATGGAAACAACGGAGTCAGAGGATAATTATATTGAATAACTCGATCCAAGTTGTCAGTTCCCAAATCCCTTAAGTGACCAGGTGTAGCTAAATACGGAATAGTAATTGGATGGTTGCCATGATGGAATCGGATAGCAGCATGTACTACCGGATATCGGTGCTTAAACCATTGCACACCTTGAGCCAAACGCATCTCCACCAACCAAATCCGACAATAAGCTTTCCCAGCCTCAATTGGGGTCTGGTCATCAGCAACATCAACGCGATGCGCTTCCAGAAATAGGGTTTTGTATTTCTTCGGTTCCCGATTAAAGCTATCTGTATTCTGCCAAAGGTTCACGAGTCCGCTCCTGATTCAGTTTCAAGCAAATATGATACGATTTGAATCCAAAAACCACGGACAGGAAGACTTGCTGATGTTTCTTTTATAACACGATCAATTCCGGGATTGCCTCGGTGAATACCGATGATTTTCCACTGACGGTCAAAAATCGGCGCTCCCGAAGACCCCGCCTCTGCCCTAATATTGTGGTCAAAGTAATCTTCTCCAACCTGTGTAATCTGTCCAATGTGGGAAATTACCACTGGTTTGCCTAACGGGTGATGGATTAGTCGAATCTCTTGACCAGTATCCAATTGCGCCTGACTCGGTGAGACAATTAATTGTGGCGGTTGTCCCTGAATCCGCAATAAAGCGTAGTCTAAGCGGTGGTTATGACTAACAAAGTTGAGGTCAAGGGGATATATTTCTTCTAAGCCATAACTACCAGTTTTATACCCAAAGCGCACCCAAGCTTCTTGAACTTGCGTTTTAGTGAATACATGGTGACAGGTAAGTAACAAATTTTTACCAACTAACACGCCAGTACCAATCCCAGTACCAACGGGTGACTCAATTCTGCCAACAGCACTACGTGCTTTTAAAGCGTTGAAGTTTTCTTGACCTTGTTCTACAAGTCGCTGAAAGAGGATCGCATCTTGGTCAGACAAGGCATATATTTCTGCTAAATTACTGATATAGCTCAGTAAACTAATCATTGGGTGATAGTTTAAATGCCTACTATCGAGGCGATATCTTTTAAATTCAGCGATTAATGTCTGAGCTAATATATTGGGTTGAGTGTCAAGTTTTAAATTGCCGAGGAATCCGGGGTGAAGCCCTGCACTCTCGAAGATACTCTGGCGATCGCTCGCTGTATTAACTTTCATCAACACTGTAATCATTGCCCTAGTTAAAGGGACAACATCACGCTGCTCTAAGAATACTTCTGGCTCCACTGCAGTCTGCTCGCAAGTATATCTACAATTGTAAAGTTCTTGGAGAGGTAATTGGATGGCGATCGCGCACTGTCTAGATGGGCAATAATAGAAGTAGAGGTAGATGAGGTAGATTATGGGTAAAGAGGAGCAGTTACTTGAACGGTGGCGGGAACTCACCCCAGAAAAGCAGCAAAGAGTTTTCGAGTTTGTGGAAGCGCTGTCAGAATCAGATCCCACCAAACAATCCGATTATATCCCTCAAACAGCGTTAGCCAAGAAGTTGTGGGAGATTCGTCAACGCGCGATCGCCTCAGGAATGCAATTACTTAACGGAGTAGAAATTGCACAAGAGCTTGCTGAACGTCGGGGCGGATATCGTGAGTATTAAGACGTACTTCGATTCGGGTGTTCTCATTACTGCTTTTCGGGGAGTTGAACCAACCAGTATTCGCGCAAATAGCATTCTTAACGACAGCAATCGCGAGTTTGTGTCGAGCCAATTCGTCAAGCTAGAAATACTGCCCAAAGCCGTTTACAACCAAAATCAAGACGAAATAGAATTCTACGAAACATTTTTTAGTGCTGTTAGTCATTGGGCGACAAACTCGGAGGAAATTACACAAGAAGCTTATCAACTCGCCTGTACCTATGGTTTAGCAGCAATGGATGCGTTTCATGTTGCCGCCGCCCTATGGCTCAAAGCCGATGAATTGATTACTACTGAAAAGTCAACCAAACCAATGCACAGAGTCAAAACAATTCAGATCATCTCAATTTAGATCTGCATGATGACCTCTATAATTACGGCGCTCCAGAATATCTCAAAAAGTGCTAATGACAACGTCATATTGTTCCAGAAATAAATCTGGCTCCATTGCTGTCTGCTCACAAATAACTAAAATGGTAGAAATAGTCTTAGTGAGTTGAGGTTCTGTTTTTATGACCCTGTCTTCTAGCCAACTCCAAAGCGAAGTTTTTTACCCTGACTCTGATGGCGAACCGATGGCAGAGAGCGATTCAGCCCGGAATTATTTAATTTATGGCGTCGAAGCCTTAAATCGGCATTTCCAAGACCAAGAGGATGTTTACGTATCAGGTAATCTGTTCGTTTACTACGAAAAAGGCATAGCGAGTTCAGTGATTGCTCCAGATGTGTTTGTCGTCTTTGGAGTAGAGAAGAAAGAGCGGCGCAGCTATAAAGTGTGGGAAGAAGAAGGTATTGTACCAAGTTTTGTCTTGGAAGTGACTTCGGTAACCACCCAGAAAAATGATGAAGAGGTAAAACCGCAGAAGTATTCTCGCTTAGGGGTGCAGGAATACTTTCAATATGACCCAACAGGAGATTACCTCAACCCTGTTCTTAAAGGCTCAACTTTGGTGATGGGTCATTACCGACCGCTTGCACCCAACTTTTTACCCGATGGAGTTTTGTCAATTCATAGTACAGTGTTAGGTCTGGACTTGCGCGTCATTGGCGGAGAACTCCGGTTTTATGATCCGAAAACTGGAAAGACACTCATGAGTCCAAAAGAAACAGAACAAGCACTAAAACAAGCTGAAATTGCTCGACAACAAGCTGAGCGATCGCAACGAGATGCAATACCTCGGATGTTAGATTTGGGACTGAGTATGGAACAAGTTGCCAGCGTTTTAGGTTTGTCTATAGAAGAGGTGAGGTGGTTTTCTCAAGACAGGTAAAGTCAGTATTTCTTCTATGGGTATTGTTGACGCTAGTAATTCATCCAGGAATTAAGTATGGATGCTGAGGAATTGTTGAGAAGGTATGCTGCTGGAGAGAGGGATTTTAGCGGGGTTGATTTGAGTGGAGTCAACCTTGGTCGCGCTGACTTTTGCGAAATTAACCTGAGTGGTGCCAATTTGAGTGAAGCTAATTTTGTTTATGCTGACTTGAGTGGAGCCGACTTGAGTGGAGCCGACTTGAGTGGAGGATTTTTGGAAAATGCCGACCTTAGTGAAGCTGACCTCAGTAGAGCCAACTTGGCTGATTGTATCTTCGTGGGGGCTGACCTTAGTGGAGCCAATTTGAGTAGAGCTAATCTCATCGAAGCTGCCTTCACCAATGCCAACTTGAGTGGAGCTATATTGGATGGTGCTTTGATGGGCAATCCCTTGCTCGACGGAGCTGATTTAACTGGGGTGGATTTGAGCAAGGCTGACATGGATGTATTCCCATACTGATATAGTTTTAGGTGTTGACCTATATCTATTAGTTGTCAAACTCTATATTTGACCGTATGCTTGGTAGCAAAAAGTGCGTCTATAAGATAGTTTACTTAAATATTCTCGTTCGAGTCATCCTCGTATATTCCTGCCCGACTTAAAGCGTACTCTGATAGCAAGGGTATATCTCGCCGATGGCTCTCTGGCCATTCTCGAAAAGCTGCGATCCACTCCGAAGCTGTGGCAGTTTGGTAGAATGGCTGCTCCTGTTTTGATTTCATCAACTGCCTTAGTAATGCATCAAAATGTGGCTTAACCACTTCAACAGGTAGTTTAGTCACATTGGCTAAAACCTGCATAACGCCTTCTAATTCTTCTATGTCAGCTTCTGGGATTACTGGTACTATTTGATTGTTATTATTTCTCACACTATGAACTTCCATCAATAATATTTGCGTTCCTTCCTAATTTAACAGATGCCAATGATGACCTATATAGTCGCGACGCTCTAGAATAACCCAAAAAGTGCTGATGACAAGATCCAGAAACTGGAAAGACACTCATGAGTCCAAAAGAAACAGAACAAGCACTACAACAAGCCAAATTTGCACAACAACAGGCTGAATTTGGGCGACAACAAGCTGAATTTGCTCGACAACAAGCTGAGCGATCGCAACGAGATGCAATACCTCGGATGTTAGATTTGGGGTTGAGTGTGGAACAAGTTGCTAGTGTTTTGGATTTTTCAGTACAAGAAGTGAGAGAGTTTGCTCAAAATAGGTAAGATTAGCAATGCTAACAACTTCAATTAACCTGCGGTTAGAACTAGGACAAAAAGTAACCCTACAGCCTGTTTCTTGGCAAGGGTTTGAAGAGATCGTTGCGGAGTTAGGAGAAAAGCGATCATCTAGAATTGCTTACGTTAACCAGATTTTGGAAATTATGGCACCGCTACCAGAACATGAACGGTCAAAAGTTTTGCTAGCAGATTTAGTCAAAACTTTACTCAGAGTTCAGAAGCGATCTTGGGAACCGCTTGGTTCTACGACCTTTAAACAAGAGTCAATGCAAGCCGGGATTGAACCAGATGATTGCTTCTATATCCAAAACTACAAAGCTGTAATTGGTAAAGATCGACTGGATTTGTCACAAGACCCACCACCTGACCTTGCAATTGAAATCGATGTCACGTCCATTACTCAAGTTGATGCTTATAAAGCTTTAAGAGTGCCAGAATTATGGATTTATGAAGGTGGCAAAATAAAAATTAATCTGCTGCACCAAGGCAACTATATTGAGTCTCCGACAAGTCCGACATTTCCTAGTATAGCAGTTACCGAGATTTTTCCACGTTTCATACAGCGGTCTAAAGTGGTTGGTGTTAGTCAAGCTTTAGAAGAGTTTGAGGCATTTATTAGAGGCGAGCGCACTTAAGTTAGAAAAAGTAACATCATAACGGCATTACCGAAAATGCTCATGTGAGTTAGAAGGTGGGCGGATTAAACCTGCGGTGTCCACAGCCCAGTAAAGATTGCGGATACCGATGATGGTCGCAGCGATCGCTACAATAATTACTAGTGCAAAAGTGCCTCTGTCTCTTTCTGGTAGCATAAGGTCTTTTTATACTCGCTGTGGAAATTTAATCCTAGACAGATTCTCGCACTTATGATCGATTTAGATTTATGTAACTTTAAACATAGGTAATTAAATCAACTTTCTCCTGGACGCAGTTGGTGACAAACTGTTCTTTCCGGGGCAGGAATATTAATTCCTTCTTGCTGATAGCATTTGTGCAATCGCTTGACAAACTCATGCTTGGCAATCCGTTGGTCGAAGAATTCATTAACCCGCAGATAAACTGTAAAATCAATACTAAAATCGCCGAAAGTGTGGTAGCGCATATAAGGTTCAAAATCTGTGATTTCCGGAGCCACTGCTTGCATCACTTCTTTAGCTACTTCAATAGTTACTCGTTCTACTTTTTCGAGGTCGCTAGCATAATCAACACCTAATTTAATTGTAACTGTCATGTCTTTGACTGGCAGATGGTAATTTGTAAAGATTGCTGAAGCTAGCTTGGAATTAGGAACAACGATAATATTATTTGATAACTCTTTAATAGTCGTATTGCGCCAAGTAATATCTGTAACATATCCCTCGTAGCCGCCATCTAATTTCAGATAATTTCCAGTTCTGATTTGGCGTGAGAAAATTAGGTATAGTCCCGAAAATAAATTAGAAAGTGTATCTTGCAGTGCCAAAGCAACAGCGATACCACCAATACCTAAGGTTGTCAGAATTGGGGCAATCTGGATGCCTAAAGTTTGCAAGATTATCAGAATACCAATGATAAAAATGCTGATTTTGGCAAGGTTAGAAATTAAGGAGACAGAAATTACTTGTGTTCTCTGACCGAAAACTCCCACGAAGCCAGAAATGAGACGCGCAAAAAATAGTGTGACTGAATATAAGAAAACAATTAGTAATATTTTGTCTGCAACATTGGATACTGCTGTACTCATGGGATGGCTTAACATTGCGGCGAAGAAGCCTGCAACTACAAACCAAACAGCAGTCAAACGATGTAGAGATGTAAAAAATATTTCGTTTCCTGGCAATTGGTTATTGGCAGCAAACGTTTTCATTTTTTCAAAAACGAATCTTTCAAAAACTATGCCTGCGAGTAAACCGCCGCAAATAAAGGCAAGTGGAAGAATCCATTGCACCATGTTGCATCCAACTCCTTTGATACTGGGTGTAATCTAAGGTGATTTCCGAATCCTATTTTGAGAAGACGAAATCACCCTGTGATATTATCCCTCTTTGCTTTGTAACAACTGTCGCATTAGTTGCTTGAGATTCTCTGGAGAGAGTGTAACTTTTACTTCTAGCATTTGTACTCCATCCCGGAGGCTAAGGATGTGGTTTTCACCGGAAGCACTGTATAAATACTGCGGTTACTCAAAAAACAGGTATTCTTTAAGCGTAAAGGGAGTAAAACTAATATATGGACTTGCCACTGGTTTATCACTCCGATTATGTTGCACCGCTTCCTGTTGGTCATCGTTTCCCGATGCCAAAGTTTCGGCAACTCTATGAATTACTTTTGGCAGATGGCGTAGCGCGTCCAGCACAATTTTACACACCCCGGCGTTCACCCTCTGAGTGGATTTCCTTAGTACACACATCAGAATATGTTCAAGCTTACTGCGATGGGACGTTAGATGCTAAGGCGCAGCGGCGGATTGGTTTGCCGTGGAGTGAAGCTTTGGTCAATCGGACTTGTGTGGCTGTGGGTGGGACGATTTTGACAGCACAATTGGCATTAGCACATGGTTTGGCGTGTAATACCGCTGGTGGTACTCATCATGCTTTTCCGAGTTATGGATCGGGTTTTTGTATTTTTAATGATTTAGCGATCGCTACTCGTGTCCTCCAGCAACTAAATCTTGTTAAAAAAGTTCTAATTATTGATTTAGATGTCCATCAAGGCGACGGTACAGCGTTTATTTTCCAAGATGACGACTCAGTCTTCACTTTCTCCATGCATTGCGAAGTCAACTTTCCGGGTACTAAGCAAACAAGTGATTTAGATGTAGCTTTACCTGTAGGGATGGAAGATCAAGCTTATCTAGAAACTTTAGCTTTTTACTTACCAGATTTACTAGCAAATGTCAAGCCAGATCTAATTTTATATGATGCTGGTGTCGATCCTCATGCTGGCGATCGCTTAGGAAAACTAGCTCTCACAGATACAGGTATATTCCGTCGGGAAATGCAAGTTTTGAGTACCTGTGTCGCCGCAGGCTATCCGGTAGCTTGCGTAATTGGCGGTGGTTATGCGGACGATCTCAAGTCTCTAGTTTGGCGTCACTCTCTAGTACACCGTGCGGCAAGTGAAGTTTATCAACAATACCAACTTTAATCACTTCCCAGGACTTAAGGAAAAGCGAGAATCCGCAAAACCTCAATGCGGCTATTCTGCACGCGATAAACAACTATATAAGGCGTACCGCTAATCACGAGTTCGCGAGTACCGAATATTCGCCCTGTTCGTTCCATCGCTGGCATCACCGCCAGATCACTGATAGCTTGATCGATGCGGTTGGCGACCAAACTTGCAGCTTTCGGGTTTCGATTAGCGATATGGGTACGAATATCCATAGCATCCTGAACAGCACTGAGTAACCAAACTATGGGCATGGAGATGCGGTCTCACCGTCGGTTCCCCAGGATTTGAGCCAAGTAGACACGTCCTCATGAGCAACCCATTCAGCGTCGGGACGATTTGCTTGTTGAACGGCGGTTTCAATCTGCTGGACTTGCCAGGATTCTTGTTCAATGTATGCAGCGATCGCTTCTGCAGCTAACCAGGATCGGCTGCGCTGGGTGCTTTTGGCAAGGGCTTCTAGCTTCGTTTTGAGCGTAGCGTCCAGACGGACAGTAATTGTAGTGGTTTCAGACATTGATTCTGTATTTGGCTTCATAATATCTATTGTACACAATGTACACAAAAAAATGTTAATGCAATTAGTGGACAAAATTTTGTTGCATCTGTGGTCATTACATGGGAGATGCTAAGCTAACAGAAATGATTAACTCTTCAGAGAATGAGTTTCAGAATTGGTGGTTGCGCCATGAAATCAAAGGAAGAACCGAAGGAGTGAAAAAGGTTATGGGAAGGTGAGTGTTGGAACGCACTGTGTTTTAGGCGGAAGGTAAACCAGATTTTCAGTTTTTGGCACACACTGCTATATCAGCTTCCGACACAGGGGTGCAGAAATCTGGACGCAACCTAGAAAATATTTAGAACTTATTAATGGCAAAATCCTTACAGAATGATGGAGCAGATTGGGGTTATAAAATCGTCCGCTCAGCGGTTGATAACTTTATTCGCGAAGTTGATGGGACAAATGGTCTATCAGCATATCCAACCGAACGCGAGCGCCGAGAACGAGCAGAAGAGCTAATATATAGTTTCCTAGGCAAGAATTATTGCTTATTTTACGTGCGTCGCCAGGGACCTGGACAAGCACCGGGAGAAATGATTTGGGAGATGATTGCGGCTAGCGATCGCTTACCAGCTAAACTCAAAAAAATTAAACAAACTTTATGTATCCGCGCCGCCGTATTTCCCGATGCGTCCGCGATGCGTATCCTCTCAGTCCGGTTGGTTCCCCTAACTCGCGGACAAGCTGATAATTCGGCACTACCTTTCCAAGTGCGGCTAGTAGCCAACAACCACCAACGGCGTAACGGCATACCTTACTCCGTATTAGCACAGATGGCAACCCTCGCATCTGTTGTTAATTACACACCTACAGAAGATCAACTCAAAGCCTGGAAAGCCTTCCTCAAAGTTGAAGAAAGCGTCGCCCGTTCCCGCCAATTTTGCATTCAGTATACCAGCCATAAATTTAATGGCACCCGCCAAACCACCTTTGAAATCGACTTAGACACAGCTACCCTCGACGGTTCACCAGAAAACGAACTCACTAGCGACAACTTTTGGCAAAGACTCAAAAAAGCCAGAAACGAAGATATCAAACTTTCAGAAAGTGTTCCCACAGGTAAAAACTGGCGTAACAGCAGCCAACTCGGCTCAATTAGTGAAATTGACCCCAAACGTGGGACAATTCGCATTAAACTAGAACGCGATTTACTCGAATTCATCGCCGCCGGTAATTACCGACTACCAGCCACAGGATATTTATTCTTCGAGGCTGCTGGCGATATCAACCAAATTCAGCGGAAAAAAAGAGCCTTAGACGACTTAAATCAAGGTCGCAGCCAAAATGCTTATTTGGGTAGCTTTTTATTCGATGCATCTCAAGCGAGGAAGATTACAGATACAACTCAACTCCAAAGTGAAGACTTATTGTTAGCATCGGCTAATCCAGGTCAAAAAGCCGCAGTCGAAGCCGTCCTAGCCGCAGAAGATTTAGTCTTAATTCAAGGACCACCGGGAACGGGCAAAACTACTGTAATTGCCGAAATTTGCTATCAAATTGCCTTACGCGGTGGACGCACTTTAATTGCGAGTCAAGCTAACTTAGCCGTAGACAATGCATTGAGTCGCCTAGTTCACAATCCTGTAATTCGCGCTGTGCGAAAAGGACGCGCGGAGAAAGTGGGCGAAGAAGGACAACCCTTTTTAGAAGACCGCGTCATCGACAAATGGTTAGTTGATACTGCTGACGATTGCGAAAATAATCTAGGTCAAAGACAAGAAAATATTAAATCTTATCAAGAATTATTAAAACTGTACCCTCGATTCACAGCCTACCTCGAAGCAGAAACCCAATTTCAGCAACAACAACAGCAAATAAAAGTTACCAAAGCCCAGTTAGAAACAGAATATCAGCAGCAAGAAACAACCTATCAGGCAAACCTAGTCCAAAAAAATGAATTAGCATCTCTAGTTACTGGATTAGAGGACATGTTGCGCCAGTCGAAGAATATCCAATGGGAATCACCGGAAACCGTCGCCTTTTTACCTCGTCTCCAGCCTTACAGCCAAGATATCGAACCAGTCCAGAATTTCATCGCCAGTGTTCGCATCGCCATCAATATTGCCACACTCCTGGGTTTTGAGTGTCCAGTACGCGGTGCATTTGGACTAGCGGTGTGGTTGCATGAGAATATTCTTCCTCAACTTGAGGAATTTCAACCGTCTTTGAATGAAGCGAAAGGTGTCGCCGTGGCGATATCAAGTGTGGCGGAATCAGCACAGGTTCTCACACAAACGAACGAATCGCTGAATCAAATATATCGCGCTGAACGGCAATTCCTGTCAGACCAACAAACATTCCTCGAATGGGAAAGCCGAAAACGAGAAGTTAATTCGCTGATTTTCACCATGAAGGAATGGAAATCAACAGCAAGTGCTGAATTACACCAAATTTTGCAAAACTGCCAGCAGACGGGTGAAAAATTATCAGTAGAAGTGCTGCAATTACCCATAGTATTGATGGCTATTGCCAACTCGCTGAATATCCAATTTATACCCGCAATCTACCAAAATAACCCCATCGATTATCTTCCTCATTGGCAGCAATTACTCATGGCGACAGCGAGTGAGATTAAAGGAGATTTTAATGACTTGCGAGGTAAAAAGCAAAACTTTAGCGTCTTTATTCAGCAGGCTTTAAATCAGGTGCCTCTAGCACTATCAACTAGCGATCGCACCCAATGGCAGAAGCTAACTAAAGAATTCACCGATTACTCACATCTTACTCTGAACGGACGTCGCAATTTAGTGGAAACGACTCAAGAATTTTTGCTCCAGATGCGACAGCAATACAGCAAAGCCTGGGAACCAAGTCAAATCAACTCTACCTTGCAGCGGATGACCAACGAGTTACTCGAAAGTATTTTGGTAATTGCTCGCCATTGTGTCCTCACAGTCAAAACCGAGGCAGAACAGCACCTGCAACAACATCCTCAACAACCACCAAACCCGGAACAAATAGCTGAGAGGCGAGAACAAGTAACCATAGCCCAACAAGATCTTGACATCAAAACTTTTCAGGCGATCGCGCTCCTGAGAAACCTGATCCTCAAACCCTTACCTGAGCAAATACATAACCTAGCTCAAGAATATCTTAACCCCAACTGGGAACAACACCATCTATTCGCCGAGCAAATAGCGCTTTGGGAATCTCGCGCCCAGAAACTTCATCAAGCAATAGACGCATTAGCACCATTAGAAGTCCTCGCCACAATTAATAGCACTCTCCAAGCGAGATTAGCTCAAATAGAAGCAAAAATCAGCCTGTATAGCCAGCAATTAGCAGTAATCAAAGCCAAAATAGCCAAATCCAAACCCATAAAACCCACCAAAAAACTCATAGCTGAACAAGAGTGGTGGCGATCGGCATGGGAAGAAACACCCACTCAATATAAAATAGAACCAATCGACTTGTTAAATATAGAATATTTAAACAAGATCGCCACTCAATTTCAAACTTGGCAACAACAACTCCAAGACGAAGAGCTTTATCTCTCCCGCAATCAAGAATTTGTCCGCGATTGGATTAGCCGACTCCGAAATCCAACTGATAGCGACGCCAGAAACCTCCGGCAAATATACCTTGATAATGCCAACGTTATTGGTATTACCTGCGTCCAAGCCGCCAACCGCGAATTTTCCGAAGAATTCAAATCCTTTGATGTCGTCATTGTGGACGAAGTTAGTAAAGCCACACCACCAGAATTACTCATCCCCGCCTTAAAAGGCAAAAAACTCGTCTTAGTCGGCGACCATCGCCAACTACCACCAATGCTGGATACAAGTACTTTAGAAGAAGTAGCCTTAGAAATTGGCAGTGGACGCGCCGAATTGCAATTTTTAGAAGAATCACTCTTCAAAAGCCAATTCATCGCCGCCGATAGCAGCATCAAACAGATGCTAACCACCCAGTATCGGATGCACCCGTCAATCATGGGCGCAATCAATCAATTTTATGACGGTCAACTCGAATGCGGAATTATAGACCCAGACCACAAACGCGCCCATCATTTAAGCGGTAAAATCATCCAACCAGACCACCATCTACTCTGGGTCGAAACCCCAAACGAAGCAGAATTTCAAGAACAACAAGAAGGCACCTCATTTTATAACCCGCAAGAGATTGACATAATCGAAAAATTGTGCCAGCAATTGGAAGCAGCCTGGAAACCAAGAGTTGCTAACGGCGAACCCAAAAAAGAAATCGCCGCCATCACCTTTTACGGCGCACAACTGAGAAAAATAGATGAACGCTTACAACCAGAACTCTTCCCCTCCCTGCAAATCCGCACCGGGACAGTAGACCGCTTTCAAGGAATGGAACGTCCTGTCGTTTTCGTCAGCATGGTTCGCAACAATAACCGTAACGACGTAGGATTTGCGAAAAAACCAGAACGAGTTAACGTAGCCTTTTCTCGCGCCCAAGAACTCTTAATAATTATCGGCTGTCAAAACCTATTTACCAACCAACCAGGTACAGTAGGCAACATGTACAGCCAAATAGCCAACGTAGTCCGTAATCATGGAGGTCTAATTGACTCTCGCAACATCTAAACCCATCGAAGCACAACTCCAAAAAAGTGCCGAAGCGATCACCGCTAAAAATTCCGACTTCACCGTTTTAGCCGCCCGTCAATTTCGCTACAGCCTACGCCAAAGCCGAGTCGAACTCACAATCGAAGAAACGCGCCCCTTCAACGTCCTCGAAGAATTCATCATTCGCGCCGCCATTGAATTCACCCCCGCACCCACAGTCACCGAAATAGCCGGAATCCTCGGACTCGATCCCGTTTTCGTCAAAAGCACCACAGCCAATTTACAAAAACTCAACACCCTCGAAGCAAAATCCAAACTCACAATCACCCCCACAGGACGCGACTACTACTCCCAATCCTCCGTCCCTCAACCGCCATACACAACTCAAATTTACGCCGCCGCTGACCCACTAAACAATAAAATCACATTCCACTCCGAACCATTAAACAACGTCCTCCATAACGTGGCAGACTTAGAAGAATTTGTCACCATTGACCGCACCAGCGTTGATATCGCCACATTACCCCTAGAAAAACTCCTCCCATCTCTAACATCACATTTCCCAGAAGCCGAAAAAACAGTCACAGCGTGTCGAGAAGTCGCCACAGCCGAAGTAACCTGGAAAACAATCTCCATTTTCGTGATCTTCGATCTCTTGGAAGTAGGATTAAAATTTCAAGTCAGAAGTGGTAAGCAAATCCTCGAAGTCGCCTCCCACTGGTTAGAAACCCTGCATGGGGAAGATAAGATTTCTTTATCTAGTTTGTTTGGACTTAGTAATGAAGCGATCGCGGAGGAGTGTGCGGAGATCCTCTCGGGGAAATAGAGGGTTTTTGAAACGCGGAGGGGCGCTGAGGTAGCGCAGAGTATCGCAGAGCAACTCCGCGTCCCTCTGCGGGAACTCCGCGTTCCTCCGCGTTTCCCCTCCCCCCCGGTAGATGCGATATTTCGTCTGATTCGATACAATTTTTAGGGTGACGTTCAGCCGAGGAAACCAACTTGCTGCTATCTAAAGGTTTTGAAATCGAGATGTACACGGGTACGCCTCAAGGTGATATTGTCGGATTCTCCGATCGCATTGTTGCCGATCTTGATGGTTTTATGTTGGAGCCGGATAGCCGTAATGTGGAGTATGTGACACAGCCGCTTTTTGGTTATGAGCAGTTGTTGTGTGCTTTGGTTCGTCCTCGCCAAAGGCTTCGTCAGTATTTACAGCGATTGGGTGATTATACTTTGATTCCGGGGAGTACTTTGTCTTTGGGGGGTAGCGATCGCTTCTTTCGTTCTGACCTCACAAATCCTTATCATGCTTATATTGAGCAAACTTACGGGACGCAGGTTGTGACTGCTAGTGTCCATATTAATGTGGGTATTAGCGATCCTGATTTGTTGATGCGTGCTTGTCGGTTGATTCGGGTGGAGGCTCCTTTGTATTTGGCTTTGAGTGCTTCTTCGCCTTTTATTGATGGTCTGGCTACTGGTTATCATTCGACTCGGTGGGGGATGTTTCCCCAAACTCCGGCTCATGTTCCTTTGTTTGCTAGTCACGCTCATCATGTTCAATGGGTGGAGGAACAACTGGCTCAAGGGATTATGCAAAATGTTCGTCATTTGTGGGTGTCGGTGAGACCTAATGGCGATCGTCGTCCTTATGATTTGAATCGTTTGGAATTGCGAATTTGTGATTTAGTTAGCGATCCGATCGCTTTGTTGTCGATTTCGGCTTTTTTAGAGGCGCGAATACAGCAGCTAATTGCCGATCCGTTGCTTGATCCTTTACAAAGTAGTGTTTTCTCTCCTGACGAGTTGGTGGCGTTGACTGCTAAAAATGAAGCTGTAGCCGCTCGCTTTAGTCTTGATGCTCCGTTGGTACATTGGGAAGATGGTAGAACTGTCTTGGCTAGAGATTGGATTAATGAAATTTATCAGCAGGTCTGGCCAATAGCCAAAGAAAATGGCTTTAACTGCTTTTTGTCTCCGCTACAAAAAATTCTCCGCGAGGGAAATGAGGCTCAAAAGTGGTTACAACTTCATTCCGTCGGTTTTGACGCGAGAACTGTTCTCACTCAGGCGATTCTCGCAACTCTTGAAGATGAGACGGAACTGGAAGATAAGCTGTGTCCGGCTTTGGTAGCTTAGTTAGTTCCGGCTGAGGTGCAAAGATTGGCAAAATTAACTTTCTTTGTGCCTTCGTCCCAACTTGCCTTTTACCTTAAGAAAATATTAAGTTTTTTATAATTTTGCGGAATCCCGGCTATTGAAATGGTCACTGAATAGAAAAATATCTCTAAAATTCAGCCGATAATAAACCATATTAATAAAAGCTATCGTTCGCATCTGCCTATAGGCATACTTGTAAAAAATAGTCTACACTTTGATTGTGTGTAAAGTCACAAATACTACATGCCCCAAGTCGTCTTAATTTGTCCGCAAATTCCGCCAAATACTGGCAATATAGCCAGAACTTGCGCGGCAACCAACACAGAGCTACATTTGGTAGGACCTTTAGGTTTTGAGATTAGCGATCGCTATCTCAAACGTGCTGGTTTAGACTATTGGCCTTATGTTAACTTGCATAATCACGAATCGCTGGCAGACTTTGAGAAAAGTGCTCAACAGCGTGGTGGGCGCTGGCTTGGCTATACGGTAAAGGGGACTTCTAGTTACCTGGATTTTCAGTACCAGCCGGACGATTGGTTACTGTTTGGGCGTGAAACGACGGGTTTACCACCAGCCGTGATTTCAGCTTGTGTACAAACCCTTTATATTCCCATGACTCAGCCTCAAGTTCGCAGCTTAAATCTTTCTGTGAGTGTTGCTGTGTCTCTGTTTGAAGTGCGTCGTCAATTGGGTTTATCGCGAGGCTAAAAACTTGCGGGAATGGGGTTTGCGCTGACTCGCTTGACTACCATCTGTATATGTACATATCGATCTAAAATTAACTAGAGATTAATTTTGGTTTGGTTGCTAAAATAACAAGTGTTTACACTTTATTATTGATTCTGTCTGTAAATTAAATCACTGTTTACTTAGTAAACCACCATCATTTAGATAAGACATTTATATATAAGATTAGATTTATTCTCCTTTTCGGATGACAGATTTATATATATTTGGCAGAGTCGCAAAAAAGCGATAAATCCTCGCAAAGTACCGTGTAGTAAGCTTTTTCGCTATTCAAGCTGATATTAAAGCAATATACCCAGCAAAAACTCCTGCGAAATTGTACGGTTGTGTAATTTATCTAAAACAGCGTAAAGTTTATTGTTGATCACACGGATGCGGTTCTTGTAACCTTGAATAGATTGATCACCAGGTTGTGCTATTGTGTGGGGGAATTCACTACTATCGTTAGTAGAGAAGGAATGGCTTAACATCTTATGCTTGTTAAGTTTCAGCTACCTAAGCTACAATCATCTCGCCGCGTTTAAGAGTAACATATTAAAGGTATTGAGGAGTGGATTGGCGAGAGATGTACGATATGTTATGTTTTCATAACTAGTATGAACTTGTCTAAATGAAAGAAGCAGGTTAATCTTGCCTAAGTAAGTTTAAAGTGTGATCTTAGTCTATTGTTCGTTGTGATCCAAATCATTGACTAATAACAAGCTTCAATCATGAAGTCAGTTAAGCGCTAGTGTTCTTAGGAGGTCGTCTTTGAAACGTGTATTAAAGAAAGTTAAGCTTGTTCCAAGTACTATCAGTAGAGACTTGGTGGGAGCAAACCCAGTTGAACAAAAGGTATATCGCCGGATTCGCGGATCTGTAGCCATGATCGGTCTTGCCATCATGGGAGCATCCAGCCTTCTACTAACTCAACAAAGCGATCGCGCAGCGGCTGCAGAGCCAACCGTAGCCGATCCATCTGCGACATCGATTCCTGCTGCTAATGAGACCGCAGTGACAGCTACAGTCCCCATGACAATGGTGGCACCAACTGTCGCCAGAATTGCTCCTAACGGGACAGTTTCACTAGTGTCTGGGTTAGACGCAGCATTGAAAGCAAAAACCAATGAGCAGTCTGTAGTACCCGCTACACTTGCAATACCACAAATAACACCTGTTGTAAAGCTAAGCGAAACTCTTGGTCAAACTTCCCCAGCTTATCGGTTGGATGCCAGCAATACTGTAAACACAGCGATGCTTAACCAGTCGCCAGTTGCAGTGATCGGCAGTCCAGTGGCAAGCAATGTTGTTCCTCAACAAACTGTAATGCCAATCGCCGCGCCTATGACTCCAGCGAGCAATGCTGACAATGTCAGTACTCAATTAAAGGCAAAACAAGAACTCGCACTTAGCCGTTTAAAGGCAAAGTCGAACCGCTTGAAAGATAGCTTAGCCCAATTGCGGTCTGATGAGACCCAACAAGAAGCGGCTACCGTTGCTGTAAATATTGCACCACCAACAATGCTTGCTCAACCAAGCCAAGTTGTTGCTGTTGCCTTAAATAACACATCTCCATCGCCAGTTGCCGCTACTAGTCGTGTAGCCAAGAAGGTTTCCTTCATCGGCACTGCAATTCAACAGACCAATGTGGAGAAAATCGCTGCTGTGAAAGTACAGAGCGTTTCTGTCCCCACTGCAGCTATTGCTTTAAATCCTACTGTTAACACACCTGTAGCCAGCTCGGCTGCGGCACCAAATCAGCAACTACTGGCTCAAACACCTGTTGATGCTAATAGCCAGTACAGCCCTTACGCCCAAAGCCTGCGGTCGGAAATCGACCAACTGCGTGCCAAATACCGCCAGCAACAAGATGGTAATGCCAACGCGCCTGCCACAACTCCGAAAGTAGCAACCCCAGTTCCGGCTGCGGCACCTAGAAGTCAGTTTGCTAACAACCAGTATTTACAACTGAATAACTCGCAATACAGTGCATCTCAACAAGCCGCCAGTCAAGCGGTTAATCCTGAGTTCATACCCATTCAGGTACCACAAGTACAACGGACACCGAGAGTCAAAATGGCAACAGCACCTATGGGTGTAGACGCCTCGCAAACCTTGGGCGGTATGCGCGGACGCACAGTTACGCCAGAATTACCACCTCTGTCCTCACCAGATAGTTATTTACCTAATCCAAATTTTCCCTCCAACCCAGGAATATCTATTCCTAGCCAATCTCCAATGAACGGCTTGATGTGGCCTGCTAAGGGGACTTTGACCTCTGGGTTCGGTCCACGTTGGGGACGGATGCATAAAGGAATTGATATTGCTAACTCAGTCGGTACTCCGATTTTTGCAGCAGGTCCAGGTGTAATTGTCTCCGCTGGCTATAACAATGGTGGATACGGCTATATGGTCGAGGTGCAACATCCTGACCGTAGCATTACCCGCTACGCTCATAACAGCCGGATTTTGGTACAAGTTGGTCAGCAAGTTAACCAAGGTCAGCAAATTTCGCTGATGGGTAACACTGGTCATAGCACCGGCCCCCACTGTCACTTTGAAGTTCACCCCGGTGGTCAAGCCGCAGTGAACCCCATCGCTTTCTTACCACCTCGCTAGTTTCTAGCCGCAGTGGAAAATTCTTCAGGGAGCTACCATTGCTCCCTTTTTTATTTTTGGGATATTATTAGAGAAAGTAGTAGATATCTAAATTTATATGCTAGGATAAGAAATCGTAAAACAGTTTTGGCTCAGTAGCTCAGTTGGTTAGAGCGCGGGACTCATAAGCCTGAGGTCGTCTGTTCAATTCAGACCTGAGCCACTCAATATCAACGGATAGAAGCTTCTCACTAAGGAGCTTCTATCTTTTCATAGGTACTTTTAGGTCAGCTAGTGGTTCTGCGTTTGGCTAACCTGAGGTATAGCTATATTTTTTGATGAACCAAGTTTTGACAAATTGAGTCAATACGCAATAGCAAGTGAGGATTAAAAATAACCAGAGAAAATAAACAGCTGGTAGGGGAACAAACCCTAAACTGGCGGCAAGTGGCGAAAAGGGCAGATACATAGCGACTCCCATCACCGTAGCGGTGATCAGCAGCATGGGTAAAGAAGCCCGACTCTGGAAAAAAGGCACCTTCGCCGTGCGAATGACATGGACAATCAGCGTTTGAGTCATCAGGCTTTCCACAAACCAACCCGTTTGGAACAACGCTTGATGCTCTACAGAGGTCGCCCCAAATACAAACCACATCAGGGCATAAGTGGAATAGTCGAAAATAGAGCTAATCGGACCGATGAAGATCATAAATCGCCGAATATTTGCAACTTCCCACTTCGGTGGTTTGACTAGGGCTTCTCGATCCACACAATCGAAGGGGATACCCGTTTGCGAAAAGTCGTACAGAAGATTATTGATCAGTATTTGCACTGGTTGCATGGGTAAAAATGGCAGCAGCGCACTCGCACCCAAGACGCTAAACATATTGCCAAAGTTAGAGCTAGTGCCCATTCTGATATATTTGATGATGTTGGCAAATGTCCTACGACCTTCGATTACCCCAGATTCCAGGATTAACAAGTTTTTTTCTAACAAAATGATGTCTGCCGACTCTTTGGCAATATCGACTGCCGTGTCAACGGAAATGCCCACATCTGCCTCCCGCAAAGCAGCCGCATCATTAATGCCATCTCCCATGTATCCCACAGTGTTGCCTTTTTTTCGTAGCACTTGAACAACTTTGGCTTTTTGGGTGGGCGAGAATTTGGCAAAAATGGTTGTGGTTGCAGCAACTTTGGCTAATTCATCATCAGACAGGGATTCAATATCGCTACCTAGTAAGACATTTTGAACTGGCATCCCCACATCTTTGCAAATTTTCCGAGTAATGATCTCATTGTCTCCGGTGATGATTTTGACATCAACTCCATGTCCCTTGAGGGCTTTAATCGCCTGGGCAGCAGAATCTTTAGGCGGATCGAGAAAGGCAATGTTACCCAACAGAACCAAATCACTCTCATCGGTAATGGCGTAGTGCGATTGATCCGCTGGCATTACTTTGTATGCTACCGCGATTACCCGTAACCCGTCAGAGTTTAGTTTTTGTTGTAAATCGGCAACCTCAGTATGGACTGACTCATCCATTGGCAAAACCTTGCCATTGACTTTGAGTTGGGTGCAGACTTTTAGGACTTCTTCAACGGCACCTTTGCAAATCAGCACATGCTGTTTTCCCATTTCTTCGACGACAACAGACATGCGACGACGCACAAAGTCAAACGGAATCTCATCAAATTTCTGGTAGTTTTTCTCAATGTCTAAAGACTCAAGTTCTTGATTGCGATCGAGAACGGCGACATCCAATAAATTTTTTAAACCAGTCTGGTAAAAGCTATTGAGATAGGCATATTTTAATACCTCAGTACTATCGTGACCGTAGGGATCTAAGTGCCTCTGCAAGACGATTTTGTCTTGGGTCAAGGTGCCTGTTTTATCAGTACACAGAATATTCATGGAGCCAAAGTCTTGAATCGCATCAATATTTTTCACAATCACCTTTTTGTCAGACATGGCGATTGCCCCCTTCGCCAAATTTGCCGTGACAATCACAGGCAACATTTCTGGGGCTAGTCCTACCGCAACCGATAAAGCGAATGTGAATGCTTCGACCCAATTGCCTTTAACCACTCCATTGATCAAAAAGACTAGTGGAGCCATGATCAGCATAAAGCGCAACAGCAGCATAGTCACGCCATTCACACCTTTATCAAAGCTTGTTCGCGGTTTGCGGGAGCTGACGGTTTTAGCCAGGGATGCTAAATAAGTATGACTCCCCGTCTCCGCAACAACGGCTGTTCCAGAACCACTGACGACCGAAGTGCCCATAAAACAAAGATTAACCAGTTCTAATGGATTTTTCTCCTTATGATCGGGGAGTTCTGCGTGTTTTTCGGTGGGTAGAGACTCCCCAGTGAGGGTTGACTGACTGAGGAATAAATCTTTTGTCGCAATCAGTCTAACATCTGCGGGAATCATATCTCCGGCTGAAAGAAAGATGACATCACCAGGTACCAGTAACTTGACGGCAATTTCTTTTCCGGCGGTGATTCCCTTCTCTTTTTTCGGCGCAGCATCTTTATTCGCATCCTTACGGCTCACCGTTGCCGTTGCGCTGACCATTTCCCGCAGCTTTTCGGCGGCTTTGTTCGACTGAAATTCCTGGGAAAAGCGCAGCAGCCCACCAAAAATCACCATCATAAAAATGATTGCTGCAGCGATCGGACTCCCAGTAAGCAGTGAAATCGTCGCCAGAACAATGAGTAAAAGTGAGAGAGGATTCGT
>JBBQRU010000010.1:0-61074 GCA_038214545.1 Cyanophyceae cyanobacterium | reverse complement strand
GGTGACGCTACCCTTGAATCTCTTGGGTGGGTATCCATTGAGAAGCACTAATTTCGGCGAGGATTTGCGCTTGGCTTTGAGGTTCGCCTTGAAGGGCAAGCTTCAGTAGCTGCACAACCTGATCGTTTACAGAGCGATTTTTGCTCAATGCTAGTTCTTGAATCTGAGTGTACAGAGCCTCAGGAATCTCTAAGGTGTTGAGTTGTGCCATAAATTATTTTTTTCGGACTTGTATTATTGATGATAACGCTGACAAGTGGGGTGCAAGAGTTATAAGTTATATGAGTTAGTTAATAGCTGTTGATTCTTAACTTATGCTGAAAATCCTCCATCTTTCTGATATCCACATGGGTGGTGGCTTCTCCCACGGACGTGTCAATCCACAAACTGGGTTGAATACACGGTTGGAGGATTTTGTCGGGAGTCTGACTAAATGCATTGACAGGGCGTTAGCAGAACCTGTGGATTTAGTTTTGTTTGGGGGTGATGCTTTTCCCGATGCGACACCACCGCCGTTTGTGCAAGAAGCTTTTGCAAGTCAGTTTCGCCGGTTAGTGGATGAGAAAATTCCGACAATTTTGTTGGTGGGTAATCACGATCAACATTCCCAAGGACAGGGAGGTGCGAGTTTGAATATATACCGCACATTGGGAGTTCCGGGATTTATTGTTGGTGATACTTTAAATACTCACCGGATTGAAACACGTAGTGGTCCTGTACAGGTGATCGCTTTACCTTGGCTGACTCGTTCGACATTGATGACGCGCCAAGATACGGAGGGTTTATCACTTGCAGAAGTTAACCAATTGATAGTTGAACGTCTGCGAGTTGTTTTGGAAGGGGAAGTGCGGCGACTCGATCCTGATGTGCCGACAGTTTTGCTAGGTCACTTGATGATCGATAATGCTAATTTAGGTGCTGAACGCTTTCTAGCTGTGGGTAAAGGCTTTACCATTCCGTTGTCTTTGTTGACACGTCCTTGCTTTGATTATGTGGCGTTGGGACACGTTCACCGACACCAAAACTTGAATCCGGCTAACGACCCACCGATTATTTATCCCGGTAGCATTGAGCGGGTGGACTTCAGCGAGGAGAAGGAAGACAAGGGTTATGTCATGGTTTCCTTAGAAAAGGGTAAAGCAGAATGGGAATTTTGCCCACTGCCGGCGCGGAGTTTTCGGACAATTCAGGTAGATTTATCGAAGGCGGACGATCCTGTTGCCGTGATGAATAAGGCGATCGCTAAACACGACCTCACAGATGCAGTCGTCAGATTAATTTACAAACTGCGCTCGGAACAGATGGATAAGATTGATAATGCCAGCTTACACAGCGCTTTGAGTCTTGCCCACACCTATACCATTCAAGCAGAATTAATCAGCCAATTAGCTCGACCGCGCGTGCCGGAATTAGGTGCGAGTAGCAGCATCGATCCGATGGAAGCATTAAAAACTTACTTAAATAATCGCGATGATTTGAAAGAAATCGCCGCATCCATGTTAGATGCAGCACATAAGTTACTGGGGGCGGACGAATTGGAAAATGAGGTGGAGGAAGCTCTTTCTCAGAGTCAAACATCAGAAAATCATCTGGGTGGACAACTACAATTACTCTAAAAGTAGTGGAATTTGTGGTTGAGAATCTGGGAAAATTTTCCTATTCCCTGTTGAAGGGTTAAATTAGATTCCAGACTGTTCAGCAACATACCCATCTTTCAGGTGGACTTTCTATGTCCTCGTTTTCCCAGCTAAAAAAAATCTTACTCGGTAAATCCTTACCGACCAGTGCTCACAGTGAAGAAAGATTAAGTAATCCCGCCGCCTTGGCGGTTCTTTCCTCGGATGCACTTTCCTCGGTTGCATATGCTACAGAGGAAATCCTCAAGGTTTTGGTGCTTGCCGGAAGTGCATTTATCGGTGGTTCTATCTGGATAGCACTAGCAATTACAACTTTGTTGGCGATTATTACTTTATCCTACCAACAAACAATCCGTGCTTACCCCAGCGGTGGTGGTGCTTACATTGTGGCTCATGAAAACTTGGGTTTGTATCCAGGTTTAATCGCTGCTGCTGCTTTGATGATTGACTATGTACTAACAGTGACTGTAAGTATTGCCTCGGGGGTTGACAACTTGCTGTCAATTCCAGCAATGCAACACTTCGGTGGTTTCCGAGTTGGGCTGTGCTTAGTGTTTATTTTCATAATCATGATCGCCAACCTCAGAGGTGTGAAGGAATCGGGTCAGATATTTATGATCCCGACTTACAGCTTTGTCTTCAGTGTTTTCATCATGATTGTTGTGGGTTTATATCACAACATAGCTGGAGATATTCACGCAGTTGTTCCAGTAATTAAAGCAGAGGAACCAATCGGGCTATTCTTGATTTTGCGAGCATTTTCGCAAGGATGTACAGCCTTGACGGGGGTAGAAGCCATCTCTAATGGTGTTCCTGCTTTTAAGCCACCGGAATGGAAAAATGCTCGACTTACCATGCTGTACATGGGTTCAATTCTTGCCTCAATGTTTCTGGGCATCACTTATTTAGCCAACGCTTACCATATTGTGCCGAAAACTAACGAAACTGTGATTTCTCAGTTGTCTCACAATATTCTGGGCGATGGGATAATGTACAACTTTTTCCAAATTTCCACTCTGTTAATCTTGTTATTAGCAGCGAATACCAGCTATGCTGACTTTCCTCGGCTTTCCTCGCTACTGGCGCGGGATGGATTTTTGCCTCGGCAATTAACAACATTAGGCGATCGCTTAGCTTTTTCCAATGGAATTATCGCCCTGAGTGTATTTGGTGCTTTGCTGATTATTATCTTCCGAGGCAGTGTTGACGCACTTATTTCTCTTTATGCCTTAGGTGTATTCACATCCTTTAGCCTTTCCCAATTCGGGATGGTAGTACATTGGTTTAAAGAACGTTCTCAGGGTTGGCATGCACGATCTTTCATGAATGGCTTAGGAGCAATTACAACAACTCTTGTACTCGGTGTGATCTTGCGGACAAAGTTCGCTGCGGGAGCTTGGATTGTTGTTGTTGCCATTCCCTTAATAGTCGCTCTGTTTTTAGCCATTCACAAACATTACCAATATGTAGCAGAACGGCTCAGCATTCAGACGCTCCCGCCGAGAGGTTATATTCCCCGACCAAAAGTCGCAGTCATCACTCACCCAGCGATCGTGATTATTGGTCAATTACATCGCGGTACTTTTGAAGCACTTGATTATGCGCGGAGTATTGCTGATGAAATTGTGGCAATTCACGTAGATATTGGTTCGACTAACCGAGAGAAACTGCAAGAACGTTGGCAAGAATTGGAGGGAGATATCCCTTTAAAAATTTTAGACTCTCCTTATCGCTCTGTAGTCGAGCCAATTGTGAGTTTTGTGCATGAATTTGAAGTGCAGCATCCTGGTGTTTTGTCAACAGTAATTATTCCGACTTTCGTCCCTCGTAACTGGTGGGAAAGCTTTTTGCATAATCAAACGGCATTGTTCTTGAAGAATGCTTTACGTGCTCAAAAAAGTCGTGTGGTGACGACAGTGAGGTACTACTTGTAATATTGGGAACATGGGGCATAGCAAATGGTATGTCCCTACCATGCTCATTCACTTTCCGTCAGGAAATGGGTTTGCAAAAAAATTCGCACTGTGTTTAAATGACTACCAATAGCATCTAGTAATAAAGGCGCTTCAGACAGTGTTTGAGCTTGTGATAATGCCTCTAACTCTGCTGCTAAATCAGAAATATAAGTTACACCCACATTCGCACTCGAACCTTTCAAACGGTGAGTTTTTTGCTCTAATGTTGAATAATCGTTCATGGGGATGGCTAGGGCGATCGCTTGAATATCAGTTTGAGCACTCTCCACAAATATTTGCAATAGTCGTTGCTGGCGCGACTTATTACCTCGCGTCACTTCTTCTAAACGAGCTAGATTTACAGGCAAAGTAGAGGGAGAAGTGTAACTAATTTCCTCAACCTCATTGATTTCCACTCCGCTTTGCGTCCAGCGTTGGAGCAAGGTACTGAGTAAACTTAAGTTAATTGGTTTACTAATATAATCATCCATGCCAGACGCCAAACACTTTTCCCTGTCTTCTGGCATAGCGTTAGCGGTCAAGGCGATGACGACTGTGTGGCGGTTGTTACCTTCGCGTTGGCGTAACTCTTGAGTAGCTGTATAACCATCAAGGACTGGCATTTGGCAATCCATAAGAACAATGTCGTAATTTTGCTGAGACAACATCGCCAAAGCTTGCTCGCCGTTGACCGCATAATCGGCATGATAGCCTAAAATTTCCAGTTGATTCAATAACACTTGCTGATTAACTAAGTTGTCTTCAGCAACTAGGATATTGATCTGATTATTTTTTAACCTAACTGGGTTAATCTTTTCAGTATTATTATCATTGACTAACGGCTGTGTAACACCATTTGTTTCTTGTACCTGAAACTGGGCAGTAAACCAGAAAGTCGAACCTTGACCAATCTCGCTTTTCACCCCAATCTCGCCGCCCATCTGTTCCACGATCTGTTTACAAATAGTCAGACCTAAGCCTGTACCACCATACTGTCTGGTACTTGAAGCATCTACCTGAGAAAACGATTGAAACAGTTTTTGTTGCCCATCTACAGAAATCCCAATCCCAGTATCACGCACTGAAAACAGTACACTAGTAGAAGCCTCTCCCCCACTCCTCCCCTCCCCCACTCCCCCACTCTCCCCATCCCCCACTCCCGCACTCTCCCCCTCTCCCCTTGTAACTTCCAAGACTACCTCTCCGGCATCTGTAAATTTAATCGCATTGCTAATTAAATTTAAGAGGATCTGGCGGAGACGAATTGGATCGCCTTGGAGTTTTCTGCTTACCTGGTTATCAATAGAAACCTTTAACTGCAACCCTTTTTCTTCAGATTGAGAAGACAAAACTTCGATCACAGTGTCGATGCAATCATTGAGGTCAAAGTCTATAGTTTGTAGCCGCATTTCTCCGGCTTCTAGTTTAGAAAAATCGAGGATATCATTAATGATTGTCAACAGGTGATTAGCACTGTTAGAAATTACTTGAGCAAAATTTTGTTGTTGAGTGGTGAGGTGAGTTTTCAACAACAATTCCGCCATCCCTAAAACGCCATTCATTGGCGTGCGGATTTCGTGACTCATGTTGGCGAGAAATTGCGATTTAATCCGGGCTGCAGCTAAGGCTGCTTCTCGCGCCTCAACTAACTCCGTTTCTGCTCGCTGGCGCTCTTGTACTTCTGTCAGGGCGCGATCGCGCAACTCGCGATATTCCTGAACCCGATTAGTTAAATCTGTGACATCTTGAATTGACAACAGTGCATAAAACCCATCGCCATCAAAAGCGGGGACAGAAGTGACTGTTGTATGCTGAATCCGCCATCGTCCTTGCGGTAACGGTGCAGGAATGACATATTTGTGTAATTGAGCCGAAAAGATAGTTGGTGGACCACCCTGAAATATTTGTTGCAAACGACTAGCATATGTAGGTCGAGCGAGATGGGGAAAACGCTGAGTCAGTTGAGTTCCTAAAATCTGGTCTCTAGGTATTTTTGTCCAGTCTTCCAAACAGGAGTTCCAATATAAAACAACACCATCCGCTTGCAGAGCACATACTCCAATTGGTATGCGATCTAAAAGAGCAAATCTATTTTGAGCTTCAGTCAGTATTTCTGTCATTAATCTGAATACTCATCCCCGAACGTAAATAATTTTAACCTACTCAACGTCATCTAATTTATGATTTTACCCTCTGTCCTTCAACTTGGAATGCTACCTCGCCATTGATTGCGGCAAGTAGCGCATCAAACGACCTGACTTCAAAAATCAGGATAATGTCACCAACAATATGTAAATCTTCAATTGTAAACCGGGTCTGCGCTAACAAAATTGCATCATCAGTTTGAATATCCCTAGATAACAAATTGTCAATTTTATCTTCAGTATACTGAGGTAGTCCATAATTCATATGCTGTTTCAGGACATTACTAATTGAACCCATCACACCATTGATGATAATATTGCCAACTTCGCTTAATGTCCCGATTTTGACAGAATCTAAATCTGGGCTTCCTGGTTCTTCACCCGTAAGAATTGCGACCAGCGCTGAAGCACTTTCCTTCGGGAAAACTAATTCGGCAATTCCTTGAAATGAACCATTAAAACTTAACTGGACAGCAGATAAAATATCATGATTAAATTGTTGCTCTAGTTGTTGCTGCAACTCTTGAGGGGTTAATACCTTAAGATTTGGTATTTGCATCTTAATATATGCATCCACCATCTCATTTAATACACTAGTTGCTCGACCTACTCCGATATTAACTAATTCTTTTAAGGCATCAAGTTGATCTTCTGTAAGTTGCATTTGCGCTTTTCACTCCTGACCCAAAGCTTGACGAACTGTTTTTCGCAGTTCTTCTTCTTTGAGAGGTTTATTAATAAATGCTTTTGCTCCTAGAGAAAACCCGCGATCGCGAGTACCTTCTTGAATATCTGCCGAAATAATGACTACAGGAATCTTTGATTCTTTTGCTTGTAAGGCTTCGAGCACTTCTAACCCGTCCATATCTGGCATCAGTAGGTCTGTTATGATACAGTCTGGTTGCTGAGTAATTACCGTCTCTAAACCCTCCCTGCCAGTAGTTGCTTCCAAAATTTCGTAATTATCTGCTTGTAGATATTTGCGAATCATCCTCCGAGAGAAAGCGGCGTCGTCAATTATTAAAATTAATGTCATTTCCTACCTAACTTTAGATGTAGTCTTTTTGATTAAATAATGATAGAATCCGATTTGACAATCTGCTATTAGGTATATTTGTGTTACTTATATTTGACATTTATATGATGTTATATTGGCAAACATAGATTTACTTATGTGATCTGATAAAATATGAATTTACTTGATGATGAAGATATACAAGCTTTCGTAGTTGAGAGCCATGAAAATCTAAACCAAGTTGAAAGCAATCTAATTGAGTTAGAGAAACAACCCAATAACCCTGAGATTCAAGATCGAATCTACCGCTCGATTCATACAATTAAAGGTAATTGTGGTTTTCTCTCCTTTCCCAAACTAGAATCAATTGCTCATGCCAGTGAAAGCTTATTTGCGAGATTGCGAGATCGCTCCTTGGTGTTGACACCGAAAATTATTAATATTTTATTGCTAAGCGCAGATAGCATTCGCCAAATCCTTACCAATATAGAAGCATCGGGTAATGAAGGTGAAGAGGACTATGCAAAAATAATTCAGACTTTAAACCAATTACAAACAATTAACATCTTTGAACCCTCTGCGGCGATTACGACTGAGCAACATACTGATAAGATAGCATTTCCCGAAATTATAACAGAAACGGCAAGTAGCGACGAGCTAAAAAGTGAAAATGGCGATTTCGATGATTGGACAATAACAGCTTCTGAGTCTTCGATTCGCGTGAATGTGAGTTTGCTCGATCAAGTGATGAACCTAGTCGGTGAACTGGTTTTAGCTCGGAATCAGGTGCTACAATTCGCAGCCTCCCAGGAAGATGCAGCTTTTACCACGACCTGCCAACGCCTCGACTTGATTACAAATAAATTGTATCAAGGGGTGATCAAAACTCGGATGCAGCCAATTAGTACAATTACAGCAAAGTTTCCGCGCGTTACTCGGGATTTAGCTCTAGAGTGTGGTAAACAAATTCAAATGGAAATGGAAGGCATCCAAACAGAGTTAGATAAAAGTATTATTGAAGCCATAAAAGATCCTTTAACACATATCATCCGCAACTGTATCGACCACGGGATAGAGACACCAAGTGAGAGAACAGCACAGGGTAAACCAATTGCTGGGAAAATTGTTTTTAATGCATCTCATGAAGGTGGCAAAGTCATGATTAAAATTAGTGATGATGGCGGCGGGATCGATGCAGAACATTTAAAACAAAAAGCGCAACATATGGGATTAATTACCGCTGTCCAGGCGGAGGTGATGAGCGAGTCGGAAGCCTGGAATTTGATTTTCTGCCCCGGTTTATCAACTTCAACCGAAGTTACCAACATCTCCGGTAGAGGGATGGGAATGGACGTAGTCAAGACTAATATCGAGAATATAAGCGGTACAGTTGATGTTTATAGTCGCCTTGGTCATGGAACAACATTTAAACTCAAAATTCCCCTAACTTTAGCGATTATTCCTGCTTTAATTGTGACAAGTGGCGGCGATCGCTTTGCTATTGCTCAAAGTAGTCTGTTAGAGTTAGTGCGTCTTGAGGGGGAAGCATTGCCGGCAATTGAAATGCTGTACGATGTTCCAGTGTATCGTCTGCGTGGTCAGATATTGCCCTTGGTATATCTCAATCAAGAACTGGAATTACCAAAAGTGCTTGATACAGAAACCATTAATATTGTAGTCATTCAAACCGATGAATACCCCTTTGGTCTAGTTGTGGATACGATTATCGATACCCAAGATATTGTCGTCAAACCATTAGGAAAACAACTTAAGAATATGACGACTTTTGCCGGAGCGACAATTCTCGATGATGGCAAAGTCGCATTAATCATTGATGCGATCGGCTTAGCTGAGCAGGTGGGTATGGACTCACACATCCAAAGATTAGCCCATTCTCAAGCCGTCCAACAAGCGGATCATCGGGAGCCGATCCTGCTCATTAAAGCAGCACAAGGTACACTAATGGCGATACCACTTACCGTCGCCAAGCGTTTAGAAGAATTTCCCCAGTCAATTGTGGAAAAGATCGGTAATCAATATACCGTGCAATACCGAGACCAAATTCTCTCATTAATCGATCTCAACACTATATTTTCAACCAACGGTCAGCAATCCACATTAATCGATAACGTTGATGACACGATTCAAGTTGTAGTAGTGACAATTAGCGAGACACGCAGCATCGGCTTAATAGTTGAGGAAATTGTCGATATTGTCGAAGAGGATCTGAGTAAAAAAGGTATTGCTAGTAGAGCGGGTGTAGAATCTTTAGCGGTGATCCAAGGTAAAGTTACCGAAATTCTCAATGTCAAAGAGATAGCCCTTTCTGCTAATCCTTATCTGTTGCATAATTTGGCTGATGCCACAGCATCTGGGATAAATTATGGTTAAGCAATATAAACTATTAACTTTTTTTTTGAATGACATCTACTTTGGGATAGATATTCAACAGGTACAGGAAGTTATTCGTGCTCAAGAAATGACCCGCGTCCCCTTAGCACCACCGGATATTTGTGGCTTGATTAACCTGCGAGGACAAATTGTCACAATAATTAACTTGCGCCAGCGGTTGGAAATGGTTGATCACTCTTCATCTGTAGGTGATGTTGCTTTTAACATTGTGATTCGGCATCAAGATGAGGTAGTGAGTTTATTAGTTGACAGTGTTGATGACGTTAAAGAAGTCTACCCAGAAAACTTTGAACCTCCCCCAGTCACTCTCAAAGGACGAATGCGCCAGGTGTTATCAGGAGCTTATAAACTAGATCGTATGCTGCTAGTTTTAGATGTGAAGAAAATCCTCGCAGTTAAAGACGAAAAATAATTTATTTAAAGGAGTAATAAAATGTCGCAATTAGAAAATGGGATAAATCAGGCGCAAGCACAACTTTTATTAGCAGCTTTACAAGCCGGTAATCAGGGTGATTTTTCAGTCCGCTTACCTGTAGAAGATGGTCTAGGCGAAATCGCCGCAGTCTTTAATGAGTGGGTCAATTTAAATCAGAATTTTACCACTAATATGAGTCAGGTTTTGTTAGCGATCGCCAACGGTGATTTCTCACAAAAAATGATATTAGATCCGGCGGGTAAATCCTTAAAAGGCGAATTCTTACAAGCCGCAACAACAGTCAACACCGTCGTCGATCATCTCAATACAGTCACCGCTGAAATCATCGAGATTACTCGTGAAATCGGGATTGAAGGTAAACTCGGTTCCCAAGCTGTTGTGGAAGCTACAGGGACTTGGAAAGACTTGATAGATGACATGAACCAGATGTCCCTCAACTTAGCAGAACAAATTCAGAATATCTCCGAAGTTGCCCTCGCTATCTCTCAAAGAAATGTATCCTGCCAGATTGCAGTTGAAAATTCCGGCGAATTTCAGAAGTTAACGAATAATGTCAATCTGATGGCGACTAATTTGATGTCTTCCCTAAGACAGATGTCAGAAGTCGCAACCACTGTATCTTCATCCTCAGAAGAATTTACAGCAGTAAGTCGAGAAATGACTGAAAATGCTGTACAGACTTCCGAACAAGCGACTGCAGCCTCAGTCTCAGCCGAACAAGTTAGTCAGAATGCCATAATAGTCGCTACCGCAGTCGAAGAAATGAACGCTAGTATTAGAGAGATAGCTAAAAATGCTGCCGAGGGAGCCAAAGTAGCGACAATGGCAGTCACAACAGCCGATACCACCAATGTGAAGATTAGCAAACTGGGACAAAGTAGTGTAGAAATAGGCAAAGTGATTAAAGTGATCACCTCAATTGCCCAACAAACAAATTTACTAGCGTTAAATGCCACAATAGAGGCAGCTCGTGCGGGTGACGCCGGAAGAGGCTTTGCGGTAGTTGCCAACGAGGTTAAGGAATTAGCCAAGCAAACAGCAAAAGCAACTGAAGATATTAGTCAGCGAATTGAAGCAATTCAATCTGATACTAAAGGCTCTGTAGAAGCAATTACTGAGATTACGGCAATCATTAATCAAATTAGCGATATCCAAAATACGATTGCCAGTGCTGTCGAAGAGCAAACTGCTACAACCAGTGAGATTGCGCGGAATGTTGCGGAAGCCGCCAAAGGAGCCTCGGATATTGCCAAAAATATTAGCACAGTCGCGGTGAATGCTCAAGCCACCACAATTGGTGCGAATAATAGTGAGCAAGCAGCCTTAGAACTCGCACAGATGGCAGGGAATTTGCAAAGACTCGTGAGTGAGTTCAAATATTAAATTTAATGTCAAAAATTCGCGTGTTGATTGTAGATGACTCAGTAGTAGTACGTAGTCGAGTAACAAAGCTATTAAATTATGATCCAGAAATCGAAGTCATTGGCGTCGCCGCGCATGGTCGGATCGCTCTAGCGAAGATTCCCGTGATGAAGCCTGATGTGGTAATCCTGGATGTGGAAATGCCGGAAATGAACGGTTTAGAAACATTGACAGCAATCCGGCAAATTTATCCTCGCTTACCCGTGATTATGTTCAGCACTTTTACCGTTGCTGGAGCCACAACAACCCTTGAAGCACTAGCTTTAGGTGCTACAGATTATGCTACCAAACCGAGTAATCTGGGCAGTATGTATACAGCTAACGAGCATATCTGTAATGATTTGATTCCGAAAATTAAACAATTTGCCGCAACTTCTGCCAAGCTGAAGCCGCCTGTGGTGCTTCCATCAACTTTTCTTCCCCGGATATCAACGTCGCTAACGCAAAAAGTAGAAATTTTGGCAATTGGAGTTTCTACCGGCGGACCAAGTGCTTTAGCTGTATTGCTAGCTGAGTTTCCTGCCAACTTATCAGTGCCAATCGTCATTGTCCAACATATGCCATCAATGTTTACCCAACTCTTGGCTCAACGACTCGCCAGTAAATCCCGAATCAAAGTTACAGAAGCATTTGCCGGAGCCATGATTGAACCAGGACAGGTTTGGATAGCACCTGGAGATTTTCACATGATTGTCGAACAGGTAGGGACAAATTATCAAATTGGTTTACATCAAGAAGCACAGCAAAACTCCTGTAGACCCTCTGTTGATGTACTATTTCGTTCTGTGACGGAAGTTTATGGTGCCGGAACACTCGCGATCGTCCTCACAGGGATGGGTCAAGATGGACTACGTGGTTGCCAGTCTGTACGCGAAGTCGGTGGTCAAATTCTCGTTCAAGACGAAGCTAGTAGCGTAGTCTGGGGAATGCCTGGGTTTGTCGCTAAAGCCGGACTTGCCGACAAAATATTACCTTTAGATGAAATGGCGTTTGAGATTATGCGTCGAGTTAAACAAAAATAAATTGCATCATTGTGATAAGTTATTATTTAATTTAAACATAATTCCTAATTATATCGTTTAAAAATACATTCTTAATTTAAGTAGGAGAATTGATATCGATTTTGATTATCTTCGCAAATTAGTTCGCCAACATTCAGCCGTAGTGCTAGATGCAGATAAAGAATATTTAGCTGAGTTATATTTAGCACCGCTGGCAGAAACCGCTGGATTTAATTCAATCGACGATTTAATTGTCAAGTTACAGGCTCAGCCATTTAACTCGCTGCACATCCAAGCAGTTGAAGCACTTGTAACTAATGAAACATCATTTTTCCGCGATATCTATCCCTTTGAAGCACTCAAAAACGATGTCCTGCCAATGATTCAGCAACAAGGTAATTTCGCCTTAAATATCTGGTGTGCGGCTTGTTCTAGCGGTCAGGAACCTTATAGCGTCGCTATACTTATTCGCGAACACTTCCCCAGCCTCGCAAAAGAAAATGTAAAATTGATTGCTAGCGATTTTTCCAATAAGGTTTTAGCGCGTGCTCGCCAAGGCATTTATAATAATTTTGAAATTAGTCGCGGCTTATCAAAATCACTGCGCGATCGCTATTTCCAAAAACAGGGTAACGGGTGGCTATTGAATCAAGAGATTCGTCAGATGGTAGACTTTCGCCATCTTAATTTGCTCGAAACCTGGTCAGCAATGCCTGCTATGGATATTATTTTCATGCGAAATGTCCTGCTGTACTTTGATACAGAGACTAAAAAATCTATATTAACTAAAATACCGCCATTATTAAAGTCAGATGGCTATTTATTTATGGGTGGTGGAGAAACAACCATCAACCTGGTTAACTCATTTGCGCGAGTGCAACTCGGTAAAGCAATTTGCTACCAACTACAAAAAAAACCTTCAGCATAATTTGAGTCAAAGCAATATCTAGACGATCTATGTAAGCATCTGCCAAGATAGACACACATAACACCAAAAATTTAATCAAAAAATTCCCAGAACTAGATCATGAAACTCCTTAAAACCACCTTAACTGCCACAATCCTATTCCTTACCTCGATTACATTCCCCAGCACTACCTTAGCTGGTACATGTGCATCTAAATGTGGTGCTCACCCAATTCAGTTTCAACCAGGCGATCGCATCCGTTTAGAAGTTGTCAACCATACCTCAAACCTAGTAAAAATACAGAGAATCCAAGGCATAGAACCTGTACCTCTCCTACCAGGACAAGAATTAGACTTAGACCAAGCAAATGGCACAACACCCAATTTATCTTTAATTTTCTGGGATGCAACCGGATTGTCTATTCACACAATTGTCTCTCAACCTAAAGCCAAGACTTTGCGGGTGGAAATTCGTCCCGGTGGACGACCACCAGGCGATCGCTCGATTTACATTCAAAATGATGGTCGCGTAAATATTCTCTAAAAGTTAGCCACTATAAGTTATAAATTATAGATTGTGAGTTATGAGTAAATCTTCTCTTAACTCGTAATTAACTATTAATTTTTTCCGCTGTGGTTAACCAATCTCAACCCGAATTACCTCGTCGCCGTCAACAGTTGCCTAACCAGCGCTGGCAAATGTATCCCGAAGTAGAATGCCAAAAGCTGGCAAGTGCGACGAATTTGTCGCCAGTCATTAGCCAACTGTTATTCAACCGGGGAATTGAGACACCGGAGCAAGCCCTTGCCTTTTTAGCGCCGGAAAAACAAGTTTTGCCGTCGCCACTAGAAGAGTTTCCCGATTTAGCCTTAAGTTTAGAGTTACTGCAAGAAGCGATCGCCAGAGAAGAAAAAATTGCCATCTGTGGTGATTATGATGCGGATGGGATGACTAGCACTGCTTTATTACTGCGATCGCTACGTTGGTTAGGCGCAAAAGTCGAGCACGCTATTCCGAGTCGGATGAAGGATGGCTACGGCATTAATAAACGCATAGTCGAAGAATTCGCCGCGTCAGGCGTCCAACTAATTTTAACAGTAGATAATGGCATCTCCGCTGTCGAACCGATCGCCAGAGCACGAGAACTCGGTTTAAAAGTGATTATCACCGACCACCACGACCTCCCTCCAGAACTACCCAACGCCAACGCCATCCTAAACCCAAAACTGATTGCGGAATCATCTCCCTATCGAGGTGTGGCGGGTGTAGGTGTGGCGTATATTTTAGCGGTATCTCTAGCGCAACAACTGGGAAAAGCGAAAGGCTTAATCAGACCACTACTCGAATTATTTACCCTCGGAACAATCGCCGACCTCGCACCTTTAACGGGTGTAAATCGCCGCTGGGTGAAGCGCGGTCTCCAGCAGTTACCTAATTCTCAGTTAGCGGGAGTGCAGGCGTTAATTCAGATGGCGGGTGTCAAAGGACAGGGAGAAATTCCTTTAAAATCGAAGAATCTCAATCCTAAATCTTTGAAGCCTGAGGATATTGGTTTTCGCCTCGGTCCTCGAATTAACGCCATCGGTCGGTTGGAAGATCCGCAAATTGTGATTGAATTGCTGACTACAGACGATTTCGAGTTGGCGCTAGCGAAAGCATGGCAATGTGAGCAAACAAATACTCGCCGTCAGCAATTGTGTGAGGAAATTGAACACGAAGCGATCGCGATGGTAGAGGAGTTGTATGCAGGATCGCTACAAAAAGACCGAGTTTTATTTGTTGTCAAAGCTGATTGGCATCATGGAGTCATCGGCATCGTCGCCTCGCGCTTATTAGAGCGTTATGGTGTACCTGTCTTTATTGGTACTTATGAAGACTCAGGACACATTCGCGGTTCCGCACGAGGAATTCCTGAATTTAATGTATTTGCAGCTTTGGAATCCTGTCGAGATTTATTAGGCAAATTTGGCGGACACCACGCAGCCGGTGGATTTTCACTTTCGGCGGCAAACGAAGTTGCTATGCGATCGCGTCTGAGTTCTTTTGCCAACGATTGCCTAGAATTAGAGCACTTACAACCGCTACTCAAAATTGATACCAAACTTGACCTAAATCAAATTAGTCCTCAATTATACCAACAATTAGACGCTCTCCACCCTTGTGGAATCGGTAATCCCGACCCGATTTTCTGGACACCAAACGTCCAAGTCATGGATCAGCAGATTGTCGGCAAAGGTCACATTAAACTCACAGTCTGCCAAATTATTGATCGCCAGCAATTTAAAATCAAAGCGATCGCTTGGCGCTGGGGTGACTATTACCCACTAATGCCGCGCCTGGATATTGCCTACAAACTGCGAGAGAATAACTTTAATGGCAACACAACCATTGAACTAGAGCTAGTCGGCTGTAGACAACCCATCCGACAGACAAAATTATTCGTTGCTTCCCCCACACCTCTCAAAGCCGCTTTTGAATACAAAGGACGCCACTATACTTGTGGCGTTTATCATCAAGATGCTTTAGCGCAATTAAGAATTAAAAATCCTGAAGGCAAAGTCTTAGCTATCGTCCCAGGCAAAACAACGGGAATGCTTGGAGTCAGTCGCGAGGATGCAAAAGAGGTTGATGTATCTCAACCCCAATATGCGCTCATCATGCAAGCCGCGCTACAGGCACTAGAATCAGCGACATAGCTGAATCCTGACACTCCTAAAGATTGCCGTTACGAAAAGCCAAGAGAAAAATCACTATCGGACCGGCAATCACAATTAACCCGACAGACACAAGCTGAAAAATCACTTCCCAATTAATATTCGCTAAAGCTTCCATTATTCCTCCTGATTAACCCAAAAACTGATATAGATTGTGTGCTCTCGGCAGCAACTTATATTATCTGGGTAACATTTACCCAAATTAATCTACTTAATAAAAGTATAACAAATCGCTAAAAAATATAAAATATCTGTAAAGAAGCAACATCTATCACAGTGGAGAACAATGGCAACTTGGAAATGTGTTAAGCAATGTGGAGCCTGCTGTAATCTTGACCCAGCAGAGCGCCCCGACATTGATGAGTACTTAGATCCGGAAGAATTAGAAGTCTACCTGAGTATGGTAGGAGAAGGCGGGTGGTGTATCAATTTTGACCAATCGAGCAGAGAGTGCCGGATTTATAACGATCGCCCGCGTTTTTGCCGGGTCGAGCCAGAGACATTTCAAGACATGTACGGCATCGAGCCAGAAGAACTCAACGACTTTGCCATTGATTGTTGTCACCAGCAAATCGAAGGCGTTTACGGCGATCGTAGCTTAGAAATGCTGCGCTTTGATCACGCCGTAGGTATATAAACTAAGGAGTGGTGACAATATTTACCACTTCTGACACCCTATTTGCGTTGAGATCAGATTTGCTGTTATAATTATGAGCCTCGGTAACAAATGACAAGAATGCCAACAGGTGCTCAACTAGAGAGCTTATATCGTGTCGGTTATCAACTAACATATATGATGTTGCAACCTGTACATTTGATTTGTATAGATGACAGAACTTATAATTTATACATCATAGCTGGGTATAGCGAAGATCTAGAATTCCAAATTACACCAGATGGAGGGGTATTCTAAATGAGTCATATAAACTACGATGTGATGTCTGATGCAGAATTGAAGCAATACTTTTTGAGACATCGTGAAGATAAAGTCGCGCTTCAGGCATACTTAGATAGACTCAATCAGCGTCCACGCACAATGATCGCATCTCTTAACGATCCTAATTTTGATGCCAAAATTCAAGCCGCAATTCGTCAGCAGTTGCAAGTAAAAAACAGCAACAACGATTAACGCCCAAATTGAGTGCAACTCATATTTACTCTCTTGACCAGAAATCTGTGCTAGGGAGTAGTCTTTTTGCCAAAGATCTGACAAAATGAGAAGAATATGAAAAACAATTTGGTTTAACTGCCTGTGAAAGCTGACGCTTTGCCTGTATCTGGTTTTAGCAGCTCACCTGAGCCACAAGAAAACCTCGCCTCACCTGCAATCACTCAAAATCACCCGAAGCTGCAACCAGATAGCAAGCCGTCAGCTTTCTCCGTATTCAGTTCCACCTTCATTACCATATTTCTCGCCGAATTAGGAGACAAAACCCAACTATCCACCTTGTTAATGAGTGCCGAATCCCAATCCCCGTGGATCGTATTTGCCGGTTCAGCACTCGCCTTAATCACAACCAGCGCTTTAGGAGTAATCCTCGGTAGTTGGATTGCCAACCGCATCGCTCCAAAAATCGTTGAAAGATTCGCCGCAATCACCCTACTATTAATCTCTCTCTCCCTATTCTGGGATGTACTCCATTAAAATACTATGAACTGGCATCTTCTTAGTCTCAGTTTTATCACAGTTTTTTTATCCGAAATAGGCGACAAGAGTCAGCTCGCCGCGATCGCTCTCAGTGGTCGTTCCCAATCTCCACGCTTTGTATTTCTCGGTACAGCCGGTGCTCTCTTATTAACTAGCTTACTCGGCTCATTAGCTGGAGGAACAGTTGCTGACTTATTTCCGGCTCGAATTATGAAGGCGATCGCGGCGGTAGGATTTGGGATTCTCGCTTTACGATTGTTTATGAGTGAAACGCGGAGGGACGCAGAGTAAGCGCAGAGGAACGCGGAGAAACCTCTGCGTTCCTCCGCGTTCCCTCCGCGCTCTCCGCGTTTCAAAATTCTTACTGTTTCCAACACCATCCCAAAAGAGTCCCACCAACTACTAGTTTGATTGCTTCTAGAACCCAGTAACCTCCATGTAATATGTCCATGGTTGCGGGAATTTCTGTAGCGGAGGCAAATAAGTTGAGGTTGATTCCGGTGGCGCACATTTGTGGGCTTAAGAAATATGTGTAAATTGCTGGTACCGCTAGGAGGATGACAGCGAAGATGATCGCTAGGCTGTTGCGGCTATTGGCTGTCATCTGTTTGGTTTTCGTGAGAACTAGAAAACTGGTTAAGATGATGGCGGCAGATAGCAGTTCTATGCGGTTAAAATTCCAGAAAATTAAATATCCTGCTGTTGCAAAGCCGGATTCGGTCATCATTCCGGAAACATAAAGAGTAGGCATAATTATCCAATCTAGTATTAGGCTGGCGCTGAGCCAGAAACTTAATACCAAAATGGCGATAGTCTGCCAGATTGGGCGCTTGATTTCAATGTTAGAAACATATTGCATATAATTGCCTGCATTAGACCTATGGTGTTGATTCTAGCTAATTGCTGAGTAGATTTATGTAAAATAAGTTTGCTAAAAATGAAGTCTACAAAGCGCGATTGTTGCTAGTTTCATCTAATTAATAAGAAGTGTTAACAATCTTTGCGTGTCTTTGCATTTGGCTGAGACTATCGGGCGATTTGTTGCTGGTTTTCTTCTGCTTGATGAAGTTCTTCTCAGAATGTTGTTATCTTCAATGGTTTTAACTCAATATTAAGTTACAATAGCCTATTAATGATCCTTAGCATACATTCATACTAATTATAATCACTTAAATCATTAGGGTCTTTAAGTTAGATTGCCCAAATGGACGAAGAAAATATCACTTACAACAGCAAATATTTATGTCAATGTATGTAAACAAAAAAATATTTTTACCAAGATATTATTGAAGTCAACGCAGCCAATCAATAATGTTTCATTGGGGAAATTCCTACTGTGAATGAGCGCCAAAGACTTGAGTTTCATCTGTTACCCACATTGGCGACGAAGGTTACACCGCCAGTTCAGACAGCAGTCTGCTCAGTATTAAGCAAATTCTGTGAGATTGCTCACTGGGATTATGGCGAAGTGTGGATGCCTAACCAATCCCACACGCTACTAGAATTAATTCCGATTTGGTATATTAGTCCTCATATAGCCAGTACTCATCTAGTAACATGGGAACAATTTCGCTTGTGTAGTCAAGGGTTTATCTTATCCCCAGGCAGCGGATTGCCAGGAAGAGTTTGGTCATCACAACAACCGGAATGGATTACCGATACTTCTGCTAAATCAGAATCATATTTTTTGCGGCACCAAATCGCCAAAGCTTTTGGGGTAAAAGCTGGGTTGGGTGTGCCAATTTTTACGCCGACGGGGGAAATAATTGCAGTTTTAGTGTTTTTTATTTCCGAAGCCAGGAGTATAGAACCACACGTAATTGATCTGGCTCAAAATACAGCGGCGGAATTAGGTGCATTGTTGGCTTAGACGGCTTGCAACAACCAAAAACCAGTGTTAGTCATCCCCGAATCATCCGGCTGGATTAACAAAAAGTGCAATCCGCGACTTTGCTGTTTGCGTTGAGAGTAAGTGACACCAGCAGCCGCGACTTCTGGATCGTTAAATGTGGCGACAATCCACCGCTCGACCAAACCAGCTTCTAAAACTAACCCATCCGGTGCGCCAGCAATATAATTTAATGACACAGGACACGATTGCTGCAACCACTGCGCCAATTGCATCGATCGCCTACCTCCATAAATGACAATACCGGGAACAGGAGTTGTCGAAGCTAAACCGAGATTCAAGGGAAGGAGAAAATCAGGTATTGCTAAAATCGGGATCGGGCGATCGCTAAAGTCAGCCACATCACCAGCACTAATATTCGCAAACCGCCACTCCTCACCCCAAAGCTTTTCTGGTAAAGGTGTCGGCGGTGGCTGGTCTAAAGAAATAGGATATTGTAGTGCTTGTAACCATTGCTGCAAGGCAAAAGTGCGCCGAGTCGGTTCAACCTTAATCAAGAGCGATCGCCCAGCCATCTCAATTAAACTTAAAGACTGAGGACGAAACACCTGAATGACATCCGGAAATTTTCCCTTCGCAGCAAGCTGTAATTGCGAAGCCACCCAAGTAGAATTAGCCGCAGATTGCGGACAAGTCGCCCGATACTCAAAACTGCGAGTCGGATCACAAATTAACAACTCCCACAGTGCATCAGGGAGAGGACGGCGATAAAAGTCAGCTTGCCAAATATACATTATAAAGAAGAATATTGACTAACCCAATGTACCAAAAAACGCATGGAGTAATTGCAGCTGGACATCAAAAAACAGCCGAAGCCGGAACAGAAATGTTTCGCCTAGGCGGAAACGCTTTTGATGCCGCGATTGCCGCCGTCTTAGCTTCTTTTGTAGCCGAGTCAATGATGACCTCAGCCGGTGGCGGCGGTTTTATGCTTGCCCACACTCAGGAAAAAGAGAATATTTTATTTGATTTTTTTTCCCAGACACCTCGGCAGAAATTGGCGAGTGAGGTAGATTTTTATCCAATAGAGTTTGATTTTGGCGATACGGTGCAAACTTTTCACATCGGATTAGGATCGATGGCTGTACCAGGAAACCTCCGAGGAGTGTTTGAGATTCACCGTCGCCTCGGGAAATTACCCTTGATGGATGTCGCCGCCCCAGCGATTGACTATGCCAAAAATGGGATAGTAATTAGTGAGTTTCAAGCATATTGTTTAAAATTACTCGAACCAATCATTAGCAATCTCGAAGTATATACCCCTGGAGGGAAGCCGCTGAAAGCTGGAGATATATTGGTAATGACAGATTTAGCAGCGACATTGACTGAGGTGGCGAAAAATGGAGTTGAGGAATTTTATGCCGGAGATGTAGCGCGTCAACTGGTTAAAGATTGTCAGGAGAAAGGGGGATATTTAACTCTAGAGGATTTAATGAGCTACCAAGTAATTGTCAGAGAACCTCTGGTGGTTAATTATCGTGGTTCTACTTTATTGACAAATCCGCCGCCTAGTTCTGGCGGAAGTTTGATTGCTTTTGCTTTAGAATTGCTCTCGTCGGTTAATTTCCGCTCACTTGAGTTTGGCTCTTCTTCGCATTTACAACTCTTAACTGAGGTAATGCGCTTAACTAATACTGCACGAAATGACTACGATACGCTGATTTATGACTCTGAGGTGGCACAACAATTTTTATCAGCGGAGAATATTGCTCCTTACACCCACGCATTGACTACGAATGTGGTCAATAAATGGGGTAGTACAACTCATATTAGTGTGCTGGACGATCAGGGTAATGCTGCAGCGGTGACGACATCTAACGGAGAAGGGTGTGGTTATATCATTCCCGGAACCGGAATTATGATGAATAATATGTTAGGCGAAGATGATTTAAATCCCCAAGGATTTCATCAATGGCAAGCAAATCAACGCATTTCTTCGATGATGTCACCGACAATGGTGTTAAATAACGGAGAACCCGAAATTGTGCTTGGTTCTGGTGGTTCCAAGCGGATTCGCACTGCTATTTTACAGGTGATTTCTAATTTAATTGACTGGCGAATGTCGGTTGTGGATGCCGTAACAAGTCCGCGCTGTCATTGGGATGAGGTGTTAAATATTGAACCAGGGTTTAGTCGAGATGTAGACATGCGACTGACGGAGAAAGGTGACGAATTGGTTTTATGGACGCAAAAAAGCTTATTTTTTGGTGGTGTGCATACGGTGAGAAGAACTACTTCCGGGATGATGGAGGGATCTGGCGATTCTCGGCGTCATGGTGTAGTGCTTATGGAATAAAGTCTCAGATACTAACTACGATTTGGGGTAGTGAGATCTTTGACAGGGGTTTCATAACCTCCGTAGTTATCAACATACTCAGAAATGGAAGTATTATTCCCATCGTGAGATACTTTGTTTTTCAACAATAGGTTTGCCATACCGTCAGGTCCCTGAAGATGCGACCCGGCGAGAATGCCAGAGACTGTGATTGTAATTGTTTTCGATGTTCCCTTCAGCGGCAGGGTCTTTTTTTGACCGAGGAAGTTTTTGATGGACTTTCCTTCTTTTTTGAGCATGTCTTTGAGACGACTCCAGTACAGTTCAAAAGCCTCGCGAATTGCGGACTCTTGCGCTTGTGGGGAATTGAGGAATTGGGATTTACTGTGAATTCCTTTTTTTCCTGTCCATTCACCCCGCCAAAAATTCTTGCTGACTCCCGGTTTTCCAAAGTAAACATCCGCTTTATAGTAACCAAGATCGATTAGCAAGGCTTCACAGAATTGATACTTGCCGATATAACCTGGTTCGCTTTCAAACCGATATTGATTTGGACCTGGTTTCATCCCGGTTTCCCGAATTCCGAGTGCTTCCAGCATTTGGGGAAAACTGCCTTTGGGGGAAGACAGTTCCTCTCGTGCGGCGACTGTATAGACGATCGCGGGTTTAACTTGTGCTAGGTGATATTCCATCACCGTAAGATTAGCTATAGGTAGATGCCACAAAATTTTTCCCTCGTAGTATTACTTAGGTTACTCAGATACAGTATCATGAGCTTAATCACGTATTCCCCAGGGAATAGATATCGAAATAAAAGTTCACACTTTTAGCTGATCTGCGTCACATACACAAAGCCACAAGCAAGCAGATCACCGCGACTGGTACGGTGATGGGAAAAAGTGGAGAAATTTCAGTTGGTTGTTTTCCCACTTGTAGTAATAATGCCCAATTCCGCGTTTGCCATCACTACCTCCAGGTCTACCAATAATTTCCAGTAACTTACTATTGGCGCGGTAGTGTAAGCCACCATCGGGTCGGGGAGGAGTGTATCCTGCGCCACGTTGGTCATGATAACCAGTTAGTTGTGCGGGTGTATAAGCGATACCTGAAGTGATATCGACAATCACCGCACTACTTACACCACCCATAGCTCGATTCAAGCCATCAGCTAAAGCGTAATGACCAGCAAAGTTCGTACCTTGCATCATTGTTGCTGGCAAAATATCTTTATAATCACCCGCAGTGCTTTCAACCAAGGTCGCTGGTTTACCCCGATATACCGGACGTGCAGGATAGTTCTCATAATGTAATGATGTCTGCGCGACTCTTGGCTGTGGAGCAGCAAAGACTGATACAGATGGAATGAGGAAACCACTGCTAATAAAAAATGTACAAGCGGCAACAAAATAACCTTTTAACACTTAAAAACTCCTAATTTTAGGTAATTGTAGAGATTAAATACAAGCTTAACCTACCTAATTCCAGAAATTTACTTTGACTATTAATTACTAAGCGATCGGCTTGAAGTGGCTTGTTTAGAGCATTTTGACTCCTTCTGCAAAACCTTCCTGATATCACTTAAGCATCAAGAATATTGTTGTTGTAATTTAAATTTATTCACTCACCTAAATTTACTTCAGTAAATTCAGTTCACAGCACATTATACGTGTTGTCTATTCGTAATGCTGCAGATTATGAATTGAGAGAGAGAAATTAGGTTCTGTGTGGGTAAATGGTCTTATCTAAGCAGCATTGCGTTGCACATCACAACGTAAACGCAAAGTAAGCAAATTAATCACTCTTTATAACTAACCCAATTCAATATCGGAGATTGATGATTCATGTCTTGGACACGATCCACTCGTTGCTGTGCGTTTATTTGCATCATATTGCTGCTACAAACTATGAGGATGTCCAATGCAATCGCCTATCAATGCGAGCAAAATCAGATAGATTTTGAACCTCCTCCAGACGATCCGGCACCTACAATCACCTCAGGAGGAGGAAGACGCTGATCCGTTATGCAAACAATAAATATATGCGATTTTGTTATGTTGAGAAAGAAGAGCGTAGATAGTAAAGTAATGCGGAGATGTCTGGTGGTACAGCAGTAAAGCGAACGCAGAATTGATTTTGGCTGTAATTAGATATATCTACTACTTTAGCATAAATATCCCCTAGCCCTCTGGCTTTCTCGGTACCAGTTACAAGATTGATTTGTAAATTACTTAAAAGTTCTACGGGGTGTTCTAAACGCAACTCGGCTGTATTAGCAGATAGCTTGATTAAACAACCTTGAAAAATTTCCCCAGTTAGTTGTTTACCTTGAACGACTTGATAGTGTAAAGGAATTTCCTGACCCAGTTCAATGAGTATATCGTCTTCATCGTCAAGAGAAAGATTAAACTGACCACCAATGCCACCAACTTTATAAAGGTAGATGCCTTCTGCAAATCCTTTTGGTTGTACATGCATAACGCCATCGACCCGCAAAATAGCACCAGCAGCTTTGAGTGTTTGCTGAGAAATTAAGACTTGTCCGCCGACAGTATAAGTCTCAATTCGGAAAGCTAGGTTCACATTGTTGCCAAAAACAGTGTATTTCGCTCGCTTTTGTGACCCAATATTCCCGGCTACAACATCGCCAGTGTGAAGACCAATACCCATTTCTAATTTGGGTAAACTCTTTTGAGCCAGTTTAGAGTTAATTTTTTCCATTGCTAGTTGCATTGCGATCGCACAAGCAACAGCTCGCTGAGCGTCATCTTCTTGCTCAATTGGTGTCCCAAACATGGTAAAAATACTATCGCCAATAAAATCGACGATCATCCCTTGGTACTGGTTAATGACTTCTGTCATCTCCTCTAAGTAGAGGTTGATAATTGCCACCGCTGTCTGTGGAGCAACTCTCTCTGAGATGTTGGAAAATTGCCGGATATCTGACACCAGAATCGTCACTTTGCGATTTTCGCCACCTAGTTTCAAGCCAAAGGGTGTCTCTAACAAATTGGCAACTACCTGATCTGTTAAATAACGACCAAAAGTTCGGCGCATGGTCGCGGCGGTACGAGCAACATCCGCTGTAATTACGCTAGCAGAACCGATTAGAGCGATAAAACCAGGTACAATCGGCACCCATAATCCCGATAAAAAAGCCAAATAACTACCACCGACGAGACTTACCCCAACTAATGCAATATAGGTAGCCGTTAACGGTATTTCTGCGTTCATGCCGGTAGCAAATTTCTGGGTGGCAATTCGATAACGTTGTGTCCAACTCAATACTGCACCAACTACAGCACAACTAAAAATCCACAGCCATTCTACTGGTTTTGAGCAAACATGCACCAGGGGATAACCATCTAGTGCCGCACTCACTATTTGACTTGTTACTTCCGCATGTACTTGAACACCTGAGGTATTGAGAAGAGGCTGACCCAATCCGCTACTGTAAGGAGTACGGAAAGAATCTTTCACACTTTCTGCCGTAATTCCAATTAAAACTATGCGATCGCGTACCATTGCCGTTACTGAGGGTTTCTGCAAAACATCTGTCATGGAGATCGTGCGGAAACCCTGTTTCAAACCGCGAAAACTCGATAATATTTGGTATCCACCAGCACTAGCTCCAACATAGCCGCCGTCATTAGCTTTAAACCTGACAAAGTTAGCTTTGCCTAACTTAATAGCTCCCGGCTTGCTTGCCTCGTTTTGAACAGTAATACCTTTATTTTCTAGGTATTTTAACGCTAACTTTGCTCCTAAGCTGAAGACAGTTTGCGAATTTTCATCTTTTAAAGACAGCAAACTCCGTCTGATTGTACCATCCGCATCAATCACTAAATCGCTGGCACTTACTTGTCCTAATTGGCTCAAAGTTGGCGGTGGGTTAATTTTCCCTGCAGGTCTAGGGATCACCTTCTTGATGCCAATCAAATTGGGTGTAGATGCAAAAACCTGCACCAATTCCTGATGACCGGGCTGCACCTCTAAATCGCGATAAATGTCAAGACCTATGACTTGAGGCTGATGTTTTTTCAGAGTTTTAATCAATTGAGCCATTTTGGCATCCGATATCGGCCATCGACCGCTGGCTTGGATATCTGACTCATTGATCTCAACGATCACAATCCGATCTTCCGGCGACGAAAGAGGTCGCATCTGGAAAAACTGATCTAACGCCGCCAATTCTAGAGGTTGTAAGCTTCCAGTCAGACGTAAGCCAATCAATACACTTGCGACACTAGGAGCGGCTATGAGAACGCCACGCCATTGCCATATTTGCCGTCTTAATTTTACCCACATCATATTAAATCATCATTCTGAAGTAGGAAATAGCGGCAGCGAAGGTGCCATATATAACTAAATAAATTGCACAAACCCTGATTTATAACTTTTTTAATTAATTAATTCTGAGGATGCGCTCTAACTTACTATAAAATAATTTCATGTACGGTAGCACATTTTCAACTATTTCATACCTTAGCGCTATTCCTAAGGTTGACAATAATAGGCATTTAATGACTAACGCTTATAGAGTAAGCATCACTAGCGCGTTGTATCCGTGAGACATCCAGCCATTGAAAACCTTCTTCTGTTTTAACCCATTCTTAATTAGCTGCATCAAGTAGGTAGAAAGAGAAAATATACGCTCTTATAAATTCCCTTGGTGTTATATGCTTTGATTGAGTGAGCACATCTTACGCTCAAACATCAATAAAACACAAAAATACGAATTATTAAGTGCTCAATTACACATAGCTAAGCAATTGTTTGCAGTGCAGTCTACTAAAATCCCAAGATGATGAAAGAAATTGACAGCCAAGAAGTTCGTTTCTGGGGGATGTTATGTCATCTTTCGGCACTTTCCTGGATCGGGTGTGTGATGCTAACTTATTTCGGAGTTGTTTTCTTTATTACCTTTGTCCTGTTTATTCATATTTTAGGTCCATTGCTGATTTGGCTAACTAAAAGATCGCAACACTCGTTTATCAACGCTCAAGGCAAAGAATCATTAAATTTTCAACTTTCACTCACAAGTTATGCATTCGTCGCCGGCTTAGTCTTTCTGGTCGCGACTCTAATCACGATGGGATTTATCCTCAGTCGAACCTCAGGCGCAAGTCAAGTCTCAGCACTCTGGGATATTTTGTTAGGAATTTATGGCTGGGGATTGTTCTTACTGGTAATATCTCAGGTGGTGTTAGTGATTGTTGCCTCTGTTAAAGCATACAAAGGTCAGGTTTATCACTATCCGTTTACGATTAGGTATTTAAAGTAAATCAATGGTTGGTATAGACAATCAAGCAAAGATTGGTGTGGCGGTGATTGGGACGGGTTTTGGGCGCAAAGTGCATATTCCCGGCTTCATCGCCCATCCTCGCACTGAGGTAGTGGCAGTATACCACCGCGACTTAGACACAGCAACAGCGATAGCTTCGCTGACCTCGCGGTACGCAGCGGCTCACAATATTCCGCAAGCGAGCGATAATATTGCCGAAATAGTCGCACTCCCGTCTGTTGATGCGGTAAGTATTTCTACTCCGCCCTTCTTGCATTACGAAATGGCAAAGACTGTATTGCAAGCGGGAAAGCATTTATTGTTAGAGAAACCGCTGACTCTCAATGTCGCCCAAGCAAAACAATTGTACCAGTTGACTCAAACAACGGGAGCGATCGCTACAGTTGACTTTGAGTTTCGCTTTGTTCCAGCATGGCAGATGTTGGCGGAAATGCTAGAGATTCAGCACGTTGGTCAAAAACGATTGATTAAAATTGACTGGCTAGTCTCCGGTCGTGCTGATGCGACACGTCCTTGGAATTGGTATTCTCAAGTCGATTGTGGTGGCGGCGCTTTAGGCGCTTTAGGTTCCCATACATTTGATTATATTCATTGGTTGTTTGGTCCAGTCAGCCGTTTAAATGCGCGTTTGAGTACCGCAATTCGACAGCGACCTGACCCAACCACAGGAGAATTGAAGCTTGTAGATACAGACGATACCTGTATGTTAATGCTGGAATTAGCCGACGGTACACCTTGCCAAGTTAATATAAGTACGGCTGTTTACGCTCCCAGAACCCATTGGTTAGAAGTTTACGGCGATCGCGGGACTTTAGTCTTGGGAAGTGAAAACCAAAAAGATTATATACATGGATTTCGCCTCTGGGGTGCAATGGCAGGTCAAAAAGAAGCAGAAATCGAAATTCCCAATCGCTTAATCTTTCCCAAAAATTACGCTGACGGACGCATTTCGGCTTTTATCAGAGTAGTCGATCAGTGGGTACAGGCGATCGACTGCCAAACCAATCCTTTACCATCATTGCGCGAAGGAGTTTACTCACAATTATTGATGGATTTAGCTCACGAATCGGACGCGACCTCAAGTTGGGTAGATGTCCCAGACGTTGATGAATTTTTAGAAGAGGCTTAACGTCGATGAAATTCCACTTCTTTTTCTAAAATCTTAATGTCGTAGTTGTCAAAAAAATTGTGACCGAGCAATCCGATCTTCATTTTCGGGGCGATCGCTACATCAACATTATTGACCAAAATTCCGCCAACGGCTACTGTGGGAATCTGACCTGTTTTAAATTCGACTTCGCTACCATCCGCAATTCCGACTTGCAAGGTGCCAGCAGGCTGGACATTCAGGATATTAGCTAAATCTTGCGGAATCAGCGTCATACTAGCACCTGTATCCAGAATCATCTCGTTGGTTTGGGTGCCATTAAAAAGAACATCAATGACTGGAGTTTTGGCAATGTGGCGTTTGATCGGAATCCGAAAAACATCCACGACTTTTCCTCCACACAGTTTGCTTAAACTCAGAGTTCTCCCAGAAGATGTCACCATAAAACAGCCTCCGGGATCTTCTTGCGCTGTTACAGGCTGGGGTAATGTCAATAGTAGAGGAATAATCGCAATAGTCGAAATCCACCGCCAAATAGTCTGCATATGAAAGTTCTCCAGATTATCCCACTGTCTATTATTAAGTTACCCAGACTAATTAGGAACTTTGCCATTTCTCACAACCACAGGCTTAAAGTTCTGATGAAGATTTAGTCCAACCCTTCTATTGGAAAGGTTGGACAAATTTTGATAATTTATGACGCCGACCTACTTAGAAGATGGCGATGGACTGGGAGAAGCTGAAGGACGGGTGCTTGGTTTTGGTAATGGGGTTGGGGTTGCTTCTGGGATGGGAGTGGCTGATGGAGAAGGGGTTGTAGACGGGGTTGGTGATGGTGATGTGTAAGTAGACGGAGGGGTGGTATACGGATCTGGTGTTGGTGATGTGTAAGTAGATGGGGTTGAAGATGATGATGGGGTGCTATCTGGTTTTGAACGCTGGTAAGCTCGGACTACTTTGCGGACATAGGCGGCTGTAGCACCGTTAGCACAATCTGCGGGGTCGCCACTTGTCCACCAACAAGCAGTGCGACTGACGGCGACTAGTTCATCACCTTTGCTGAAGCGATATTGTCTATTTAATTCTTTACCAACAACGCAACTGACAATTTCGCGGGCTGTAGTTGGATCATTGGCGAATTGGGTTGGGGTAATGGTTTTACCTGTGCATCTTTTTGACCAAACTGGAATGTTAACCGGGTCTACTGACCAACGACTGCTGGGTGGATTATTAGGATTTTTCGTTTTCGGTACAGGCGATCGCAATGCATTGACCATTGCACTGATTTGAGCATTAGAAACTTTTGTGGTTTGTGCTTGCGCTATTAATACTGATGACAGCCCCAAGCTGACAATTACTCCTGAAAGTAATAATCGTCGCATGATGTTCACTCCTCATTACCTTAAACTGCTGGAAAATACCTAGTGATAAGTTAGGCATTCTCAATGAGGATTCACTTTTAGCTCAATTTTATGCTTCTATCTACAGGAGGAGATTGAGTATCAAATCTAGGAATCGGCACGGCGATAGCGCATTCCTGGTAATTGTGTGATTAACCCCATGAGTTCTAATTGTAACAAGGCGCTAGAAGTTGCACCAGTAGTCAAGCCGCTTTGCTGCACGATTAAATCAAATGGTAATGACTCAATTAAAAGCGTATTCATCACTGGTTGCAAATCCGGTGTTAAGGCTAGCGGTGGTGGAGATGGGGGTGTGTTCACTCGATTTAATTGCGGGATTGCACCTAGCATTTGTAATAACTCGTCGATTTCGGTGACGATGGTACTTGCTCCTTGACTAAGTAATCTTAAGCACCCTTGTGAGGAAATATCATCTAACCTCCCAGGTAACGCATACACATCTCTGCCAAACTCATTCGCATAACGGGCTGTAATTAAAGCACCCGATCGCGTTGGTGCTTCCATTACCAGTACGGCGCGACTTAATCCCGCAATTATACGGTTACGGGCGGGAAAATGTGGGCTATTTGGTGGTGTCTTGGATCGATATTCGCTTAAGACTAAACCTTGGGGTAAAATCTGTTTATAAAGTTCGCGATTTTTTTGCGGATAGATCACATCTACACCTGTACCTAAAACAGCTAAGGTACGACCACCAGCTTTTAAGCAAGCGGTATGACTTTCGGTGTCTATGCCATTTGCTAATCCAGAAACAATTGTAAAGCCGTGTTGAGCTAAAGCTGTAGTAATTTTGCGCGTCCAGCGAATACCGTACTCAGTTGGTTTGCGCGTACCCACAATCCCCACTAATGCTTTTGTCCCCAAATTTTCTTGGAGGTCAACTTCTCCGCGATAATACAAAACTGGTGGTGGTGAGGGAATTTCTCGCAACAGGCGCGGATAATCAGCGTCCGCTGGCGTCCAAAAAGTGGGATTTTTGAGTAGGTGTTGTGAAAGTAGTTCGGCTGGATGTATTTGCTTTCGCGCGTTGTCTACTTTGGTAAGGGTATGATAACCAAAACCTTCTATTTGCCCTAATTCAGTTTTTGGCGCTGACCAAGCTGCAGCTAAAGTCCCAAAGTGCTCTTCGAGTCGTTGTAATAGTACCGCACCAACTCCCGGTACTTCCGACCATGCTAACCAAAAGGCTCTTTCTTCTAATGTATCCACACTATTGCAATTTTAAGAAACGTACATAAATATAAGCAATGGCTTCTGCCAGTACTGTCCGGACACCTTCGCTATAATTCCACCAGCGGGTAGAATCGTAATATAGTGTGGCTGCAGAAATTATACCGACGGGAATTTCTGGGGTTAGTACTTGTTTGAATATCAGCCAGCTTCGGCGACCATGAACACTGTTTGTGAACAGATTAATTGATTTTGGCTGGAAATTTGCATCTGCTAGCCACTGGTGTAAAGCAATTGCTGAAGCATGAGTTCGATTTGATGCTACTTTAGCTACAGGTATAACCGTCAACATTTGTTCTGGCATTCCCAAGACTTTTAATGTGGCGGCAGCAAGTTCAGCAAAATTTTTATATTCAGCTAAATAAAATCCTATAGGTAAAGGACCTCCGGTGGTAACTAATTGTTTATAACTACCACTTTCAAATTCAGCTAAAGCTTGTTTAATTGCATAATCAGGTATCCACCCTTCAACTACTAATACTTCTGCGGCGATGGGAGAAGTTACGGCAAGAAAAGGATGGATCTGAGTCGCAATCAAAACAAATAAAATAATAATTAAGGCAATAGCAATTAGTAATCCATAAATAATTAACATTTGGATGAAAGTTTATATTTATTTACATAGTAACTGTGGGTACGTCCAGAAGATGTAACGCACCCTACTTTGGTTTACGCTTTGGCAGATCGCTGTTGCGCTAAATAAGAAAACACGGATTTATCACCGATATCCGGAGGAATTTCTTGAAATACTTTCCGCAAAGCAAAGACGACAAGCAATAATGCCCACACTGCTAACAATGTGCTTTCCCACTGCATTGGGAGAATGCCAAATAGGTGTCCCAGCAGCAGACCAGGGACGATAAATGTTAGCAGCTTGGTTTCCAGGCGGTTAAAGCAAAAGGCTTCTTTGAAAAAAATTCCTGTCAAGGCGGCGAAGGTAAAACCTACCCCGAATAATGTTGTTGGTTGATTGTAGACAGTTACAGCCAAAGGATCGCTACTCGTTACAGCGAGTACAATTGCTGTGATTGTGCCAATTGCCCAAAAAACCTGTAAAAGTCGGTGTAGTGGGGCGACATAGATATGGATGGTGAGTAAACTCACACCTAGCGCGAGGCTGAAACAAGCATATAGAGGCGTTAAGGCTGATAAAATAGTTGCATCGTTGTGAAGTAGCACAGCAGCACTACCAATCGCAAAGCTGATAGCAGCTACCATTAACCCAGCCCGATAGATAATTACGCCGGTGCGATCGCTCTGGTCAATCGTAAATTCACCAAATTGACCTGGGTAAACTGTTGGGGAAGAAACCATATTAAATCAGGAGGAGTAAGGTGTTTTACCTAGATTTTAACTCTTAATTCATCGCCTAATTTTAGTTGTAGCTGTAACTCGGCATTACCACCATTGATGGCAATTTCTACCCAGCCATGACTGCCAATTAAAGCGATCGCACATCCTGTTGGCATGTCACTATATGTTTGATGTCCGGGGATGCTGACTCCAGCGACTTCTACATACCAGGTTTTGTCTAAGACATAACTTTGCGGAATATTCGTGATTAAGTTCCCAAAGTGGTCAATATATTGAATACAACCGTTGATTCCTGTGGATGAGGGTGTGCATTCTCTGAGGGCTAGTGAGACTAAAGTTGCGGGATCGATTTCTTGTCCTAACTGTTTTAAGGCAACACCGCTGGCGAGATGCGCTGCTACAGGGGCAAAGATATCTCTACCGTGGAAAGTGTTGCTGGGTTGGGATCGCCAATAAGCGGGATTATTTAGCACAACTGCGGCGATGGCTGGGGTTTGATTGAGTACCCCGCTAAAGATGCCGTTATCTGGCCCGACAAGAAATCCATTGACAAATTCGACAGCGAGCGAGCGCCGAAGTCCGCCAACACCGGGATCAACTACAGCGACATGCACTGTGCCAATAGGGAAATATGGGCAGGCATTCATCAAGCAGAATCGAGCTGCGGCGAGGTTTTGGGGTGGAATCTGATGGGTGAGGTCGATGACTGATAAATTCGGGTTTATTTGGGCAATGACTCCTTTCATCACCCCGACATAGACATCGCGATCGCCAAAATCGCTGAGCATTGTGATAATTGAGTTTTGCGGCATCTCTCTTGAGTATGACTTATTATTTATTTGTCAGAAAATATGTTATGATAATTCTGTAACAACAGCTACCGTTTGATCTGTTATGTTATTAAAGTACAACATAACTTTGATAAGTGATCGCTATGAACACAAATAAGCAACAAGCTGTGAATCAAGCTAAAGAGAACCACCGCCTCAGCATCCAAAAGAGCTTGCAGCACCGACTAGATGTCGCTAGAAGTAACAAAGACGAAACCCTAGTACGTCAGTTGGAAGCCGAAATGCAGCTATTCAGCTAAATGACAAATCCAGTATCTGAAATGATTAGCTCGGAGTTGCGGGCTAATCTATTTTTTAGTAAGCACCAGTTTTTCGCAGCACTACCTTGAAAGTTTTGAGCAAGATTTTCAGATCTAACCACAGAGACCAATTCTCAATGTAAGCAAGATCTAATTTCACTACATCTTCAAAGTTGTCGATATCAGAACGTCCAGAAATCTGCCAGAATCCAGTAATACCCGGTAAAACTTCTTGACGGATAAAATGAGCTTCTTGAAACTTTTCCACATCTCTAAGGGGCAGAGGGCGAGGACCAACAAAACTCATTTGACCGAGTAAAACATTAAATATTTGTGGTAATTCGTCCAAACTATAACGGCGCAGAAATTTACCAAGGCGTGTAATTCGCGGATCGTCTTTGACTTTGAACAAAATACCGTCTTTGGTTTCATTTTTGGCTTCCAACCCTAATTGCAATTTATCCGCATTAGCCACCATTGTCCGGAACTTCCAGATTTTGAACTTTTTACTGTGGAGACCAATTCGGTCTTGCTTAAAGAATATAGATCCCGGAGAATCCAGCTTAATCAAAATCGCAATCAACAAATAGACAGGAGAAAGCAAGATTAAGGAAATGATCGCACAAATGAGGTCGAAACAGCGTTTGACCCAAAAATCACTACCAATGATAAGTGGGGCGGGAATTGTCATGCAAGGTAATTTGCCAATCATCCAAAATACAGATTTAGGATGCTGAAAATCGCTGTTTGTGGGTAGTATCCTGAGAGTAATACCTGCAGTTTGAAAAGCCCAGCAAACGTATAGACGATTCTTAATCGCATTCCAAGAAACAAAAGCTTCTACTACTTGCAGTTGGCGGAGAAATTCAAAGGTCGCTTTGCGGTTAGGTAAATCTAAAGATGTAGAGTCAGCAGTTCCGAGTAGAGTGTAGCAATTATCATGCTCGATTAATTTAATAGTGTTCTCATGATTTTCTCCGTCAGTGATGAGAAAAACAGGATGACGAATTACTCCTTTGTGGCGCAGCACTTTAGTTGTAGTGTCAAAAAGCAAGCGACCAGCACAGACAAAAACTACAGACAGCAACCAAAACATGATAAAAGTCGAGCGCGAGACATAACGATTTGGTTCGTAGAGAAAAGCAATCAGTAATAAGAGTACTGCTGATAGAGAAACTGCTTTCAGCAAATTAAAATAATTACAGCGGTGAGGCCCAGCTTTGTACAGACCTATGGTTGTAATTATAGCTATTTCAACACACAGAGTTAGCAGCAGAAAAGAGGAATTGTCTGTCCAAGGTGAGTCTATGGGAGTACCATAAAATACTGCTATCTTCCATGCCAAGGTCAGAGATATAGTATCTAGCAATATAAGTATTGCGACTCGCAGCAATCTTATAGCTAATCCTTTTTGAATTCTTGTGCCTTGAGCCGATCTTAAATCTGGTTTGATTACTACTGGTAGTGACTTGTAAGTCATGATTGTTACACCCTAGGGTTTTATAGTCTTCGCTATACTGCCGAATAATAGATACAATCTGTCTGGATTATCTGCGAATTAATTTTTGTTTTAACGTCAGTAGACCAAATGTAGAGACATCCTTGAGCAACCGCTTAAAGAGGCGATGGTTAATTGCTGGGTCTATCTGGTTAGCAAAACTGTAAACTTTTTGAGTTTTATCTAAAACTAGATCTGGTTTACTAAATGCCAATCTCAAAATCGAATTAACCCAGCGATTGGCAACATTATCATAAGCCTTTTCTAGCAAAGATTTTGATATTCGCACATCTCGGGAAATTTGGGAAATTACCTGATATTCTTCCTCAATATGCATACCGTATTTAAAGCTATTGCTTCTTACGGTTTGGGGATGGGTTCTAAAATAGTTCAATGGCTCAGCAACAAAAGCAATATCTGAACTCAGCAAAATTTTGACCCATAACATCCAATCTGCAACCAGGATCAAAGTCTCATCAAACCTACCATTACTTTCAAATTGCTCGCGTCGAAGTAGAGCCGCACTCGCATTAGGAATAATATTTCTGACTCCCATATAGCCACAAATATCTTCACCTTTGGCGACAAAGTCATTTTTCCACAGTTCTTTGTTTAAGTCTTCGGTATGAATTTTCAGAGAACGAATCACTTTACTTTGACTGTCAATTTCTAAAGATTGCGTATAGGCAAGCCCAACATGAGGATTAGCATCAAGTTGTTCTACAAGCTTGGCTAATAGGTTGGGAGCGCAACTATCGTCCGCACCAGCAAACAAAATATACTCTCCGGAAGCAAGTTTAGAACCGTCGTTCCAGCGTTTGTAAGGAAGTCCGCTATTTTGTGTAAAAAACTTGGTGATGATTCTGGGATCGCTGGTGTATTTAGCAATTACCTCTAAACTGTTATCAATGGATGCATCATCAACTACGATCAACTCAAAATCTGTGTAAGTTTGGTTAAGCAAACTCTGAATTCGCTCATCCAAATACCGGGCATAGTTATAGTTGGGTAATACAATACTTACCTTTGGCATCTGCTTTGAATTCCTTATTAAAGTGATTTATTTACTTTCCAACAGCAATTTTTTGTCTGCCATCTCTTTCAAAGACGCCAATAAGACTCCACCTGAAAGCGGATCTTGCTGCGAATACCATTTCAAGTAGCTCAAAATACCTTCAGGTAAAGGAGTTGGTTGCCACTCACCAAAGAGGCTTGCATACTGGCTCATGTCGGCGATCGCATGTCTAATATCTCCTACCCGAAATCTACCGGAGTAGTTAATTTGCAAATCTTTATCAGCGACTTCCGCAATCAAATTGACCAGTTCTAAGAGTGATGTCGCTTTTTGGCTACCAACATTTATGACTTTTGACAACTTATCCGGGTGGTATGTCGCCTTAATCAAGGCTTTAGCAACATCGCCCACGTAGACAAAATCGCGAGTCATCTTACCATCTTCAAATAATTCCACCTCTCCCTTTTGTACAATCAGGCTGGTGAATATGCCAATGATGCCTGTGTACGGGTTGTGCAACTCTTGTTGAGGACCGTAAACATTTTGCAAACGGAAAATCACATAGTCAATTTTTTGATTATTGGCATAGTTCTCAATTAATTGTTCTTGCCAAAGCTTTGTTAAGCCATAAATCGATGTCGGTTTGGGGATAAATTCTTCACTCATAGGGAGTGGTGATAATTCCTGACCGTGAGCATAAACTTCCCATTTGCCAGACTGTAAATCCTCTAGGTTACGACCATTGCTATATTCAATCGAAGCACCGTCTGTAAATGCACCTTCTCCATAAACTGCGCGACTTGATGTGAGGATGATTCGCTGTGGTTTACGTTCTAATCCACTGATGACCTCCAACAACTTAGCCGTTCCATCTAGGTTATGCTGGACATATTTGCTGATTTCATACATAGATTGTCCCGTACCAGTCTGGGCAGCGAGGTGGATGATGACATCGGCACCTTCCATTTGCTTAGCATAGGCTTTTTGATCGCGAATATCAGCTTTGATACACAGCGCCCTGGCTTGTAATTCCTCGGCAAATTCTATTTGAGATTTATGTGCCTGTTCATCAATCGAGTCAACGATGACAATTTCAGCATCAACTGGTAAATTTCTGACCAACCACTTACCAATGAAACCTGCCCCACCTGTAATAAATATCTTCATTTGTCGTTATGCCTGTGATTGTAGTTGATTACTAAGCTGAAGTCGGATTGCGCCGGAGCAAGCTTAAAAATTTCTGCCGATAAATTCGGTAGAAAAATAGTGAATTTCCCAGGATGTATCGTTTCCAGAGGGTTTTTGGTTGGGTTACTAGTCTTGTCATCCACTCAAATCCGCTGTCAGTTAGCCAACGAGGACCGCGATAAACACTGTTGGTATAAAAATCAAGGCAAGCACCAAGAGGTAGGAAAACCCGCGCATCGATTTGGTGCGAATTCTCTAAAATCCAACGCTCTTGTAATGGCATCCCAAAACCTATATAGAGAATTGCTGGCTTGAATTTATTAATTTTCTGAATTACCGCCTCATTCTCAACCCCAGATTTGTTGAAAAAGCCATGATGACCATCTATTTTTAATTTGGGTGCGATGGTTGTAAGTTTAGCGATCGCTTTATCTACCACACCAGGGCTTCCTGCCAGGAGAAAGAGCGATATATCATTTTTTTCGCAGGCTCTTGCCAGATTTTCAATGTAGTCTGGACAAGTCATGCGGTGAGTAGATTTAACAGAGTAGCCGAAGAGTTTTGCTCCTAATAAAATCCCAAAGCCATCACAAAAAACCAAATCCGCATTATTTAAAAAATCTCGATACCAAGGCAGTTCATAGGCAAAGTTCATGGCGCGAATATTTGCATGACCAACAACTTTCTTCCTTGGTTCTCGTGATGAATCGACTAAATATTGAATTAGTTGATTGACTGTGAGCTTATGAAATCTTGTTTGGAATATGGTAATTTCTTCAAATCTTTTCATGATTGCAACCTCTGGTAATTTACATTGAATCTATTTGGAGTCAAGAAAAAAGCGACACCCTTTAGGGTGTGATGAGCTAATTGGCTAACTACAAATATTTATTTGCGATCGGCTGGGCGATATTTTGAGGGGAGTAGAGGATTGAATGATAGATATCGTTCAAGCGATCGCAAAAAGGTTTGATGTCGAGGGGTGCAACCGTTTTTCTTGCAGCCTGACCAAAAGAGTGCCTCAAGTCTTCGTCTTTAATCAACAATTGCATAGCCTCCGATAACTGTTGAATATCTCCGGGATTGACCAACAACCCATTTGTACCGGAAGTCACAAGCTCTGGAATACCCGATATAGGTGTAGCGATCGCTGGTAAACCCCAAGCCATCGCTTCAATCAACGCTAAAGGTAAACCTTCGTTGTAAGATGGCAAAATAAACACATCTGCTTTTGCCAACAGTGCATCCCGTTGCGGTGCATTTATCCAACCAAGAAAATTCACCTGACCTGTGATCTTGAGACTCTCAGCCAATTGAATTGCTCGCTTAACCTCGCCATCTCCTGCCAAAACTAGCTCTGCACGTTTTCTTAATTCATCTGGAATCAGAGCAAACGCATTAATTAAATCAAAAGCTCCTTTACGCTGACCAATACGTCCACAAAATACTAACTTTACTTTCGCAGAATTTATTCGATTGGGTACCTGTGCGGGTAATTCTGCGGGGTTCAGCAGCACAAAAACTTGTTTTTCGCTCAAACCTAGAGTGGGTACATAGTAATCTCTCCAAGCATTTGTTAGTACAATAAAACCGTCACATTTGCGGAATACTTTAGCTAGAGCTTGCTGTGTCCAAAGAGGAAGTTTTGCATAAGTCAGATGAAACTCAGGTCCATTGGTGTGCATGAGTACAGGCTTACGAAATGCAAAAGCAGTTAGACTGAGAATCGCTTTCCGAAAAATACTCGGTCCATCAGATACATGAATATGTACTATGTCAGTTTCGGCGTGTAACAATCTCCAGACAAATTTTATCCATGCTGAAGCAAAAATTATTAATTTGTAGGGAATTGAACCATCATCATGACTAGTAATATGCTCAATTTCTATGTCAGAAGGGACATATTTAATAATTAACTTTTGCAGAGTTGCTATCCCTCCGTGCAGTTCTAGACTGCAACCAATCATGACTATCTTTAGTTTTCTCATAAGCTAATAGGTTCTAAAGTCACAGTTTTATTCACGCGATACTCTCTTTTTATTCGCTCTTTTTGCACAGCAGTAGAAAGGCTAATAGATACGTATAAAATCCACATAAGTTGATTAGCTTCTAGAATCGTGCAAGCTTCTGTGAGATTAAATATGATCATGATGGTGATGACTTGCAACAACCAAAAATTTTCTTTTGACTTAGTTAAGCTTGCCAAGGCAATTACTCGGTGAAGAACTACGAGCAAATTGATTAAAAACAATGCACAACCTAACCAACCCAACTCAGTGAAAAGCTCAAGAAAACCATTATGACTGTGAAATGTAGAAAGATCGGAATTAGCTGGTGGCCAATGCAAAGGATTTCTTTTTACAGCCTCAATCCCGTAGATAGAGTTCCAAAAAGCTTTACCATATCCATAGCCAAACCACGGTCGTTCTGAAGCTACATCAATAATTCCTCCCCAAAGAGGTAATCTGCCTGTAAGAGTGGCTTCTTTACCCAAAAACTTAGTAAAAATAATATCCGAGTTGTTGAGAACAAATATAGCCAGACAAATCGAACTAAGTAATACAGCACCATAAAGAATAACGCGCAGCTTATAATACTGCCGCATAATTTTATAAAGTGGCAATAACATACTTGCACACAGCAAAGATACTAAACTTGTTGAACTTCGAGAACCTAGAATTAAAATTAGTGCCAAGCCAAATCCAATCAGTAAAATTGACCGATACTTGCGGCTAAAAAAAGCATTTAACAAAGCCAGGGATGCTGCCAAATTCATAATGCTTCCCAAGCCATTTTTAAATGTATATATGCCTGACCATCCCACCACGCCTTCATCTGTAAACTTAATTCCATAACTTGGTAATAAGATAATTGCTACATAACTAAGAATCCCCGATATGATGAAAACTTTAGTGAACAACTGTGTTTGCTCTTTTATTGTGTAACGCGTTGCCAAGTAGGCTCCAAGCAACATTGTCCGCAACAAAGCCGTTAAGGTCATTAAAGTCTGACCCATAGCTGCCGACCAAAAGTATGAAGCTAAAGCAACTATAAGTAAAAGCAGTAATGTCCAATCTCTTGTGACAACATAAAGGAACCTTTTACCACATCCAATTACAAGCGGCACAGTAATTAGATAAGCAAAAATGTTAATACCCTTACGGATTAAAGGAGGTAAATCAACATCTGCTGGAAATAGCAGTAGAAGCAAAATTACGATAACAGGCTCTACTGCTAGCCAAAAATTGTTAATTGATTGCTGTTTCAAGCTTTATTTATGCGTGAGGTAAGGAAATTGCGAATTGCGAATTGCGAACTGCGAATTGGAGATGACAATCTCATCAAACAAAGCCGCATATCGTTGTGCTTGAATTTCTAAAGTAAATTCTTTTTCTACTTTTTCCCGAGCACGTTCGGATAGTTTTTGATGACGTTCGGCATTTTCTAACACCCAACTAATTCCCTGAGCCAAATCTTCTGTGTTGTATGGCTGAGCCAGATAGCCATTTTTTTGATGTTCAATCAAATCGGGGATACCACCAATATTAAAGGCAACGCAAGGTGTACCGCAGGCGAGTGCTTCCATGATGGTGTTGGGTAAATTGTCTTCCAACGATGGAGCAATAAATAGGTCTGCTGCTGCATAAACTAAGGCTAAAGATATATCATCATTCAATCTCCCTAGATAACGTGTCTTAAATCCTAAATCTGTTTGCATTGGCTGAGATAAACCAAAAACAATTAATTCAATTTTTTCTGACCAACCTGATTGACATAAACTTTGTAAAGCAGGTTGTAGTAAATGAAATCCCTTGCGGCGATCGCTAGTAGCATTCACAGCACCAAAAAGCACAAGTTGCTTATCTTGAGGTAAATTCAGTAAATCTCTGGCTAAGTGTTGGTTGATTGGCTTGTACTTTTTTATATCGAGACCGTTGGGAATTACTTCGACGCGCACATCTGGAAACAAAGAGCTAGATTGAGCGCATTTAGCCAACCAATGGCTAGGAGAAACCAGCGTTAACTTCAGCCTTGACCAAGAAGAGGCTTTACGTTTGAGTACCCAGCGCGATAAATCGTTGCTTTTGCTGCTATTGAGTTGCGGACAAGCACCACAAGTCTTGGTATAGCGATCGCAAGTCTGACTGTAATGGCAACCTCCCGTAAACACCCACATATCGTGCATTGTCCAAACGATGGGCTGCCGAATTGACGCGATTCTCTCAATGCTCCAGAAGCCATCATTAATCCAGTGTAAATTAATAATATCTGGATTAAATTTGGACACCGCATGACTTCGGATAGGTAATCCTTGAGCCGAGAAAATGCCTTTTGTCTGTGGATAAGAACGCTTTAAGTGGAAGTTATCTAGAGACCTCTCTAAACTAGAGATAGCCTTCGTGACTTTATTTTTTGGACCAATTACTGTGGTATCATCGCCAAACTTAAATTGCACCAAAAGCTCGGATGTTAGCCCTATATCCTGTAGACCTTGATGCAAGCGATAGGCAGCATAAGCAGAGCCATTACCAACATCAAAAGTATTAACAAGCAACACTTTCATTCAAATAACCTGATAACAAGTCACTATTAACGTGGATATTCAGTACTCCGCATCTCCAGTTTGGGACGAGGCTTGACAATTTGGGTAAGGGCATATTGAAGACAACGTTTGTAGAAACCTAAATAAGCTTTAACTCGATTGCGCTTCCACACTTTAAGCTGAGGATTCAGCGAAGTCTTTGTCGCCGGATACTTGTCGTGATGCCGTAATTGATAACCATCCGGCATATAGTGAGCTGTAAGGGACTTGCGACTATATCGAGGATCGATATTATTAAAAGCACCGTGGATAGTGAATGGATGCCAGAAAAGTACATCTCCTTTTTGCAGCGGACATGGTCTTAACTCATAATCTTGATTGTCCATGATTTGCTGAATGCGAGTTACATAATTCTCGTGATCGCCGAATAATTTCTGATTAGGATCGTTAGAAACCATTCCGTCTCGATGACTACCGGGAATCACAAAAAAGCAGCCTGCATCCAGATGAATATCTTCTAACGCAAACCATGCAGCAATCATATGACCAGGAGGGTTAGTATCCAAGTAATAGTGATCTTGGTGAGCTACAGTTCCGGTCGATTTATCGAAGAACATACTTTGATAAATCGTATGTGTATCTCTACCAGAAAGATGATTTAGGGAGGTAGATATACTCGGAGATGTCAGACATTTCTCAACTGCAGTCGCAAAACCTTTGGCAAAAACTAGATCTTTCGGATTCATAATCGAATGAATCAGAAATTCTTGCTCATCTTTTTCTAGTAACTCAATCAGGTGAGTGTCTTGTGTTTCTAAAGGATAGAAACGATATTTAAACTGATTGTATTGCTGAATAAACTCATCAACCAAAGTTTCATTCAGTAGTTTTTTGACAATTACATAGCCATTTTGCTCGTAATAATCATTAATTTGCTGAGTTTGGTCAGGAGTGAATTTTACTAAACTAGATGTTAACATATTGCCAATTTACCCTCTATAAATTTCCTAGAAATCTCTAACTACCTATAAGGTTCGTAGTTGCGCTTTAGCGCACTAGATCTTAAGCGCTGAAGCGCTACTACAAACTCAGAGCTATTTCATCTACTTTCACTCATTAACTTGCGCTGAATTCTCTGCCACAAGTTAGGATAAGCAAATGTTGACCAAATTTGGACATTCTCATCTCTTTGTAGTTTTCTGATTGGTTTAGCTGGTACACCATAAGCCAAATATCCACTTGGTATTGACGTCATTACCACAGAGCCTGTACCAATCACCACATCATCTCCAATAGAAACTCCTGAGCAGATTGTGACTCTCATCCCACACCAAACACGGTTGCCGATTCCAATTGTTGATGTCGTCGGCTGGAGGGTATTAACATCATGTCCGCCACTGTTAATATAGAGACCACATGATGAAGTAAAGTCATCTCCAATAATAATTGGTGCATGACAGACGATTTTAGAACCTTCTCCAATACATACCCTTTGCCCAAAAGTAAGTTTTTCTGGATTTAAAATCCATGTATCTTGAGCTATCCAAATCGGAGCACTTACTGTTACACCCATTGCTTTTAAACAAAGTAGTCGTAATGGGCTAGAGCTTCCAGGGTTGCTGAAACCTGATTCAATAGAGATTAAACCTTGCAGTAGAGACTGATAAAATCTGCGAATATTTAGCATGTTTACAAAAATTACTTAAGTTCGCTAAATTGTCTAAACATGAGAAGCTTTATATTCTTTGTGCATAAAATTTAACTTACCAACTGTTTTAGTACCCATGATACCGATGGAGAATATTAGTAAACATATCCCAGTCGCCCAAGCTACACCAGAAACACCAATTAAGTGTCCGAAGACAACAGATGCTAAAAGGTTGACAACTCCTTGAATAATTCCTACTTGAGCCGCGATTTTAAATTCACACAAACCACCAACTAAAACACCGACACTATGAGCAATGGTAGTAATAACCGATGTACAAAACATTGCTATAATCAGCCCTAAACTAGGAATTGCATCTTGACCAACCCAAGCCCTAATGATGTCAGTACAAAACAGCGAGAGCAAAATTCCTGTCGATAATGACCAGAAAATACTGATAATTACTGATTTTTTAAACGTTTTGACAATCCAAGGGATATCATTCCTGGCTAAAGCTTCGCTGTAAGCAGGCCAAAGAGGACTTAAAAAAGCCATTGATATTGTGCCAATTGTAGAGAACAGCTTGAGGATGACACCGTAACTAGCGACTTCGCTGGCTCCAAATAACTGAGCGACAATAATTAAATCGGTTTGGAACATCACAATCGCCGAGATTTGTGCTAACCATAATTGGCTTCCGGTTCGCAATAGCCACTGTGCTTGTAACCTCCGGAAATCACGCAGGCTAGGTGTTAACCATTGTCTTCGCCAACCAAACATATAAAGTCCCGCGAACACATCCCCCAAAATTGCAACACCAAAGAATACGCCTAATAACAATGGCAAGTTAGCATGAAGATGAATCGCAAATAGCAACCCAGTAAAAGCTAATATGTTACCGCATATACTCCAAAGTTGATAAAGATAACCCTCTTGATAAGCTTCATATACACGCATCGGAATTGATAGCGGTAATCGCAGCACAAAAATTAGGATGCTAACAAGCACAGCTAAATTTATCTGGGAGCGAGCTTCTGGTGACTTGAGGTTAAATACCTGTGTCCAGGAAGTTAACTGATAGACAACTAACAATAGTATTGCCACTACAAAAATCAGACTCACGAGCATGAAAAATGCACTGGATACCATTTCCTTTGCCTGCTTTTGGTCTTCTTTACCATCAGCAGATGCGAGGGCATTAGTCAAACTATTCGCTAGTCCCAAATCAGCAACAGTCACCCAAGCTAAAAATGTACTCAAGGTTAACCAGATGCCGAAACGCTCTGTACCTAAGTAATGTGCTGTTAAAGGAATTGAGATTAGTCCACTTCCCATCGTCACGAATCGATTGACTAAAGTGACAATTCCCGAAAGACTTGCTCGCCTAATCCTTCTGTATCCCTTGTCAATATCTTTCGATTGAAGAAACTTTTTAATTACCTGCATTGGCAAAATCTGCGAATTGAATAGCAACCCAGGCAATATTAAGCGCGATCGCTCTCGCCGATAAATTCTGAAGGAGTTTTTCTCGCCACTAGAGAATTCCGAGAGCGAGAAACTGGCTCCACTGATTCTCTTGAGTAATAAAAATAGCTGTCTGGTTCGCGTTTCATATCTACTCCATTAAGTACCATACCTAAAACATATTGACCTGATTGGATTAAAAACTCTTTAGCGCCATTGGCACTCTTCAAGTCAACGACCCCAGGACGAACTACTAATAAGATCCCATCGGTTCGCTTACCCAAAACTGCTGCGTCCATAGTCCCTTTTAGAGCAGGAGTGTCAAAAATAACAAAATCGTACTGTCGCATAAAAACAGTGATTAAGTAGGTCATCTGACCCGAATCAAGCAAAGCCATTGGGTTAGGCGGTAAAACACCAGTGGGAAGAACGTCTAAATTTTGCCTCACTGCTTGTATCGCTCTATCTAAGGCAACTTTCTCACTGAGGACATTACTTAATCCCACTGTGTTTGTCAGATTCCAAATCTGATGCTGTACAGGATGACGCATATCCGCATCTACCAGCAATACCCGTTTTCCTGCTTCAGCCATTGTTACAGCTAAATTTGCCGAAACTTCTGACTTTCCTTCTTTGGACACAGAACTAGTGACTGTGATTGTTTTTAGCTCTTGTTCGCTCCTCAGGAACTTCAAGTTTCCTTGCAGCATTTGGTAGGCATTACCCAGCGGAAATTGGGGAATATCTCTGTTGATCACTCTCGGAACAGAGTGATTTTTGCTATTTAAGCGGAACGTGGGAATAACTCCTAACAAGGTGTACGGCAATAGATCTCTGGCTTCTTTCAAAGTCTTAACCGAGCAATCGCTCAAATCTATTGCAAAAGCTGCAATTATACCCAGCAGCATCCCCGCAACTCCGCCAGCGCCAATAATTAATTTTTTTTGCGGACCTTCTGGGATCTCGGGTACTAAGGCTGGGGAGATCACTCTAGCGTTGGCGACATTTTGGTTCTCTGCTACATAAATATCTTGCAGTTTCGTCAATAGTCGCTCATATGTCGTTTGAGCGGCTTTTAGCTTGCGCTCAAGTTCTCGCTGATTCTGTTCTAGCTTGGGTAAAACCTGCGATCGCGCTTTATAAGCAGACTGATTGCTAGATAATGTGGCAATTCGTTTCTCCAAACCACGTCGCTGGTTTTCTAAGCGTACAAGGTCTGTAATTAGCTCTTGTCGCTGTTTGCCAATCTGTAAATTACTTAAACTAACTTGTTGATTATTGCCAACCACTTCCTGAATCCGCTGTTGTAGCAAGCGATTGAGAGCAACAATTTTTTCCTGTAAGTTGATGACAGTTGGGTGTCCTGGCTGAAACCGAGTACGAGCAACTACTAGTTGACTTTGCGCTTCTTGAAGTTGGGTTAGAGTCGTCTGAGTTCCAGGTATTTCACTCAAGGCAGCAAAAGTCACGATTTGTGAAGAAGTAATGTCCGCTTGCTTCTTTAACTTCTCTGATTGCGCTGTGACATCTACTAATTGAGCTTGAGCCTCTGCAATTTCATCTTCAAATTTGGAAATACTTTTTACAGCGGCTGTTGCTTCTTCTTGCAAGACAATTACATGATTGTTTTCTCTAAATTTCCGGAGAGCTGACTCTGCTATTCTTACAGAAACTTCAGTTCCAGGCAATTGCTTCAAAATAAACAGGCGAGCAGATACTGCCTCAGACCGATTAGACTGGATATTTATTTTGGTATAAATGGCAATAATTGTATTGACTACCTTTGCCGCAAGTTGAGGATTCGTGTCTTTGTAAGAAATTTGTAAAATATCCGTCCCTTTGGCAGTGTCTATTTTCAGTTTTTTCAGCAAGTCATTGACTTTCAGTGGTTTATTTTGCAAATCTTTCAGATTAAGTACATTGATGGTTTCCTGAAGTACTGGGACAGAGGCGACGATTCTTGCCTGAGTATCAAGCGGACTATTAACCACAGCCAAAGATTCTAGCCGTCCTATATCTTCCCCCAAGCCTGTGAGTGAATAAGCACGACTTGTCTTGATTAATAGACTTCCTTCCGCTCTATATGTGTGTTTTAATGACAATGCAAACAAAGTTGCCAGTGTCACAACCACTCCAAAAACCGCCAGAGCCGGCTTTGAACGTCGTTGGAGGATTAGCCAGTATTTTTGGAAATCTATTTCTTCAAAGTGTTCTATCGGATCAATCATAAAATAACTCACAATTACTTTTGCCATCACCCTTAGCAATGGCAATTGGCATCACCTTTCAAGATGAAAATCTTTTCGGCTTTGGTAGCTTTGGCTGCGTGCATGTCGGCGAGTAAACTCACCAACACTGGGGTTTCCTTCGGGATTGATTACACCGATTGCTTGCTGCCAAAGCTCCGATGGTGCAATTGACACCTGATAGATGCGCTCTTTTTTGACAATCTGATACCACTTTGTTTCTTGGCATCCATCGCACCAAAACGCTTCTAACCATTCACCTTCTAGTAAAATTGCTGTTTGAGCTGCTATTAAGATTCGAGCAGTCTTGCTTCCCATCCCCCTTTGCTGGAGTTGTCCGGCGCTATCGGCAAATAATGCGTATTTTGGACTCATACTGTGCAAATAGCAATCATGAATAGGGCAATATATATTCCGTCTTTTTGAACGTTTGCGATTTCGCTCACACCTTCTCTGCAATTCGACCATCCTTATCATCACTAAAGATTGATAACAAGAGGTTACTTTAGCGGAACTGAGATCAAAAAGACCATCGAAGTCCAGCTCTTAAATTTACAAGTTATTCAATTCATCCAGATATTTATTCGCACACATATCCTTGCCCTCAAAAGGACACGTATACATGCCAATTATGTCCGGAATTTACTCCTTAATTAGACTGCCTTTGAAAACTGCTAGCCTTGATTAGTCTAATTCATAGACGAGGTGTTTATAAATTTGCTAATGGCTTAATAAAAGCTTTACTACTCGGCAATCTAGGCTTTTGAAATAGACTATAGCGCAAGTTTTTGATTAATTCAACTGGCTAGTAGTCAGAGCCGCAAAAACCGAATAAAAAGTCAATCAAGCCTGCGCTTGTTACAAGGTATCAGTTATTTAAAAAAATTGTAGTAATTTAGTATGACATTTACTTATCACACTCAACAATATGAACCTGTTTTTTCTTAGTGATTTTTAGTGACTTTAAGTCTACCCATTTTATCTATCATATTAAAAATAATATTAAATGCTATTTTTTTTATACCTTTAATTTTTATCGCACTTAAGCATATACTTGTATTCTTTTACTTGAGCAGAGTATAAACATAAAAAAATACTGATTTTAGTTTGGATCACATAGCTTAGCTAGAATTTCAGCTTTTTAGATATATCTAAATGTTTAAAATCCTCGCACATTACGCAGAGTAATAGTTAGAAAAAATACAAGACCTGTGTTTTAAAAAATCCGGTTTTATAGTAAATTAAACTATTGTTACGTAAGTATAATTACTTATGTTTTTTAAGTGCTAACTAAAAACTGAAAATTTAGCACAAATATCGCTTACGTGCTCAATACCTTTAGTAACCGTGTAGAAGTACGCTGCTAGGAGCCACACTCAATACTGTTTAAGGATTACAGATAAATCTCAAAGCTGTTGCCAAAAAATTAATCCTTGAAAGCGTTCTTATAACTTTGGCTTATCAATCGTTGCCTTATGTAACTTTTATTTACATTTATTGCCGGATTACGGGCAAGTATAAGTGCAAGATTGATGCTAATTTTTTGTATCACTTTATGAACTGTCGCATCTCGTCATTTTAGATGAGCGCACATACTGTGTCGCTACTAAAAACTATATTTGATGCATCTAACTAATGGTAGACATATAATTAATATCAACCAAAAGAATTATTTTTAAAATTTCTGTAACAAAGACTACTGTTTGCTATGTTATGTTAGAGAAGTACAACATAGTTCTCTAATGTACTTTTATGATCAGAAATAAACAGCAAGCTATGCAGCAGGCGCGGGCAAATCACCGCCTGAGCATTCAAAAAGGTCTGCAACATCGCTTAGAAGTAGCCAGAGCCAGCAATAATGAAGCTTTGGTATGTCAGCTCGAAGCAGAACTTAAATACTTCAGCGCTTAATGGATATTGAGCGTAGTCAAAGATTGTGAGTAGCCCGCTAGTGCGGGCTTTGCTCTGTTATGGCTACAATGGCTTTTTAATCGTTGCCACATGCAGCTCTTTCAACTGCTTTGTATCAACTTCTGAAGGTGCATCCGTCAACAAACATCGTGCTTGTTGCGTTTTCGGGAAAGCAATCACATCGCGAATCGACTCTTCCCCAGCCAGTAACATCACTAAACGATCCACACCGTAAGCAATCCCACCATGAGGCGGCGTACCGTATTCAAACGCCTCTAGCAAAAAGCCGAATTTATTAGCTTGCTCTTCTGTAGATAAACCGATCGCGGCAAATACCTGTTCTTGAATTTCCCGCTGATAAATTCGCCGACTACCGCCACCAATTTCAAAGCCATTAAAAACCAAATCATAAGCCTGGGCGCGTGCAGTCTTCAAATCGCCTATATCCTCAGGATGAGGCGCGGTGAATGGGTGATGTAGCGCTTCCAAGCGTTTCTCATCCGCATTCCATTCAAACATGGGGAAATCTGTCACCCAAAGCAAATTAATTTTAGTTGTGTCAATTAAACCCAATTCCTTACCGACAAATTGCCGTAAGCGATCGAGAGTTTTATTCACAGTCCCCGCATCACCCGCCCCAAATAAGAGTAAATGACCTGGTTTAGCACCTGTACGGCGCAACAGTTCCTCTTTTTGCTCGGTGCTGAGATTGTCTTTTATCGCCCCAATCGTATCAATTTCGCCATCCTCGCGCACGCGGATATATGCCAAACCTTTTGCACCCGCTTCACTAGCTTCCCGAAATAAATCACCACCTGGCTTAATTCGGACATTAGAAATCGCATCATTACCATCCGGAATCGGTAGCACCTTGACTTGACCACCGTTAGCGATCGCTCCGCTAAAAACCTTAAACCCAGAATCTTGAACTAAATCCGAGACATCAACAAGTTCCAAACCAAAACGCGTATCTGGCTTATCACTACCATAACGACCCATCGCCTCAGCATAAGTCAGACGCGGGAAGGGAGAAGGCAAGGTAATATTTTTTACCGTCTTGAAGATATGACAGACTAAATCTTCATTGAGACTGATAATTTCCTCTTGAGACATGAAACTCATTTCCATGTCCAACTGAGTAAACTCCGGCTGTCTGTCAGCGCGTAAATCTTCATCTCGGAAACAACGCGCAATTTGATAATACCGATCAAAACCAGCCACCATCAAAATCTGTTTAAATAACTGCGGTGATTGTGGTAAAGCAAACCACTCACCAGCATTAACGCGACTCGGAACCAAATAATCCCTCGCACCTTCCGGAGTAGAGCGAGTTAGAATCGGTGTTTCAACTTCAATAAAATGCTGTTCATCTTCCAGATAGCGACGAATCGCCTTCACCACTTGATGACGCAATTGCAGATTCCGCGCCATCCGTTCCCGTCGCAAATCCAAATAACGATACTTCAACCGCAAATCTTCTCGTACCGTTTCACTGTCACTCGTAGAAACTTGAAATGGTAATTGCTTCGCCACCGCATTTAACAAGACGACGCGATCAGCATAAATTTCGATTTCACCTGTAGGCAAACGCGGATTCAAAGATTCTTCCGGTCTCGGCGTCACTCTACCAGTAATTTCTACGACATACTCGTTCCGTAGTTTCTCGGCATCTTGATAAGAATCTGGAGTTCGTTGCGGATCGCTAACAATTTGAACTACCCCTGATCTGTCGCGTACATCTAAAAAAATCACGCCCCCATGATCGCGACGACGGTCTACCCACCCGTATAAAGTAACTGTTTCTCCTATCTGTTCTTTCCGGAGTTCGCCGCAATAGTAACTTCGCATAATTATTAATTCAGACCAAAAGCGCTAGATAGTTGACAAAGTCTTATTATAAGAGCATAAGATCGCCAAATAGTTTCACTGATTCTCGCTGCAAATAATAAATAGTAGCTAATGATACGGCGATCGGTTAGTATCATTATTTTCTACGAGTACAGCAATTATGCCACTACACATCCAGCATATATATTTACCAGTCCTCTCGACCTATTCGCTAGTACAGGTGGACACGACTCAATCTCTAGAAGTCCAGCACCCGAACCACTTTGAACTCAAAGGCAACCACAGGTCTATCACTTACTCGGCTACTAGCCAAACTGGCGAGGCGCAACTAATATACAAAGATCAACTTCGCACTCTTAATTTTAGTGGCAAGGAGGTGCGATCGCTAGATACAGAAATTGGCACTCTAATTACAGTTGTGCTTGACACTATCCCTGATGCGGAAACAACTACCCTGACCTTACTCCTACCAAATGTTAACTTGAGTAGTGGAAATAACAGCACTCATTTGCAAACTGAGGCGATTCTTACAACTCACCGAGATAACATTGGCGGTCCCAACCTAGTTCAGGGACAAGTAGAAATATATAAAACCCTACGCCTACAAGGTACAGCCAGTCTGGTCAACTTTTGACCATGTATTATTATAGAGTCAGCAATACAAGTATTTGTCATGTCTACGATCATAAAGAGCGAAGGTGAGATAACAATCCCAAAAGAAATCCGCGAGCGACTCAAACTGCATCCAGGCGATCGCATTAATTTTATTATGGAAGCAGACGGGAGAGTATACATTCAGCCATTGAATATAAAAGTTGAATCTCTGTCTGGTATTCTTCACAAACCGGGAAGAGCGATAGTTTCCATCAAACAGATGAATGGAGAATGCTGATTTTTCTGATTACTTAATTAATCGAATGAATCAACAAGCTAGATATGCCGAAACTGTAACTTTTGATGCTAAATTGCAAAAAAGTGCAGGAATTCGGCTACTTTAATTGATAGTTGTAACTTGTGTTGCCCAAGTTAAAAAATCCAGGTGTCACAATTAAGTTTTGTAAACTTAATTGACACTGTTATTACTTTGAAGCTAACTTCCTCCAGACGATTGCTACATAGCTGGGGCAAAAAGTTTTTGCCTGCAGTACTAGCTATAATTACTATCTTATATATCTGCCATCCGCAAGCCCTGTCGCGGACTCCGCCGCCAAGCCAACCAAATAATTCTATTGCGATTGAGAATAAAAAAACTGGGACTACCGATTGGCAATTGACCAACCCGGCGACTGATCATGAAATCGAAGGTTATGCCTCACTCACAAGTGTCAATCGTGGGAGTGATATCGAATTATTTGTCAAGAGTAAAGAATCAAGTTATACAATTGATATTTTTCGGATGGGTTGGTATGGCGGTGCTGGAGGACGACAGATAGTTCCGGCAATTACTCGTACCTCCGTGCAACAACCACCGGCGATGATGAATGAAGATACACGTTTAATCGAATGTGATTGGCAAGATCCATATCTTCTATCAATCCCTAATCGTCAAGATGAATGGACAAGTGGAGTCTATTTAGCAAAACTGACTACTACCAAAAATCACAAGCAAAGCTATATCATCTTTGTCGTGCGTGATGATAGCCGTCCATCAGATATTTTATTTCAAACTAGCGTCAACACTTATCAAGCTTATAACAACTGGGGTGGAGCCTCTTTATATGGATTGAGTAAAGGCACACAAGCCTACAAAGTTTCCTTCAATCGTCCTTATGGCATCGGTTCTAATCGAGGAGATGCTTACGGAGTTGGCTCTGGCGAATTTTTGACGGGTAAAGCTGGTTGGGAATATAATATGTTGCGGTGGCTAGAAAAAGAAGGCTATGATGTCGCCTACAGCACAGATGTAGACACACATCTCAACCGCAGAGACGAGTCCAGCGGTCAGCGAGTATTATCACTACACAAAGCCTTCCTGGTAGTAGGTCATGATGAATATTGGTCTTGGGAAATGCGGCAAAATGTCGAGTTAGCGCGGGATCGGGGCATAAGTCTTGGCTTCTTTTCGGCAAACAGTTGCTATTGGCAAATTCGCTATGAACCTAGCCGCGTGACCGGAAAAATTAACCGCACCATTGTTGGCTATAAAGAAAGAGCATCAATTGATCCCTTTGCCTTAGATGATAACCCAGAGAACGATCACTTAGTCACAACTACTTGGCGCAGCGACCCTGTAAATCGTCCAGAGGACGCTCTCATTGGCGTCATGTACGAGACTTATAAAGTAAACAGTGATATTATCATTAGCGACACAGCCCCAAAATGGCTGCTTGCCAGCGCCCAGGGCGGCACTAAATCCCACAAACCAAGAAAACAAAAAACATTAGTTTCCGGAATCCGCTTACCAGGACTATTAGGCTACGAGGTTGACCGGATGTTTGGCAATGCACCAGCAAACACAATCCGCCTTGCTCATACACCATACCGCTCAGGTGGTCAACGCCGATACGGTGACATGACTATTTATACTACAGATCAAGGTGCCACAGTGTTTGCTACTGGCTCTATGCAGTGGAATTGGGGCTTAGACAATTATAATGCACCCGAATTCCGACCAGCAGTGATGAATCAAGATGCTCAAACCATCACCCGGAATGTTCTCAGCCGAATGCTAGGATAATCTATAATTCTGAGGCTGTATCAGGGGCAACTATCTCACCTGTACCTAACTGCAAAATCATATCTTGGTCAGTAATTAAGGCACTCAATTCTTTAACTTGTAAATTCATTTGTTCACAAGCTTTGCGTAATTCTTGAGAGAAAGAATTCAGGTCATTACCAAAACCACATTGGTAAGCAGCTGCCTCAATTCCTTCTTTAGCATTAGCCCGCGCACAATCGACTAAATCAGTACCGGATAATTTTGTTGGGGATGCCATATTTAATATTATTTGTAACTTAAATAAGGTAGCAAATGGGCGATCGCTCGTCATCTGTCTTATGAGATAAACGCGGAGGGGCGCTGAGGGGGCGCGGAGGGGCGCGGAGGTTTCTCTGTGTTTCTCTGCGTTTCCACAAGCTAGAATCACGGTAGTGGATTTGGGTGAGTTCATGCAGATACTGCATTCTGTGGCGGATGATTTTCGACTTCTTCAGTCAAGTTTGCGTCTACGTTGGTCAACTATTGAGTCGTTTGATCATGGTGATGCGGATATTTTGGTGGTTCCTTCTCTCAGTATTGACCAGCGTGAACTGATGAAGATTGAAGGTTGTGAGCATTATGAGGAAAGATTGTTGTTTTCCTTGATTCGCTTGCGTAATCCTCGGACTCGGATGATTTATGTGACTTCTCAGCCTTTGCATCCTAGTATTGTTGATTATTATTTACAATTGCTGCCTGGGATTCCTTTTTCTCACGCCCGCGATCGCTTACTGTTATTGTCTACTTATGATTCTTCTCTGAAGCCTCTCAGCCAAAAGATTTTGGAACGTCCTCGTTTGTTGGAGCGGATTCGTCAAGCTTTGAGGTTGGAAAAGTCGTACATGACGTGTTATAATTCTAGCGCTTTAGAGGGAGAGTTGTCTTTAAAGTTGGGTGTGCCTTTGTATGCGGCTGCACCAGATTTACAGATTTGGGGATCTAAGAGTGGGAGTCGGCAAATCTTTGCTGAGAGTGGTGTGCCTTTTCCTGATGGTAGTAATAGTATTTGGCATGAATCTGATTTGGCTGTAGCATCTGCTGAGTTGTGGGAACGTCAGCCGTCTTTAAGGCGGATGGTTGTGAAATTGAATGAAGGGATTTCTGGGGAAGGTAATGCTTTACTTGATCTGCACCATCTTCAGCATGTCGCTCCTGGGGTGGGATCTTATAAAGATAGGATAGCAGCTTTTGGCGATCGCTTGCCTCATCTCCGTTTTCAGGCGAAGCAAGAAACTTGGGCAAATTTTTCCCACAGAATCACGGAATTAGGGGCGATTGTTGAGGGTTTTGTGGAAGGAGAAGTTAAGTACTCGCCTAGTGTTCAAGGTCGGGTGACACCTAATGGCGATGTGGAAATCCTTTCTACCCATGACCAAATTCTGGGTGGTCCTGATGGTCAGATTTATCTCGGTTGTCGTTTTCCGGCGGCGGAAGATTATCGCCTGAAATTACAGGATTTGGGGTTAAGGGTGGGCAGAAAGTTGGCGGAAAAAGGGGTGTTAGAACGTTTTGGGGTTGATTTTATCGCTGTGCAACAGGAAAATGGTTGGGATTTACAAGCGATTGAAATCAACTTGCGGAAGGGTGGGACGACTCATCCTTTTATGACGCTGAAATTTTTAACTAATGGTCGGTACGATTTGTCTACTGGGTTATTTTATAGTCAGCAAGGGCGACCAAAATATTATGTGGCTACTGATAACCTGCAAAAACAGCGTTATCAAGGTTTGTTACCAAATGATTTGATGGATATTATTGCTCATCATCGTTTGCATTTTGATACGGGGATGGAGACAGGGACTGTGTTTCATCTAATGGGTTGTCTGTCTCAGTTTGGCAAATTGGGTTTGACGAGTATTGGTGACTCTCCTCAGCAGGCGGAGGAAATTTATCAGAAAGTCGTCAAAGTACTCGATATGGAGACGCGCAGCAATCATCACGATTTTAGCGAGAGTACTCAACATACTTTACCGATCGCTTGGGGAAGTTAAAATTAAATTAACGACTTTATCCGCGCTTTAGTAGTGTCCCAGCCTAACTCCAGCCAAATTCACTGCATTAATCCTGATTGTCGGCGTCCTTATCCGCAAATTTGGGGATGTAAGTTTTGTAGTAGTTGTGGCGCACAGTTACAACTTCATGATCGCTACATCCCTCTTCAACGCTTAGGTTCGGGCGGTTTTGCCCAGATTTATACGGTCTGGGATTTGTCGGCGCAAACCGAAAAGGTGCTAAAAGTGTTGGTGGAAGCTTCACCCAAAGCACAGGAATTGTTTGCCCAAGAAGCTGATGTTTTAAGTCACCTGCGAAATGCGGGTGTACCGAAAGTTGAGCCTAATGCTTATTTTCAGGTAAATATCAATAATCCTGAACCCCGACAACTAGCTTGTCTGGTGATGGAAAAAATTCACGGTCATACCTTGGAAGAGATTTCCGAAAAGTATCCTCAAGGGTGTTCCCAGGAGTGGGTTTTCAACTGGCTGACTCAAGCAATCGAAATTTTACAGGAATTACACCGTCGGCAGATCATTCACCGTGATATCAAACCGTCTAATTTGATGTTACGTACTTCCTCGCACCCAGGCACGGAAAGGTTGGTATTAATTGACTTTGGTGGCGCAAAGCAGGTCGCAGGACAGCCAGCGCAAATGGCTTCGACGCGGTTATTTTCTTCTGGTTACAGTCCGCTAGAACAAATCGCTGGTCAGAATGTGAGTCCGGCGACTGATTTTTATGCTTTGGGTCGGACAATGATTCAAATGCTGACTGGCAAATATCCGCCAGATTTAGAAGATCCGCTGAATGGTAAGTTGCGATGGCGCAAGGGAGTGGATGTCAATCCGCAATTAGCTGATTTACTAGATGAGATGGTACAAGACGATGTGCGATCGCGTCCAGCTAATGCGTCAACTATTCTTCAACGGTTGGCAAAAATTAATCAGCCACCAAAGCCAGATTTATTGGCGCAAATTAGTCAAAGTGTTTGGCAATCTTCGGGGAATGCCATCGCTAATTCTACCAATGCGATCGGCAACACAACATTTTTCTTTTTTAAGTTATCTTTCCAAATTGTCAAAGCCTGTGTTGATACAGTGTGGGGTATATTTTTAACTGCTCTTGGCGCAAGCGTCGGTACAATTGCGGGAGCACTTGCTAACCAATTTGGTTTAGGAGTCCGGGTAACACAATGGATGACTCATGTATTACCTCATCTGATCCCCGGAATTCAGATTGCGGCTGGGTCAGAAATTATACTATTTGCCGCAGCTGGTGGTGGGACAGCATTAGGATTAACCGCCGCCGGTAGCTTTGGTCAACGCCGCCGATTTGGAATTGGTTCCTTGATGGGAATTATTGGCTACGGATTTGGCTGGTTAGTTTGGCAAATTACGAAACCCATCAACAGTGGCGAAGGGTTATTGGAATTAATTGTGATTGCTGTAGCTTTTCTCACCTTAAGTTTAGGGCTTCGCAGCCACCAGATAGTCCATGCGGTGATTGCTGCTTCTGGTACAGCCTTTGTCTTTGCAGCCTTAATTAGCTTAGGTTTATTTCCAGCAAATTTATTTTTAGTCCCACTGGATGGCTTTGACTTAGGGAGAAAAATAATATTTTTTACTCTCATGGGTATGTTGCTAAGTTTCTTTCTCGCCCTAAGTTATTACATCGTTGTCCCCGGCTTACGTCTTTTAGGCTGGCGTTAGTATAAAATAGTAAAGATTTCGCTTCATCCAGAAACCCAAACACTTGTAAATCAGCAACTACAAACGCCAAATTCTCAAACTCAGAGGCAACATGTAATGAAAACAATAGCTGTATACCACAATAAAGGCGGTGTTGGCAAAACAACAGTTGCAGTCAATTTGGCTGCAACCTTTAGAAAACAGGGTAAAAAAGTACTTTTAATTGATTTAGACTCTCAATCAAATACAACATTTGCTACAGGCTTAATTAAATTTCAGTTTGAAGAAGATGACAATTTAAAGGATAAAAATGTTTATCATTTATTGGAATCAGGAGACTTCAACTTTATTCCCGATATTGTTCGCCAATCTCAGTATTTTAATAGTCCAGAAATTGACGTTATTCCGGCGCATATAAATTTAATTGAACAACAAGATAAACTTAATCGAATAGCCGCTATCAAAGGTCGATTAGTAACGAAGCTCAAAAAAGTTCAAACTGAATATGACATTGTCATTATTGATACTCCACCTTCAAGAGATTTGTATGCTCAAGTGGCACTGATTGCGGCTGATTATCTAATAATTCCTTCAGATTTAAAACCTTTTGCTAACCAAGGTTTACCAACAGTCAAAAATTTTCTCAAGGAAATTGATGAATCTAGAGAGATGATGGGTAAGTCACCAGTTAAAATAATCGGTGTTCTTGCTTCTAAAATTTCAACTAATGCTAAATTTTTACAATATACTTTTCCTAAACAGAGAAGTGTCATCTCAGATCGTTATGAGATCCCGCTGATGGAAGCAGTTATTTACGATCGTAGTGTTTTATCAGAATGCATGAATCAGACTATTCAAGTAGGAGACTTAGAATACCCAGATCCCAAATCTGTGGCTAAATTTGCCGATGTAAAAGCTACCCAAGCCGCTCAACTTGCTGCTAATGAATTTGAGGTTTTAGCTGAAGAAGTTTTAAATAATATGGAGGATTAATTGATGTTTGATTTTGCTTTAGTAGACGTTAAAAGTATTACTTCTAATATTCCGCGCTCAAATTTTGCTGACGCTGAATTAGAAAACCTTGCTGATATGATTCTCGAAAGCGGGGGGATTATCAGACCATTAGTTTTAAAAGTAACAGGTGAAGAAAGTTATACTGTAGTTGAAGGAGATCGTGAATATTACGCCGCTGCTAGGGCTCAAGAAAAAAATGCTCGTCAAGGCGAAATGGTTAATGCATTTGTAATTTCACCGAAAAACGAGGAAACAATTCTTAAGCAAGCTACAGCCTTGAGAGGGGCTGAGACTATTGATAGACCAGTAAAACCATTACCTGATACTACAAATGTAGAATCTCGGATTGCTAATCTTGAGTTACGCTTGGAGAAGCAGTTTAATGAGTTGCGGACAGAACAGATACAAGAAAAACAGAAAATAGAAGCGAAGTTCAAAGAATTTGACACTCAATCAAAAGAGTCTTCACCATTAGAGGTATTTAATACTCTTAGTTCACCTGCATTAGTTTTAAGATTAAGAAGTGCTGGTTTTACTGATAAATTAGCTGTTCAACTTGCGGAAAGCGTGGCAAAAGAACGCGATAAGAGAGAGTTTGACTCTTTAAAAGATGTAATCGCCCGAGTTAAAGTTAAGTATGGCAAAAGAGATCAAGGTATCAGTAGCGACAAGATGGTAGCTATCATTGATACTTGGTCGCAGATTTCATTTAGTTGAGTTTCTTCAATTTCACACTTTTTCAGGTGTTATTTAGTCATTATAAATTGTCTCAAGGTTTGTAGTTGCGCTTTAGCGCACTAGATCTAATGCGCTAAAGCGCAACTACGAACCTCATTTTGGAGATATGGGTGCCTTATTCCCAAACTTCAACTTTAAGCCTTTGCCAACAATTCTCGGTATGGTATATACCTGCCAAAAGAATAGATTCCATAAATACCCATATTGGGGATAACATTTAACTAACAGTACATCTGCAGCCAAATATAATCTCGGCACTTTTGAAGCTGGGTCTTTGTAAATAAATCTAATTTGTTCAGGCTGAGGCATAGCGTGACCGATAGTTGCCTCTTGTTGATAAAACTTCGCTTGAATAAATAGACCCAGTAATCGATCCAAACTCCAAGGTGGCACCCAGGTCAAAGCACCCAGAATATTCATAGCTGCAGACAACTCATTTAGTGCTGGTTTAACTCGTTCGTTTTTCCAAACTTTGTTATTAAAATTTTCAAAATGAATGCCATTCTGGTCTGTCCTTTGCTGCCAAGGAAAGATAATATGCCGAATATCTAAAGGCTTATCTAATGGACTAATTGGCACTTCTAATAAACCTTGGTAATTACCTTGTTGAAATGGAAAAGGATTTTCTGGTGTCTTTTTGCAGATCTCAAGTTGTTCCACATCTGGAATTGCTTGCCAATCTTGGCGAATCCGCGCTTCATCATCATCGTCAATATTTTGAATTTTCAGTCTTAACACCCAACTTTCCGGAAATATCTGAAAATATCTTTGAGTTAAATCTAAAATATCCGGATGAGCAAAATCATCGTCATCTAATGCCATCACATAATCACCAGTGGCATTGAGTAACCCTAAAAACCGTTGCATCACTTCACCCTTGTAAGGACTGATTAAGGTTTGGATGCGGCGATCGTCAATTGGTTTAATTGTTGCTCCAGGAGGATAAACTAAAATAAATTGGATATTTCCCCGAATTTTCAATAATTGCTCTAACCAATAATCAGTGAAATTTCCGCGTGTGGCAGTAATAATAGACAAAAATGGATTGTTACTCATTTCTTTAGTTATATTAGAGCAGAAAAATATATCAGTAACTTCAAGGATCAAGAAAATTATATGCGGATGCTGATGCTATCGTCCACCTTTCCCTATCCTCCTAGTCGCGGTGGTACGGAAATTAGAACTTTTAATTTACTGAAATATCTTCAGCAGCATCATGACGTGACTTTAGTGACGCAACAGCATTCAGGGGTTTCTGACGAGGAAGTAGCAGAATTACGTAAGTGGGTACAAGAACTAATAATTTTTCCTTTACCTCCAGAACCTACTCAAAGAGGGGGATTGTTCGCAAAAGCCGGACGCTTTGCTGAGTCGGTGATTAAGGCAACTCCTCCTAATGTTTTACATCGTTATGCGCCAGAAATTCAAGCTTTAGTAGATCGTTATGTCCAAGATAAAAAATGCGATGTCATTACTTGCGAACATAGTGTGAATGAAATTTATGTGCGTCCAGAATTTCGCCACAGTGTAAATACGGTGGTGGATGTGCATAGTTCGGTTTATGGCTGGATTCGCGACCATTTAAATATGGGTGCTTCACCTAATGCCCTACGCGATCGCTTATATTTGTCTTTAGTACTAGCGCGTTATGAAAAACGTTATTGCGCTAAATTCGCTAACATTGTCGTCACCACCCCAGAAGATCGCCAAGAATTCCGCCAACTCCGTCCCGATCTTGAAATTTCCGTCATTCCCAACGGCGTAGACCTAGATTTATTCCCCTATCGCACCCACGATCCCAACGGATATCAGTTAATCTTTGTCGGCGCGATGGACGCTTCCCATAATATAGATGCAGCCAAGTTTTTTGCCAGAGAAGTATTCCCCCTCGTCCGGGAACGCTATCCTCAAGCCACTTTTAACATTGTTGGTGCGAAACCAACACCAGAAATACTGCAACTACAAGATTCTCCAGGAGTGGTAGTCACTGGTCGCGTACCGTCAATGGTCGAATATCTCCATCAATCTACTATTTGTGTCGTCCCTCTCCGGACTGGTTTTGGCATCAAGAATAAAACTTTAGAAGCGATGGCGGCTGGTGTTCCCGTTGTTGGGAGCGATCGCGGTTTAGAAGGTCTAGCAATAGATGTCCCACCTAGAGCCTTACGCGCCAATCAACCAACCGAGTATATTACCGCCATTAGTCAGCTATGGGAGCGCCCAGAATTGCGAACTGAATTATCTCGCAATGCCAGAATACTCGTAGAGACAGAATACACCTGGGAAAGTGCCGGTAAACGTTACGAGCAAGTATGTCTCAGAGAAATTTAGGTGAAGCATTTGAGCAAAACCTTTAGTCTCGCTTTGCCTGTGTTGCAATAGCTAAAAGGTGAAAATTCAGATTTTCTGCTTGCTGGAATTTTGACCATTGAAAAATCTAAAAACTCAGAAATTTGCAATATTATTTGGTTCTACCGTACCCGTTATGCAAAACAGGATTTAAAACTCCCGGAAGCCTTGCCCAGCAAGCCTTTTGTCGAAAAATAGCCGAAAGATGTTTGAAATAAGAGCAAAAACCTTACCCTATAAGACTTTCAGCCTAATCCTGGGTCTAACTAACATAAAAGGAACGGTAGAACC
>JBBQRU010000009.1:0-62862 GCA_038214545.1 Cyanophyceae cyanobacterium | reverse complement strand
CCGCCAATTTGCTGGGCGATAGAAATCAAAACTGCATGTTGCTGTCCACTTGCATTCGGTGCAGCTAAATGCATCGCTGCCCAAAAAAGGTAGGGTCGCAATCGTTTTCTGGGACTATCTGTTTCTAATGCACCCGCCGGTGGATAGTTGGGAAAAGGAGCCATCAAGAACGGTGTATCATCACCCTCAGGAGATTGTAATTTCGCACCATCTAGTAAGTCATAACGAATTTCAAATCCTCTTTCTGGCAAACATTCTAATCGCCCAATTAATTGCCTAGTGCTGCGATAATCTGTGACCGCTGGACTCATTTGCGCTTCACTCGCCACCCAACTAGCTAGTGCTTCTTCTCCTTGAGCAGCTACTGCAGAAAGCGCAATTACTCGACTGTGGTTTTGTTCAATATAAGTAAATAACCTTGCGCCTAAAGCCTCTAAGCGTAAATTTCGGCTTTCTGCTTGTTGTAAAGAATTTTTATCGCCATCAAATTCCACTGTATGCGCTTCGTCAATTACCACTAATGGCACTCGGCGCATAAACAGCGGTCCTAAAAATTTCATCAAAGCTTCCGCTTTTTCATACGTACAAATTAAAACTGCCGCTTCGGTCGCAGTTAGCCAGACATCCGTTGGTCCCCAATCTGTACCGCCATATAAAGCCGTGACTGTGACTTGGCGATTTGTCGCGTAACGCATCACCCGTGATAATTTTGCTTCTACTTCTGTTGCTAAGGCTTTCGTTGGGACTAAATAAATTATCAGTGGTTGGGTTGTGGATTGTTCGCGTGGGGCGAGAAATAAACTTTGTAAAATTGCAATTTCGGCGACGGTAGTTTTACCGCTTCCTGTGGGTGTGCAGAGTGCAAAGGAAGCAGTGGGATTAATCAGACGTTCAATACCAATTACTTGTGATTGCCAAGCTAAGGCTTTACCTGTTTGATAGTTACGCCGTAAATAACGCTCAAATACCTCTTGACCCATCGGGGTTGCGGGTTGTGAAAGTGGTTGTAGATGCTGGCGCATCGAACTTTCTACATACACAGTCGCCACTTTGGCACACAATTTAGCTAACATCCAAGAATAAGGGTCAGTTCCATGAACTAGAACTTTTCCCACAGTTTCTAGTTTAGTGATCGCTTTCCCCAACCGCGATTCATTCCCCCAGCGCATTTCTGCACATAAAACTCCCAGGGAACTAGCGGTTTCGGCAACAATTAAGTGCTGAAATTGGGTTGATGTATTTGTCTCAACTAATGTAGTTGACGATGCTTTTTTTGCCCAGTACTTAGTCAATCCTTCGTATAAACCAGGGAAATCTGCTTGCAGTAAAGAGCGCAGAATTCTTGATTCCACTCCTGTCGTTGTATCTTCTTGCAACAAACCTAAAGATCTTGCTGGATAACCCGCTAACTGATAAGCAGCGGCGGCTAACAGTCGAATTGGTAGGTTTTGCGGATTTAACTCCGGTAATGATAGCCACTCTAACAATTCTCCAGCTCGGCGCATCCCCTCGCGAAAGCGCTCATCTCTAACTTCTTTATGTATAAATGCTGCCTCAATCAGCCGCATTACATCGTTTAAGCGAGATAAAGCTTCATCTGGCGTCCAACCAGATATTCCCGGTTGGTGTTCGCGCAGTCTAGTGTACTGACTATAAAGCTTGGCAAAAGATGGCGTTAGAGTTTGACTAGCCAAGTTTTCGATCAGTGCTGATGCTAAATTAAGGGTTTCGCTACTGGGTTGAGCCATCTTACGATTAGGAATTAGGGATATTTAAGCTACGACTTTTAATTTAACGTTAACTTTTTTGCCTTCTTCTTTTAGCTCAAATAAACCAGATTCCGTGAAAGCATCTTTTATTTTGCTATCTAAGCGGAGTACTTCCCGGAATTGAGCTAGCGAATCGACACCAAGAATAGCAGTCTGACCATCAAAGGCGAGTAAGCGACAATGCTTAATTAAAACCTCTGGTGTTTTTGGGATCTTGGCAATAACCTGTTGCCATTGTAGCAACACACTATCATCTGTCTCTATTAATTCATCTTCTTTTTTATAAGCTTCAGCGACTAAACCTTCAACATCATAAAGATGGATTTCTACAGACTCCAGTCGGCGGTTAGCTGTATATTTCGGATGAGGTCTGTGGCGCGGAATCAATTCAGTAGTTTCCCGTACTGGTGGTAAACCACAAATATAACTTACCAAATCACAGCGCTCATAATTTTCCGGCAAATTAGTGCGAAATAACAGTTCTCTTAAAGATTTTACCCAGCCAACAGCCTCAGCGTCATCATCATCACTGAGGATTTCAATCAATTGAGTCAAATCGATGGGTGTCAAATTTGCCGCACTCGCCTTTTCATGAGCTTCGGCGATCATCGTCGAATCGTGTCTATAGGTACATTTGGCTTCGCAAATCAGCGATCGCATGATTTTACCTTGACTATTGCGTTGAAAAGCAACACAATCATCACCAGTCCGTCCGGGGATTTGACCGGCGCGACCGTTTGTTTGACGCAACATTTCTAACTGCTGGAATGCAGCTAGATGAAACCGGAATAAATAAGCTGGTACTTCCCAGTTCTCGCCTAGAATCGGAAAATTCTCAGCCACAATTCCCGCGAATATCTCGCCAAAGCAACCTTTTAGCGCTTGAATATTCAGAAATTTCGGATATTCCTCGACCGGATAATCACTTTCGTCCGCTGCGAACGGATCGAGTGGGTCTAAAGAAATACCTACTAACTGTCGCAATCTTTGTCGAGCATCTTCATGAGCTTCATAGACTATTAATTGTAACTCATTGATTGCCGAAGTGCGAGCATCGAGATTTTCTTCTAACCGGCGATGTCGATATCTTTTGTCTTCTGATTCCGTAACGTGGTTTGATAGCCACGGATTTTGTGAGTCAAAACTAGTAAGTTTGTGTTTTTTCCTCATTCAGTTTAATCTCTTATAAAGATCCACATTTTCGGCGTTCACCTGACAATTGCAGATTCTTTATTCCTGTTAGTTTGTATAAGTGAATACTTTATTATTTAAATTAGCGTTGAAGTTAAGTGACTACACGCTTAACCTAGCGTACAAAAATGTGTATAAAGTTACTAAAATCGGCGAAAGCTCTAGTAGTTTATTGAGGATTTATCAAAAAAGTGGAAAAATATCCACCACTTTACATTCAGAGTCTCAATCACATGACTGATAAAAATGATTTGAGTTCCCGGTTCAGTTGTACACAAATAATATTTTTCACAGCTAACAATATTATTGAATTGTTATCCGTCACACAATGAGTGGAAAATTGTCTGTGTCAAGTGCAATTAACTCTAGATATTTTTCCGGTGAGGAGTTATGACTGAAGAATTAGGAAAAGTATAAATACACACTGTGTCTTGAATACTTGCGCCTAATGTAATGCGTGAAGCCAGAACACATGAAATTTAGCTTTGGATGCAGTTACTGACCGCAGTCAATGATTTTTCCGTTTTTTGGTTGTAAATGCTAGAATCCACCCTTAGGAATTTAGGATACTTCAATGCCAGTTGCCGGTAACTCGATCAAGTTTGGTACAGACGGCTGGCGAGGCGTGATAGGCGATGATTTCACTTTTGATCGTCTAGCCCTAGTCGCGCCAATCGCCGCTAAAGTACTGTTAGATACATATGGTGATACAGCGGAAAACCGCACCATCATCATCGGTCACGACCGAAGATTCATGGCAGAAGAATTTGCCCGTACCGCCGCTAATGCCGTCACCAAAGCCGGTTTTGATGTGCTACTAAGCGAAGATTATGCCCCCACTCCAGCTTTTAGCTGGGCAGTCAAGCAGCAAAATGCACTAGGCGCTTTAGTAATTACAGCAAGTCATAATCCTGGTTCTTATTTAGGATTAAAAGTTAAGGGTGCTTTTGGTGGGTCAGTACCAGCAGAAGTGACAAAGCAAATAGAAGCATTATTATCTGAGGAATTATCACCCGTAGAGACACAAGCGACTCTACAAATGTTCGATCCTTGGCCAAGTTACTGTGAAGTTTTAGAAAGCAAAGTCGATCTTGCACCAATTCGTCAGGCAATAGCAGACGGCAAACTCACCTTATTTGCCGATGTGATGCACGGTGCTGCAGCGGGCGGACTAATGCGACTACTAGGTTCACGCGTCCAAGAAATCAATAGTAATCGCGATCCATTATTTGGTGGTGGCGCACCAGAACCTTTACCAAAATATCTTTCCCGTCTGTTCCGGGTGATGCGAACTCATCGCCAAGATCATCCCAACGGCTTATCTGTAGGCTTGGTATTTGATGGCGATAGCGATCGCATTGCCGCTGTCGATGGTTCAGGTAACTTTCTTTCTTCACAAATCTTAATCCCCATCCTGATCGATCACCTATCTGTGCGGCGCGGATATGGCGGAGAAGTCGTGAAAACAGTCAGTGGTTCTGACTTAATTCCTCTGGTCGCCAAATTACACAATCTGTCAGTATTTGAAACCCCAATTGGCTATAAATACATAGCCGATCGCATGTTATCAGCACCAGTATTAATTGGTGGTGAAGAATCCGGCGGCATCGGCTACGGAACTCACATTCCCGAAAGAGATGCCCTCTTATCAGCGCTGTATGTCCTCGAAGCGATTGTATCGTCAGGTATGGACTTAAGCGACTATTACCACCGCCTACAGGAGCAAACAAACTGCTTCTCCGCCTACGATCGCATAGACTTACCTTTAGCAAGTATGGAAGTGCGATCGCGCCTTCTAGCTCAACTCCAAAATACACCTTTAACCGAAATTGCCGGACAGCAAGTAATTGATTGCCAAACAATCGACGGCTACAAATACCGCCTAGCCGACAACAGTTGGTTAATGATTCGTTTTAGCGGTACTGAACCCGTATTACGTCTCTATTGCGAAGCCCCCACCCTCAAGCAAGTACATCAAACTTTGGCTTGGGCAAAGGACTGGGCAGGGTAAAATGAGTGGGATCAAAGAGTCATCCAAGTACTCTAACTGAGGGAAGTGGAGATTTCTCCCCCCCTCTCCCTATCCCCCCTCTCCCTATGAACTCACTCGTTGTCGCGACAAGTAACCCAGGCAAACTCCGAGAAATGCAAGCTTACCTAGCTGGCTCAAATTGGGAATTAACCCTCAAGCCAGAGGAATTAGATGTAGAAGAGACCGGCGATACATTCGCTGCTAATGCTTGCCTCAAAGCGAGTGTAGTTGCCCTTGCGTTGGGTCAATGGGCGATTGCGGATGATTCTGGATTGCAAGTCGATGCCCTCAACGGCGCACCAGGAGTATATTCAGCCCGTTACGGTCAAACTGACCCCGAACGGATTGCGAGATTGCTTAAAGAATTAGGAAACGAGACACAGCGACAAGCGCAATTTGTTTGTGAGGTGGCGATCGCGCGACCAGATGGAGCGATCGTTTTACAATCTGTTGGTATTTGCCCTGGAGAAATTCTTTACGCACCTCGGGGTACTGGTGGCTTTGGTTACGATCCCATTTTTTATGTTCCGGAAGCGCAATTAACGTTTGCCGAGATGACAAAAGAAGCAAAACGCTCAATTAGCCATCGCGGCAAAGCATTTGCAGCTTTACTACCACAATTTACTGAACTCAGAATTCTAAATTCAGAATTATGAATTCTTTAAACTGCTTCTAGATTCTTTTCTCCAGTCCGAATCCGAATAACTTGATCGACGGGAGAGATGAAAATTTTACCATCGCCGATCTCACCTGTACGGGCAGCAGCAATCACCTTGTCCACCACCATATCAACTTGGCTATCCTCAACAACAATTTCTACCTTTAGTTTTTGGAGAAACTCAACAGTGTATTCCGAACCGCGATAGCGTTCAGTTTGACCTTTCTGGCGACCAAATCCCCGAACTTCGGAAACGGTCATGCCGACAATACCAGCATTAACTAAGGCGATTTTTACTTCGTCTAGCTTGAAAGGACGGATAATCGCTTCTACCTTCTTCAATTTCTTATCTCCTTAAGTCTTCCCAGTCACATATATATATAATCAGATAACATACACGACACTCTAGCCAGCACTATCTAAAACTTTATAGTGTAAGGTATGTTACCTTATTTTTCTAATCGCCAAAATTTTTGAGTAGTTACGCTCATTGATCCGGCTTATTTACGGATACTTTTTGGCGTCTACGCGTAACACTTGTGTAATCAATTACTTAGCGACTGCGCTGTAAAAGTGGGCGGATAACTAAAAATCCAGCACCAAAAGCGGAAATCATCACCAAAAATATTGCCAGCATTACCCAAAGACGATTAACAGATCCGGAAGGCTCATTCGCAGAGTAACGATAACTGACTTCCTGTTCTTCGGTAAAGAGTATCTCTTCTGGATGGTCAAAAGTTTCGACCTCGACAACAGGCGTAGGCTGATAATATGCCTTATCTGGTTCTACGGGTGGTTTTTTCCGACGATTGGTATCGACGTGAAAACTAGGACTCGGAGGCTGATAGCTATTAGCGGAAGGAACATTGACTGTTTTCTGCAAACGCAATACACACTGTACTGCTTGCTCAATTTCTTGTCGTAACTGCCGATTTTCCTGAGATAGCTGATCTGTTTGAACATTCAGCGACTCCAACTTAGCCTTAGTTGTTTGCAACTCCGCCGCTAATTGACGGTAAACCGAGAGTGGTACTGACGGTGGTTGAGCTTGTGGTGGTCTGTTTGGCTGATTTTGTTGACTAGAAGATGTGGTTGTTCGCATAGGTTCCCCAAAATAGAAAGTTGAATGTATGCCCAAGAATAGTCGATCTGCGGCGCAAAAATTGCCTAATTTAGTTCACGAAACTGGATTTAACGATAAATCCCCGCCTGAAGCCAACAAGGGAAAAAAGTGACCTACAGGACCTTGACCTTGACCAATATCCAAAGAGTGAGTTAACGCACTAGTAACGTAACGTTTGGCTTGACGCACTGCTGTCAGCAAATCATTTCCCAATGCTAGATTAGCGGCGATCGCTGCTGCTAGTGTACAACCAGTACCATGAGTATTTTTTGTATCCACCACCTCAGTCTGTAAAGTTTCCCAGTGTTCACCATCAAACCAAACATCAACACCGCGCAAACCGCCAGACATTCCTCCACCCTTCACCAAAACCGACTTCGCACCCAAATCACGCTGAATTATTTGAGCACATGAACGCATATCATCCAAAGAATCCATCTGCAAACCCGTCAAAATCTGAGCTTCATAACGATTCGGCGTCACAATAGCAGCTTGCGGAATCAGCATTTCCCGCAGACTCTTCACCGCATCATCATCAATTAATTGAGCACCAGTCCGCGACACCATCACCGGATCGACCACCAAATTCTGAATTTGTAAAGCCGCCACCTCTTGAGAGACAGCAATAATAATTTCTCGATTAAGTAACATCCCCGTTTTCGCAGCTTGGACACCAATATCCTCAACCACCGCCTGAATTTGCGCCACCACAGCAGCAACAGACATCGCATCAACCCGCCTCACACCCAAAGTATTTTGAGCTGTAACACAAGTAATCGCACTAGTACCATGAACACAGTGAAAAGCAAAAGTCCGTAAATCAGCTTGAATCCCCGCACCGCCGCCGCTATCCGAGCCAGCAATTGTCAACGCCACAGGAACACGAATACTCATATAATTTTCAGATGAAGAATTGTAGCTATTACCAAAGAAATAAGCATCTAGCAGGAAGCCAACTTTAAATAATTCTGCTTTTCTAATAAAAGTAAGCAATTAGAATAAATTTTATGGTTGGACATGAAACGCTCCCTAGAGAAAATACTATCAAAAGAAAGCACCTTGTTTCCAGCCTAATCACAGGGATAGTGATTGGAGCGATCGCTGGCGCACCAATCGGCTGGTTTGCCCATCAATACTACTATCAACAACATCTGGCACAGATTTTACTATGCCGAGAGCGAAATAACAATCGTCCGGCGGCAATAGTAGATTCGATCTGCGGGTCCCGGTTCTAATTAGTGAAACGCGGAGTTCTTCGCAGAGGTCGCGCGGAGGAACGCGGAGAAATCTCTGCGTTCCTCTGCGTTACCTCCGCGTTCCTCCGCGTTAAAAGATCCTCCTCGCCCAGCGACCAAGCGCGATTAAAGGAAAGTATTGTTGATACATATGATATTTCAGATAAAAGTGACCGGGGAAGCCTGTACCTGTAAATTCGGATTCATCCCATGTACCATCCGGTTTTTGGGTTGTTAGGAGGTAGTTGATTCCGCTTTCAATGGCGTCAACTGCTTTACCGGCGGCGATTAAGCCGATTAATGCCCACCCTGTTTGTGATGCGGTACTGATTCCTTTTCCTTTAAGGCTGGGGTCGTCATAGCTACGGCATGTTTCTCCCCATCCACCATCTGGATTTTGACAGCTTATTAACCAAGTTGCACCTCGGTCTATACTGTGTTTATATTTTTGCGGATCTATGAGGGCTAGGGCGGAAATAGCGCCGCTGGTACCATATATGTAGTTGACTCCCCACCGACCAAACCAACAACCTTCGGTTTCTTGTTCGTTGATGAGGTAGGTTAAAGCTCGTTCTAAGTTATATGTATCGATCTTTAAATTACATTCACCGAGCATTTCTAATACTCGTGCTGTGACGTCAGCAGTGTTGGGGTCGATCATGGCTTTTAAATCGCCATAGGGGATAGCATTGAGCCATTCTTGATCGTTGTCGAGATCGAATGCTGCCCAGCCTCCTGGTTTACACTGCATGGTGGCGATCCAGTCTACAGCACGGGTCATGGCTGTGGATTTTAGGGTTTCTTTGGGTAGTTTCACTAATTCTAATGCCATGACGACCACGGCTGAGTCATCGACATCAGGATAAAAGCGATTTTCAAATTCAAATGCCCACGCGCCTGGTTTTCCTTGGGTGTTTTTGACTGACCAGTCGCCGGGATTTAAAATCTGTTTGCTGATTAGCCATTCTCCGGCTTTCACGACTGCTGGGTGATCTTTTTGTAAGCCGGATTCTACTAGTGCTCGCATCACCCACGCTGTATCCCATACTGGGGAAATGCAAGGTTGAATGCGGTAACTGTCGGTTGTTTCAATCGCAAAGTTATCAATTGCTTGCATACCACGGTGGACTATCGGGTCGGAAGTGCTGTAGTCTAAACAGCGCAAAGCAAGCATTGAGTTTAACATTGCGGGGATGATTCCGCCCCAATCGCCTGAGGTTTCTTGACGTTCTAGAATCCACTCTTCGGCGGCTTTGATGCCTTCGCTACGGAAGGGGACTAGGTTGAGGGTTTCGGCGAGTTTGAAACCGTTGTCGAGGGTGATAAATATATCTGACCAGTCACCGTTGCTAGGTAAGGCAAATTGGGCGCTATCGCGTCCTTCGGTATATAGTTCGTTTAAGTTGAATACTGGGTTCATCCGATAGATCGGTTTGCGATCGCAGACAATTAGCAGCGGTACAGTGCTCGATCTTGCCCAGCTTGACATTTCATAAATATTTACCGGCAAAGTTGTCGGCAAAAACATGATCCACGGCGGTAGTGAAGGTATCCCCCGCCAGTCGTAACATCCTAGAAGGGCGAGGTGCAGTTTGGTAAAAATCCGTGTCTTACTAATTCCACCCCGCGCTAAGATAAATTGCCGTGCTTTCACCATTGCCGGCTCAATCTCAGATACACCTAGCAACTTCAGTGCCATGTAAGCTTCAACTGTTGTACTGAGTTCTCCGCCATCACCGTAGAAGAGTTCCCAGCCACCATGATCGCGTTGTTGAGAACGCAGGTAAAATTCAACTTTATGTAAAGGTCTTTCTCGGTCGGTTCCCCAAATTTTGTGCAGGAGAACAACTTCCGCTGTAATTGTGACGTTAGATTCTAATTCTGCCCACCAGTAACCAGCAGAATTTTGAGTAGAGAGTAGATAGTTTTGACTAGCTGCGATCGCTGTGGCAACTTTATCTGTTATGACTTTGTCTTGAGTTTGCATGTAATAATCCTCAAATCTCAACCACATTCTGATTCCTGGCAGCATCGAGGAAATCCTCGACAACATCAGTCTTTGTATTTTGTTCTGAACATCGAGAATTGACAAGAGGGCATATGCATCAAATTGAATTAGGACTAACACTCCTCTCTTTAATCATTTGGCTATTTTTACTAACTTGGCGCGGTCAATTTTGGCGCACAGACCAAATATTAGAAGTCGAATCTCCCGCACTCCTCCCCTCCCCTCCCTCCATCTGTGCCGTCATCCCGGCGCGTAACGAAGCTGATTTGTTGCCTATTACTTTGCGATCGCTCTTAACCCAAGATTATCCTGGTGCTTTTACAATATTTTTAGTAGACGATCACAGTACTGATGGTACAACTCAGGTAGCAAAAAGTACTGCTTTTGAGTTAGGAAAAGAGGAGCAATTGCAGGTGATTGCAGCGGAGACATTACCTCCAGGTTGGACGGGTAAACTTTGGGCAATGGAACAAGGAATTCAAAAAGCCCAGATGTTAGCGCCTGAGTATTTGTTGCTGACTGATGCGGATATTCAGCATGATGTGGCTAATTTGCGCCGACTGGTAGATAAAGCACAGCAGGAAAATTTAGATTTGGCGTCGGTAATGGTGCGACTGCGGTGTGAAAGTTTCTGGGAACAATTGCTAATTCCAGCTTTTGTGTTTTTCTTCCAAAAACTTTACCCTTTTCGCTGGGTGAACGATCCTCGTAATTACACGGCAGCCGCAGCCGGTGGTTGTATATTAATTCGCCGAGAATCTTTAATCAAAATCGGTGGAATTGAAGTTGTGCGCCAAGCCTTAATTGATGACTGTGCTTTAGCTGAAGCGGTGAAGAGGAGTGGGGGAGTAGGGGAGTGGAGGAGTAAGGGTTTTAATCATCGGGGGGGAAATATTTGGTTAGGTCTAAGTGATTTAACTTGTAGCTTGCGTCCATATCCGTCTTTAGAGACAATTTGGGGTATGGTTGCTCGGACTGCTTTTACCCAGTTAAATTATTCCCCTTTACTCTTATTGGGAACTTTGTTTGGGATGACGATTATTTATCTACTTCCACCTTTAGCAGCGGTTGTTGGCGTATTTACTGGATATTGGTCGCTGGCGGTAGCAGGTTTGGCTGGATGGTTGTTAATGACTTTGGCATATTTGCCAACTATCCGCTTTTATAAATGTTCGCCGTTTTTCGCACTCTGTTTACCCGCGATCGGTTTTCTTTATACTTTGATGACTTTAGACTCAGCACTGCGTCATTGGCAAGGGCGAGGCGGTGCATGGAAAGGACGCGTTTATCCTACAGGCTAAGCTGAAAATAACAGAGTTGTCACTTGCTCTAAAACTTTTAGTCCTTGCAAAGAACCGCGAATCAAACGAGTTGCGGCTAGCGGTTGCTTAAACATAGCTATTGCCAAAGGTAAAGGCTGAAGAATACCATCATCACTAAAAGCTGAAGTGAGGTCAGGTAAGTTATGATGGCAATCGTCGCTAATGACACGTAACATTGCCACAGATGCCCCAGCTTGAGTGAGGAATTCTAAAGCCGCAAATCCTTCCATATCCACAACATCCGCACCCAAAAGACCAAGCTTTTGTTTTTCTGTAGCTGACCAAATCACGCGATCGCTCGTCAACCCTCTAACAAAAGATTTTTTCGGCAATTTTTTTTCTAATCGGGCAGTTAAAGAGCGATCGCATGGCTGAGTTAAAGCTGATGCCTCAGGATAAATACAATCTTCATATAAAACGATCTCCCCAACCTGGTACCCAGGCAGCAAACTACCACACAAACCCATTACTAGCACTCTATCTCCAATGGATGGCAATTGCCGCAAAAATCTGCCTAAAGGCTTAGTCCCCACAGGGATCGCCACAACAGAAGGCTTACCACCAGCAACACGATTTAAGCCCCGACAAACAGCCTGATATTCCGCCCCACGAGCCACCAAAATTGTATCTATCAGCAATTTCTTAGCGCCTTTGCGACTAACGGTTAACACCTAACGCCTCACGGCTTTGCTGCGCTAACGCTACGCTGATGCGTGAGACAAAAAAATTAATGTAGAGGCACCAAAAGCACCTCTACAATGAAAATAATCCCAGATTGCGCTCTGATTAACCCAGATTCGCGCTTTGGATCGCCGTAGATTTACGTTTAGGGATTAATTGCAAGACACGGGAGGCAATGTTGGTAATTGCAGGCATTAATTGCGGTTGCATCAGCCGTTGATCGAATTTACTCATCCGACGCTGATTTTCCACCAAACAGGCGTTGATGAAGCTTTCTGGTGTGAGGTCATCTAGAGAAAAAGTACTAGCACCAGTCACCGTGAAACCAGAACCACTAGTATCGGCAGCGCTAAAAGCACCAACTAGTTTGCGGAGTGCTTTACCATAGTGCCAAAGGGTTTTGGTGGTGCGGAGACCGATGAATCCTTGACCGCGCTGGATTTGCAAATAGGTAAACCAGTTGACAAAAAACACAATATGTCGAGCTTCTTCGTCTAGGATCGGATCGAAGATAGTAAACATTTGTTCTGGGACAACAGCGGCTTCACGAGCAATGCCAAAAAGTCCAAAGGCAAAGAAAGAATCTAAACATTCTTCAAAACCAAAGTCTGTAAAGGCTTGTTCGATGTTTTGCGGAACTTCTACAGGAGGTCGCTCCGTCATTTCAATCCCATAGCGGTCAATCAATGTTTTAATAAGTCGGGAGTGGCGTGACTCTTCCAACCCTTGGAGAGATAGTGCTTCTCGCAAAATCGGGTCATTAACTGTTTTAGCATAAGCGTTTACCAGTACTCCCGCTTCCCGTTCCGTATCCAGGGCTTGTTCCCAAAAAGGAATTCCCCGAATCAGCGCTAAAGCCGCATCGTCAAGGTGAGGCCACTCTAAACGACGAGGCTCGTACTCTTGGTAGCTTTCCACAAAGCTTTTACAGAATAATTCCTTATGAGCCTCAGAGCCAATCTTCATGTGAAATTTCCGTCCAATGTATGATTAATGTCGTCTTAGATTCTATCTAGCCTGATACTTGAGCATACAATACAACACTTAGTGACAATCCCATTTCATGATGCTAAAGCCCAATAGCCCGACATCGGTACGAGAACGCTTCAATATTTCTCGGCTAGCGATTAAATATTCCTGGCTGACAATCAGCTTTTGGATTGCTGTTACGGTAGCTGGGCTTTTGGCTTTCAGTTCTCTGAAATATGCCTTGTTCCCAGATGTCACCTTCCCCGTAGTGGTAGTGAATGCCTCAGCCCCATTGACTACTGCTTTAGATACAGAAACCAAGCTTACTATTCCCTTAGAACAGCGTCTTCGCTCTTTAGAAGGATTAGAAGACGTGCGTTCCTCTACCTATCCCAGTCAAACCGCCATCAGTTTATCTTTTGTTGTCGGGAAAAATCTGGAAGAATCAACCCGGCAAGTAGAATCCGCACTGAAGCAGGTGAAACTGGTTTCTGGCGGGTCTTATAAAATTATTCCTCTGAATCTCAACGAATCATCTGCCATTAGTTATGCAATTCAAAGTTCTACGCGAAATCTGAGCGATTTAACTCAAATAGCCAAACTTAAGATTATGCCGGAGATCGCTAAAATCCCTGGTGTCCTCAAAGTTGTATTATTGGGAGATCCGACTCCGCCGTCGCTAAAACAATCAGCTACAGCTAATACCATTCCTACTCAAGGAGCAACTTTAGTCCAGTTTAACGGTAATAACGCTCTGGCATTTCAGGTAATTAAGCGCGGTACAGCGAATACACTGGAGGTGGTGAGTCAGGTTGAGAAACAAGTGCAGCAACTGCAGTCAACCTTGCCAAAAGACGTACAACTGAACTTGGCGGCGACTCAAGCTGAATACATCCGGAATGCGACTAACTCCACAATTGATGCGTTGATTGAAGCGATTATTTTATCGGTAGTGGTGATTTTTCCTTTTTTAGGGAACTGGCGGGCGACGTTAATTTCCGCTTTAGCGATTCCGACTTCTTTGTTAGGGACGTTTATTGTGATGGCGATTTTCGGCTTCAATTTGGAGACGATTACGCTGTTGGCATTAGCTTTAGTAATTGGGATTATTGTGGATGACGCGATCGTGGATGTGGAAAACATCATGCGACACGTTGAAAATGGCGAGAAACCGCGCATCGCGGCGCTGTCAGCGACAAATGAAATCGGATTGACAGTTACGGCTGCGACTTTTACTGCTGTCGCCGTTTTTCTCCCGATTGGTTTGATGGGTGGTGTGATAGGTCAGTTTTTCAAGCCTTTCGGGATTACTGTCTCGGCGGCGATGTTAACTTCTTTGCTAGTAGCCCGCACTTTATCACCAGTACTCGCTAGTTATTGGATAAAACCGAGCAAAAAACATTCGTCTGGAGAAGATCAGCACCGGATGTTCGGTATTGACCGCGCTTATCGGCATTTACTCGGTTGGGCTTTAAATCACCGTCGCATCGTTGTTGGGTTGGCGGTATTGAGTTTTGCTGCGGGCATCGGTTTAATTCCATTGATTCCTAAGGGTTTTATTCCTAAACTCGATCGCGGTGAGTTTAATATTGTTTATAATTCGCCTTTATCTCCCGATCGCCCTAATCCGTTGAATGATTCGCTTTTGGTGGCGCAGCGACTAGATAACGTTGTGCTTAAATCTCCGGTGGTAGAATCGGTGTTTACGGTGGTTGGTTCGCGTGAAGGTGAGCCAAATAAGGGTACGCTTTACGTAAAATTGAAGCGCGATCGCTCAATTAAAACTGCGGCATTTGAAGATCAATTACGCTTGGCTTTACCGAGTATTCCAGGTGTAACGACCAGTGTAGAAGACATTCAGTTTGTTGATACTGGTGGTCAAAAACCACTACAACTAGCATTAAAAGGCAACGATCCTCAAGCTTTAGGCAAAGCCGCTAAGGCAATTAAGACGCGACTAGATAAATTACCGGGATTTGCTGATGTCACTGTGACTGGGGAAGCGAATGCTGCGGGAACAGTTTTTGAGATTGAGCGTCAAAATAACCTCCGGGTAGCCTATGTCAGTGCAAACCTCGGCAAAAATCTCTCTTTAGGTAGTGCCACCGATCAGGTGAAAGCCCTTGCGAAAACAGTTCTACCTCCTGGCGTGACTTTAAAGTTAGGCGGGGATTCAGCCCGCATTGATGAGATTTTGAAGACTTTTGCGCCGACTATTGGTCTTTCTGTCTTGTGCATTATGGTTGTGCTGTTTTGGCTGTTCCGTAGTTGGATTGATCCGGTGGTGATTGGTTTATCTTTACCTTTAGCCTTGGTTGGTGCCATGTTGGCGCTGTTACTGACTGGGAGCGAATTTGGGATGATTTCCCTGATTGGTTTTATTTTCTTACTGGGTTTGAGTAACAAAAATGCCATTTTGCTGGTAGATTACATCAACAAATTACGCGCATCGGGATTAAGTCGCACGGAGGCGATTTTGCAAGCTGCACCTATACGTCTACGACCAATTATTATGACCACTGCAGCCACTATCCTGGGGATGGTACCAATCGCTTTAGGTTTAGGTGCTGGTTCTGAGTTACGCTCACCAATGGCAGTAGCGATCGCTGGTGGTTTGGTAACTTCTACAGTTCTGAGTTTACTTGTGGTACCTGTGGTTTATGCTCTGCTGGATGATTGGTTTCCGCGTGGTAAGAGGGGGAACGGTTGATGCAGGTTTTTGTTACAGGTGGTACGGGTTTTGTCGGGGCGAATCTGGTAAGGTTACTGCTACACAAGGGCTATGCCGTAAAGGCTTTGGTACGTGATGGTAGCAATTTGGACAATTTGCAAGGTCTGGAGGTGGAAATTGTCAAAGGCGATTTAAATGACCCGGAGATAGCATCTCTGATGGCAGGTTGTCAATATCTGTTTCATGTAGCTGCTCTTTATTCTCTCTGGCAGGCGGATGCTGAGGCGCTTTATCATCACAATGTTCTCGGTACGCGCAATGTGCTTTTAAGTGCTCGCAAAGCAGGGATTGAGCGGACTGTTTATACAAGTTCTGTGGCGGCGATTGGGGCGGGTATTAGTGGTGAGGTAGTTGATGAATCTTATCAAAGTCCTGTGGAAAAATTAGTTGGGCATTATAAAAAATCGAAGTTTTTGGCGGAACAAGAAGTAATGCAAGCAGCGGCGATGGGTCAGGATGTAGTTGTGGTAAATCCAAGTACGCCGATTGGTCCGATGGATATTAAACCAACACCTACAGGTGATATGGTGTTACGGTTTTTGCGCCGAGGAATGCCAACTTATTTAGAGACCGGGATGAATTTTATCGATGTCCGGGATGTGGTGGAAGGACATTTGTTGGCATTGCTGAAGGGAAAGTCGGGCGATCGCTACATCTTAGGAAACCAAAATTGGACGATGAAACAATTACTTGACCAATTATCTCAGATTACAGGTTTGAGCGCACCACAACGAGCGATCGCACCTTGGATTCCTCTGACTGTTGCTTGGATCGATGAGAGAGTTCTTGCGCCCCTCGGGAAGCCGCCTTCTGTTCCTTTGGATGGTGTGCGGATGGCTAAGCAGTATATGTATTACGACGCATCTAAGGCGGTGCGAGAGTTAGGGCTACCGCAGTCTTCTGTCTCGGTAGCGCTGAAAGATGCTGTGGATTGGTTTCAATCTCATGGATATGTTAAAGATTAGGAGTGGTGCTGGCTACGAAAAAGGTTGGGCGTGGCGAATACCGCGCAACTACGAACCAATTAAAGTGGTGGTTTTATATACACGGGAGTGGTGACAATGGCAATTTCATTTCTAGAAACTATAGAAGTTGGTAAGTATTTAGTAACTCAGCGTTTGAAAGGGCGTAAACGCTTTCCGCTACTTTTAATGTTGGAGCCTTTATTTCGCTGTAATCTAGCTTGTTCTGGTTGCGGTAAAATTCAGCATCCAGTAGAAGTTTTAAAGCAAAACATGACTCCTGAACAGTGTTTTGCTGCAGTTGAAGAGTGCGGTGTACCGATGGTATCGATACCGGGTGGAGAACCACTATTACATCCTCAAATTGATGAGATTGTCCGGGGTTTAGTGGAACGCAAAAAGTTTATTCACTTGTGTACTAATGGCTTGTTATTAGAAAAGAGCTTACACAAGTTTCAACCTTCTCCTTACCTAACTTTTCAAGTACATTTAGATGGTTTGCAGGAATTGCATGATAAATGTGTTGATCGCAAAGGCGTGTTTGAAATTGCGGTGAAAGCAATTCGCGCAGCTAAAGCTCAAGGATTTCGCGTCAGTACCAGCACGACCATTTTCGAGGGTGCCGATCCTCAAGAAATGCAGAAATTTTTCGACTTCTTGACTGAGTTAAATATTGACGGAATGACGATTTCTCCTGGTTATAGTTATGAATGGGCACCGGATCAAGATCATTTCCTTAAACGTGAACAGACTCGCGCTTTGTTCCGCCAAATTCTCAATCCTTGGAAAAAAGGTCAGAAAAAGTGGAACTTTGATAATAGCCCGTTATTCCTCGATTTTCTGACTGGGGATAAAGACTACGAATGCACTCCTTGGGGAATGCCTAGTTACAGCGTTCTCGGTTGGCAAAAACCTTGCTATCTTTTGAATGAAGGTCATTATGCTACTTTCCAAGAACTGTTAGACCAAACCGACTGGAGTAAATACGGTCGCGCCAGCGGTAATCCTAAGTGTGCTGATTGCATGGTACATTGCGGTTATGAACCGACTGCAGCGATCGATGCGATGAATCCGCAAAATATCGGACGCTCTATTGGTGCAGCTTTTGGCTTAGGTTAGAAGAGCTTTAAACGCAGAGAGTTGCGTGGAGGAAACGCCGAGGAACGCGGAGAACTCTCTGCGACCCTTCGCAACACCTTGGCGCTCCTCTGCGTTTAAAAAATAACTTACTGGGAGGACGCGGCTAGCATGACCTCATCAACTTCTCCCACTTGCTGGATCATCGCCGGACCCAACGGTGCAGGGAAGACTACTTTTGCTTTGCAGTACTTACCCCAAGTCGCCAACTGTCGCAATTTTATTAATGCCGACGCGATCGCGGCTGGACTATCACCTCTTGCGCCTGAAACAGCACTCGTTACTGCTAGCCGCCTGTTCCTCCAGGAAATTGAGAAGCGTATCCAAAGCCGTCAGAATTTTGCTTTTGAAACAACCCTTTCAGGGCGCAGCTATTTAAAACTCATCGATAAATTGCAGGCAGACGGTTGGCAAGTAGAACTCATCTACTTAGCCCTTCCGAACGTCGAGATTTCCAAAATGCGCGTAGCAGAACGAGTCGCTCACGGAGGACATAATATTTCTGAATCAGACATCGAACGCCGATTTCCCCGAAGCTTGCAGAATCTGCTGACGGAATTTAGCCTGAAAGCAGATCGCACTCGCTGTTTGATGAATGGCGGTGAAACTCCCGAACTCGTATTCGTCCAACAGCGGGAAGAACGCACAATTATCGAGCGCACCCTCTTCAATCTCCTTACACAACAGGCTGGACTATGAATCAATTCTCTCAAGATACCCAAAAAATTCTCGACACTCTGAAAAAAGTTGCTGCCGAAACCCTTGATCGCAAGCGGCGGTTGGGACATTATGCGGTTATCTGGCAAGACGGCAAAGCTGTCGCCATCGGTGAAGATGCACCGACAAGCAGTATTCCCGATCGTAATGCGAGTTAAGATTGACTCCAACCAATACGCAGCAAGGCAGAGCTAGAAACCGTTTGGCTTTTGTGGAAGGCCACTGGCTCATGCAACCGCCGCAAAAAAGGCATCCAATAAAGCCGGGGCGGCTTCTCCGTGTTCCACCTGATCTGCCAGGACGCGCAGTGCTAATGCTTGCGCTTTGGCGATCACGTCGGCCTCGGTTTGTCCATAGACCAACACGCCAGGTAGTTCGGTCACTTCGGCAATGATTCTGCCGTCGTCTTCTAATTCAGTTTCTATGGTGAATTTGATAGTGGTTCTCAAAATACACTGTGCTACAATCGCCTCAGTACCTAATGCTTGAGGCACTTCCCGGTGTGCATTGCACGCTAAGTTTCAACTCAATGCCACTAAACCGTATGCGCCCGGTTCATTCGACTGAAGGATGATCAGATAGCATTTCCAAGTCTTCCACTCTCCCCGGAATTGTCCCCAGTAGCCTAAAAGCACGCATCTATCGGGGGTAATGGTCATACCGATATTCCGCGATACCGCCGTTATCTCCTTGGCAATTGTTGCTCTATTTCTGTCAATATCCGGTGTTATTAAATGTTGTTGTCGTTCATTTAGTGGTAAAGTATTAATAAATGCGACAAATTTCTCCAATTTTGCAGTATCTTTGACGCTTAAACGGTTTTTAATTTCAGGGTCAATGCTATATTGACCTTCATTTGATGTGTGGATATAGAAACTCAACTTTTGAATCAAAGCCAGAGAATTCTTTACATTATTATCTTGTATTATCACCGAATTTGAATTTATTGCCTTTTCTGTGAAATCTATAGTTAAAGGATTTGAGTTAACGGAAGCTCTTGTACGAGTAAAAACCAAAAAAGTACTTACTATTAAAGACAGTCCGACAATAGCAGTTAGGCGAGCGTGTTTCAAAAGCATAATTTATTTTCCTGCTTTGGTGTCAGATATCAATATATAAAATTCAGTAAGATATAGACAACATACTGTGCCAGTACTTGAATCTAACTATTAAATAATGGGTAATGCTGAGTTTAATCAATTTTATTTAAAAGTAATCATAACCCTTGTTGTAGATAAACTTATTCTTTAACATGCAAGTATCTACTTACATTATTTTGAGTGTGACAGTTCTCAAATTGGACTAGTACACCGGGTGCGTACCATACAAATAATGATCGTGCTCGCTCGACCCATCAGGTGGCGCTTCAACAGTTCCCGCCATTTTTTCTAAAACATCCCACGCATCACCAATTACATCTGGTTCACTTTCTTATCAATCACGAGTCAAAACCGAGCGATTAATATACATTGCTGAGCAGACGATTCAAGAACATCATGCGAGTACATTACTGTAAAGAAATCTTAAAGTAGCGAGTGGCTAACATTAATATCAGCGCACCAATAACGAAGGGGTAGAGATTTAAGGACGTTGGTAAAGTAAAAGCGCTCACACTCAATATGCCGACACTGAGAGCAATAAGTATTGATAGACGCATTGTATCAAGTTTTGAGATACCTCCTGTGATGGTCATTTGGTCGTAATAATGTCCACGGTCAGCACTAAATAGTGGCTTACCGCTTAGCAAACGGCGGAGAAAAGTTAAGCTCAAATCTCCTAAAGGTAAACTGGCGGCTAAAATTACTGCCAAAATTGATCGGGCGGAAAAGTTTTCTTGGATGACTAACATCAGAGAAAGAGCAGAAATTACAAATCCTAAAGATAAACTACCTGTATCTCCCATAAAAATGCTTGCGGGTGGCCAGTTATAGCGCAGAAATCCTAAGGTCGCGATCGCTAATGTCATCGCCACGATCGCTAACAACTGATTTGAGGTCAGCGCAAACAACGCGGCTAAAGTCATCAGATGGACAATAGCTACACCAGCAGCTAGACCGTCTATACCATCTAAAAAGTTATAACCATTAATTAAACCGACGATCGCAAACCAAGCGATGATGGCAATTATCCAACCATGAAACCCACCCAGAGTGAAGATTAAGATTGTGGCGATGATCCCTTCGAGGATAAATTTTACCCAGGCTTTTTGATTGTAAATGTCATCTAAGATGCCAACTGTAGCGATCGCAAGAAGTAAAGAGAAGCAAATTATTAGCTGACTGTTAAGTAGAGTGGAAATATCCAGTGTGTCAAAAATAGCTAACAAAGGTACTAATAAGCTGACAGCGAGGATAAAACCAATAATAATTCCCACACCACCTAATCGCGGAGTTGGCTGGGCGTGGATTTTGTGTTCACCGGGCTGGTCGATCGCTCCTAATCGCCGTGCTAACCAACTAGAAAACGGAATTGTTAAAAAAGCATTCACAGCAAATACCACAACGCTATACACTGCACCCACTAGTAACAACATCTAAATCTCCTGCTTGGTTTGTAAACAAATCTTTAACTGCGTCGCTAAATCGCTGACAAAAGGTTCCAGCAACATCGCACCGGGATAAACAGGTAACTCTTTCACTTCAACTTCCCCAAAAACACCATCCCAACTCGCTTCTGCAGATTCATTGGAGTTAAATACACGCGGACGGATGATCGTCGCTCGACCAGGATAAAATTCGGGAATGTAATCAATTGCGGCTTTTTCTTGGAGCGATCGCAATGAAGTTAAAGAAGACATCGCTCTCATAGCGACAATTCGACTCATTAATCTGTGTTGGGCAGTTTTTACTCGCTCTCCAACAAAAGTAAACTTAGCTGCAAGTGGTAACAATGCTAAATTGCGTCTTAAACACTGAAGCTGTTCCCAAATGAACTTAGGAGTACTGGGAAATAAATCTGACAGCGGGACTTGACAAAAATTGAAAGTATACATTAAAGCAAGTAAACACACTTGCTCACCTGCGGCTGTGAGTTGCTGAGCCATTTCTACAGCGATCGTTCCTCCCATGCAAAATCCCCCGATAGCATAAGGACCATGCGGTTGAATCGTGCGGATTTCTTGAATATAATGCGCCGCCATTTCTGGGATTGTCGTGTGAATCGCGTCTTTACCGTCCATTCCCTGAGCTTGTAAGCCATAAAATGGCTGGTCAGTACCGAGGTGACGCGCTAAAGAATAGTAGTTAAGGACATGACCACCCGCCCCATGAACACAAAAGAAAGGTAATTGAGAGCCACCTGGTTGAATTGGCACTAAAGATGTCCACGGTGAAGACCAACCGCGATCGCGCAACATACTTGCTAGCCGTTCAATCGTTGGTGCCGTCAACAGAGCGTTTAGAGGTGTTTTTTTACCAGTTAGCTGAGTAATTTCCGCAGCTAAACGCACAGCTAGTAGCGAATGTCCGCCAAGTTCAAAAAAGTTTTCCTGACGCTGAATTGGCTTTTTACCCAAAACTTTTTCCCACATTTTGGTGAGTTGAATTTCTAATTCATCTTGGGCTACACCTGATTCCGTTTGCGGTAACTCCAAGCGACTGTAATTTGGTGCTGGTAGTTGTGCAATAGCTTCAGGATTAGCGACGATACTGGCAAGTAAAACCTGAAAATGCTCTATGATCTGAGCGATTTTAGTTGCTTTAAATAAATCGGTTTTATATTCTACTTCCCCAAACAATCCTGCTTCTTTTTCTTCCATAAATAGCGACAAATCAAAATTTGACATGCCATTATGAACCAAGAGCGAATTAACAGTAGTACCTGGAAATTCTAAAGGATAGCTGGGAGTATTTTGGAGAACAAACATTGCCCGTGAAAGAGGAACTGAAACAAGATTGGCGATTTGTTGAAAAGGTAGATCTTGATGTTCATAGGCAGATATAGTTACTTGCTTTACCTGGCTTAACAATTCATAGAAATTTAAACTACCATTTAAATGAATGCGGATTGGCAATAAATTATTAAAGCAGCCAATCAGTGCTTTGGTTTCGCTACGATTGCGACCAGCAATTGGGGAACAAATCAAGATGTCTTCCTGTTTTGTATATTGAAAAAGCAAGGTTTGCCAAGCTGCTAATAGAGTCATATATAAAGTTACTCCCTGCTGCTGGCTCAAGGCTTTCAGTAAAGACGTCAGGTGTTGCGGGATGACAAAAGATTGCCTGGTACCACAATATGTTTGAGGTGTGCCATCTGTAGGCAATTTCAACATCTCAATACCACTTAGCTGTTTTTGCCAGTAAGTTAGCTGCGAATCTAGTACCTCACCCTGCAACCACTGGCGCTGCCAAACAGTATAATCAGCATATTGAATTGGTAGTTTATTTAGAAGTGCTGAACCTGCCAATAAAGCGGCATAATGTTGTGTTAATTCCTGACAAAACACATCAAAAGACCAACCATCACAAATTAAATGGTGGATCGTCATCAGCAGTACATACTCTGCTTCTGCTACTTGGAGTAATTTGACACGCCACAACGGTAATTTTGTTAAGTCAAAAGGTTGCTGCACTTCTAAGGTTGCTAATCTCAGGGTTTCGGCTTCAATCTCAGTAAAATTCCGCAGGTCGATTAAAGGAATGGTCAATGTCCATTCAGGAATAATTTGCTGAGTGGGTGGAATTGAATTAGTAAATGTCGTTCGCAATATGGTGTGACGTTTGATGATTTCGTTGCAACTTTTTTCTAATGCTGCTACATCCAGTACACCTGTAACGCGAAAAGCCCGATGGATATTATGTACTATTGTGCCGGGAGACAACTGTTCCAGAAACCACAGTCGCTCTTGAGCAAAAGATAAAGATGTACAACTGAGATTTTGTTGGGGAATATTTTCTGGTTGAGGAGAGGATGGTAAACCCTCTGCTTGTAGCATCCGTTCTAATAATGCGCGTTTTCTAGGAGAGAATGCTAAGGAGCGTTTAGATTGAGTCATTTTTAACTGACCTCCATTCGCGCTTCGACTTCAGCTTCGGAAAGTTCGGTCAACTGTAATAATAATTCCGCCGTTTTTTCCACTGTGGCGGGGTTGTGATGATGGTTAGCGATCGCCTCAACAAATTCTGTCAAGGTGGAATTCTCAAAAAATGCACTCAATTGCAAATCCACACCAAAAGCTTCATAAACCTCTGTCAGCACTTGCATCGCCAATAGCGAATGTCCGCCTAATTCAAAGAAGTTATCATTTATACCAACTTGCTCGGCTCCAAGAACTTCTCCCCAGATTCCGGCAATTACTAATTCCAGTGGTGTCTCGGGAGGTGTAAAAGCTTTATGTAGAGTCGTTTCCGGTGCTGGTAAGGCGCTGCGGTCTACTTTCCCGTTAGGCGTTAGAGGTAAAGCATCTAAGCAGACAAACTTATCCGGAATCATGTAATCAGGTAGCTTAGACTCTAAAAAGCTGCGGAGGTCGCTTAAGAGTGCGGTTGGTAATTGATTGACATAAGCTACCAATCGGCGATCGCCGGGAAAATCTTCTCTAACTATGACTACACTCTGCTGGACGGCTGAATGTTGTACCAATACAGCTTCAATTTCTCCCAATTCGATGCGGAACCCGCGAATTTTTACTTGGTCATCAATCCGACCGATGAATTCAAGATTACCATCGCTCAAGTAGCGGACTTGATCCCCAGTCTTGTAAAGGCGCATACCTTTTTCCTGGAGGAAAGGATGGGGGATAAATTTCTCTGCTGTGAGTTCCGGACGGTGACGATAGCCTCTAGCTAAGCCAATCCCACTGATGTGCAGTTCTCCAGGTGTACCAATGGCGACTGGTTGCAAATCGCGATCTAGAACATAGACTTGGGTGTTAGCGATCGGACGACCTATTGGTGGTGTATCTGTAGTGGTCTCTGTGATGACTGCGGATGTGGTGACGACCGTATTTTCCGTAGGTCCGTAATGGTTGACTAAAGTGAAGGGTAGTTGTGGCGGTACTTGATGTAAGCGATCGCCTCCTGTCAGCAAATATCGCAATTTTAAGTCCGAAGGCAATGGATTGAGTAAAAGTGTTTCTGCTAATGGTGTAGGGAGAAAGCAGATTGTCATCGCCTCATCAGCTAACCACTGCCAGAGTGACACCGAAGTGCGAGTTTTGACATCAGGAATATGGAGGCTAGCTCCGGCGGTGAGATAAGGCCAAATCTCCCACACAGCCGCATCAAAGGCAGGCGAAGCAACCTGTGTAGCGCGATCTTCTGGTGTAATCTTATACGCGTTTTGGTGCCAACTCACCAGATTAACTAATCCGGCGTGGAGAATTTCTACTCCCTTAGGTTGCCCTGTCGAACCAGAAGTGTAAACAACATATGCTAAGTTATCCGCAGTTGTGTCACTTTCGGGGTTGTGTGTTGGAGATTGAGCGATCGTTTGCCAATCGCCATCTAAACTAATTACTTGCGCCCAGGAATTTGGTAGTCTTCCGAGTAAAATATCTTGAGTTAATAAGACAGGAACTTGAGCATCTTCTAACATCAAGGCGAGACGCTCGAAAGGGGATGTCGGATCGAGAGGGACATAAGCACCTCCCGCTTTGAGAATTCCTAGTAATCCAACTAACATTTCCCAAGAACGTTCTACAAAAATAGCAACGGGAACTTCTGCGCCTACACCTAATGATTGCAGGTGGTGTGCTAGTTGATTTGCCCGCGTATTCAGTTCTTGATAAGTTAATTGTCCTTGAGGACACACTACCGCAACAGCATCTGGAGTGCGTTCTGCTTGCGCTGCAAATAACTGCTGAATACAAATATCAGGATAATCAGCTTGGGTGTCATTCCACGCAGACAATAACGGGAATGTTTCTAAATCAAAATTTATAGGTTGAGTAATCACGAGTTTATACTACCTTTGGGATCGGAATTAGGATTTGAGAAATATCTCTTTCTTGCCAAATAAGCGTTCTGCAGCAACACCGCGAATCTGGCAATCTGCAATTAATTTGTCAGACTCTAAAATTGGGTAAGATTCTTCGACATATTTCTTTGATGTTAAGAAAGTCAACCAAGGTTCTTGTCCCATTGCATACACATATACTTGCTGAGGATTAAATCGCTTGACGATCCCAATCGCTAAATCGTAATTTGAGCAATCGTATCTTCGGGATTGATCCATATCTCTAGGTAATGGCTTAGTTAGTAAAGGACCATAAACCCAAGTCATCGGACTACCATCGCACTCCATCCCAATAAATAAAGCATCGACATCACCAACGACTTCATGGATATGGGTGTAAATTTCGTCTTCAATATTTTTGGTATCTATCAGACACAAAATGGATTGTGATTTGATTCTTACCCAAAAACACAGTTTACTTCTAATATTTAAATCTGTGTGTTCGCCAAAAAATGGTATACCCATAATAAACCCATCAGCGATTTCGATGCTTTCCATCTCATCCAGTTCTCTCACCTGAGGAAAGCCAATATTCTGCATCAACATTTTCAAAGATGGATCGGCAAGATTACCACCACTATTTTTCGGGACAATCAAATTCTTGATTCTGTGGCGTAACTGTAACAGTGGCTCACAAATTACATGATCTTGGTGATTATGAGTTAAAATTACATAATCAATCACCGGAGGTAAATCAGCATAACTGAAGCGATCGATGCCGTTACCATGCTGATAACTGATGACAGGATCGAACAAAATACTCGTATCTTTGGTTTCAATCAAGATACTCGCATGTCCAAAATAGCGAATTCTCACATCCTCTCCTGCAAAACTCTCAGGCATTCGAGGTGTTTCCTCCGTGAAGAGAAACGCAAATTTCTCCTCGTCTTTCGCTGTGATTTCTAAACATTCACTGATATATCTTAATGGCTGAGGAGTTGTTTTCATGCTAAACAATTCATCAATGCCTTTGTGATTAAAGGGAATATTTAGGTGTAGTAAGCTATCTTCGACTAATCTGGGTGTACTAAAAACAAACGGACGCTCATCATCTTCATTAATCGCTAGAGTAATGCTTTGGCTCGATTGATTGTAATACTTGCTTTTGTATAACAACCCTTCTATGAAGCGAATTGATGGTTGATTATTCAAATCATAAACCAATTCAACATAACCTTTAAGAATTTCGGGAATATCCTTATACAAAGGTTCTAGAGAATATCCTTTAGCCTCTTCTTTCAACTTTTTATCTAACGCCTTGACAGCATTAGCAAACTCCAGGATATGAGACTGTTTGGTAATAGTCTTTTCCATTAGGTCTTTTATTTGACCAACTTTACTGGCATCATAACTAATGAATGGACCACCTAAATTCGATGGATTTTTCATTGCCGAAACATGTACTTGAGGAGTAGCGATGAATGATTGCAAGATTTTTAATTGCAAATTCGCCATATACATTGCTGATGTGGCTGGCGAAATTAAGTATGACCAGGCATACCATTGATTAAATAAAGGCTCTAAAAATGCATTGGGTTTGAGATATACTGCTGGACTACTCATGATTTCCCCCGATGTAAATGTATTGTTTTTAACTTCTGTCGGATTGTCACTAATACTTTTATGTTCAAGATTATTGGTACTAAGGCACAGTAGAGATTTTATTCGCATCTCTACAAAGGATATAGGTTGGGATGTTTGAGCCAAGAAGTATTGTCACCTGCTTCAATGATCTCGCATATTAATCTCAGCAACAACCGCCTGAGTTAGGCTTTGCCATTCAGCACTATAAATGGGTGCTTATTAAAAAAAATTTATTGTTACTAACTTCCGCAATTTTATCTGACAAAAAAACATCTGATTTAAAATATAAATAAACCGCTCAGTATAATGTTGCCAATTTGGCAGTTTTATAAATCTTCGGCATAAATTATCCGCAAGCGAACTAACGCAACATAAGATACAAAAAAACTGTATTATTAGTTACTTAATTTTATTCTTTGTGGTTAAAATAGAAACTCCTAACGATTCGTTAGCAAACTCTTACCACCACTATTCGCAATCGGAATTGTTGGTAAGTTCAAGTTTTTGAGCAATGCTTCCTTCTTAATATCTTCGGTAAACAAAAACACTCGATTCGGACCAACCCAAAGACGGCGGACATCTTCTTCATTAATGAAGATCTTCGGTGCATCCAGATAGCGCGAGCCAAATTCCATACCTGTCACCCGACCATTTAAGAGGAGGATTTGCTTATTGGTATAAAAACCGATAGATGAGCCTGTTTCATACTCGCCATTAAAAACAATCTTTGCCTTAGGCTCCCAACGTTGATTGATTTCGTTGGCTAAGGCACGAGATGATAGTATCGGCTCAAATTGGACATGGGCAAAATGGGCACAGACAAACAGCAAACCCATTGCTAACACCATTGCGACTGTGGCGCGGAGATGATCTTGTCGCTGGCGAAACCAAAATGCCAGCACAAATCCTACCGCAAGAGCTGTGGCGGCTCCAATAGCGGGTCCATTCAGTGCAGCAAAAACCTCAGGTGTTAAGTCAAAAATATGTCCTAAAGAAAAAGTATATTTTTCCGCATCTGCGGGACTTTGATTGAGGTGAGCCGAGATGTCTGAGGCTGGTGAGACTTTAGTCTTCCAGATGACTAAGCTGATCGCTGTAGCAAATAATAAGCCGATCGCAGCCAGAATCCCATTCATCCACAATAAGTAACGTTGGTTTTTTCCTTCTTCAACAAGAGCGAAGGCGGAACCGAGGAGAATTGCTAATGGAGGATAGGCAGGAAATGTGTAATATTCTTGACTTGTAGAGATATTAAAGAAAATTAACACCATTCCTGCCCACAGCCACAAGTAAAGATTAATTTGTGTTTGTTGGTTTTGCGGAATCGGAAACCGTGGTATCTTAAATAACAGCGGTAAACCGAAACTCCAAGGAAATAACCAGACTAGGTGTAACAGCCAAAAGCTAAAGAAAGGTAACTTGTTGTAATCCTTTGGTAGACGCTGACCGATAAACCGTAAATAATGCTCGTTGATAAAGTAAAACCAAAAAAAACCTTCGTTGCGAAAACCGGCTAGTAAATGCCAGGGAACAGCGATCGCGAGGAATACAGCACTACCAGAAACTAAACGCATTTGTGGGAGTGTCGCTAATTTCCCGGTCACGAGCAAAAACAAAAAAACGGGTCCGGCTGTAAAAATCAGCCCAATTAAACCCTTAGTTAAGACAGCGAAAGCCGCAGCAGCATAAAAGCCATAAAAAAAGCGCTTACGTGTCCCAGTGCCGAAATATGCTTGCAAAAAACAGAGATGCGCTACGGTGATGCATACAGTCAATAGCGCTTCGGGAATCATGATCCGCGTAAATAAAAACATGCCAATGCCGGAAATCATCACTGCTGCGGCATAAAATCCAGCGAGGCGGGAGTAAGCCCAGCAACCAAAAGAGTACGCTAACCAGGCAAGTAACAGCACCGCCACCATCGTGGGAAACCGGACGGCAAATTCATTGATCCCGAAGCACTTATAAGAAATTGCTACTAGCCAATAGAGAAAAGGTGCTTTTTCCAAATAGCGAATGCCATTGACATAAAGTGTTACTCCATCATGCCGGAGCAACATTTCTTTGGCTGCCTCAGCATGAGTTGCATCCGCATCATCACCGATAGCAGGCTCAAAGGCAGTGCCAATAAAAACAATCGCTCCAAAAAACAGCAACAGAATTATAGGCAGGCGCTTGAACATAGATTTTGGATTTATTCAACCTGAAGATGCTTATTCCGACTCTGCTTCAGACTCGGCGAAGAAGGCAACAGTTTACCACCTTTAGTTAATTTTAGTCGTCTACCTCTCCACACAATCGTGTCCCCAACTAAACCACAACACCAAATCGCAAAGCCGATGAGGTCGCGCAGAGGCATCAGCCAGAAAAACTTTTTGACATTTTGGTCTTGCAAAAATCTGACTCCCACTATCCAACCAACTGCGAATCTAGTCAACCAAGTGATGGTTAACACCAGGACTCCTAGTGTGGAATAGTGTGTCGTCATTAATAGCAACAAACTGCTGACAGTACCGTAAGTCATCACCAATCCGAGATAACCCCAAGGACGACAAACTCGCGTACCCCGCGCCCAGCGAATCTGGCGTTGAAGTGAGTCACGCAAATTAGAAGCTGCAAGTCCGTGTTCGACAACATAATTAGACAGTACAACTTTGTAGCCAAAAAGCGCCGGCAAATAACCGAGTTGGAAATCATCCGCGAGATAATCAGCAATCGCCCGGAATCCGCCAATCGTTTCTAGTACCTGTTTGCGGATCGCAATGGTGGAACCTAAGGCAAATTTCATACCTTCGAGTTGTCGGCTGACTAAAACTCCTGGATGAAAATCGGTCGCCGTCCCGATAGCCTCCAAAATTGCTACCCATCCGATTGCTGAAGACCGATAGGGACAAGTCACGACACCGATACTTTGATCTTGGAGTGGGGCGATGACGCGTTGCAAATAATCTTCGCCAACGAGGATGTCGCTATCAGCAAGCACGAGAATTTCGTATTTGGCTTTAGTTAAGGCATTTGCCAGATTGCATACTTTCAGGTTAGTGCCAATTGTGCGTGCCGCTAGGTCAGCGAAGCTATCGCTGATGACTAACTGAATATCTACTTCCGGAAAGTCCTGGATAATTTGCTTGACCAGGGCGATCCCAGAATCCTGAGGATCGCGGACGCTAAAGATAATCTGATAAACTGGATAATGCTGTCGGCAAAAAGAAGCTAGATTTGCATAAGCATTGCCATCTAGCCCGCAAATCGGCTTGAGAATGCTGACAGGTGGTTGAAAGCTGGAGACGAATGTTTGAGGTTGACGCTGTAAAGCTGCAAGCGCGTAAATTGCATAGCAGTAAAAGAAGATAGCTGATAAGCAAAGGAATAATAGGAGCGAATCAATTAAAGTCAAGTTAAAATTCACAGAATAAACAAAATTAGAATTTAGCATTGCATAGGGCACAAACAACAGGCATTTTCGTTCATCAGCTATACATGAGTTTATAGCTTTTTTAGAATCTAGATATGGCTATGCGAACACAGAATTGCCAATACAGGGGGTGATATGATAAGACGTTTCTTTATATGAAATGTTCCTTTGCTCTTGAGCCACGTTAATTAAAAAACCGTTATGAATTTAATTTACTTTCTCCTGCGTTCTTCTTGGGGGATGGTAGCGATCGCAGTCATCACTGGATTTATCAGTGGTGGCAGTAGTGCTAGCCTAATCGCACTGATCAGCAATGCGGCGAGTCATAGTAGTGCCACAGCCCCTTTAAGCTCCATCGTTTGGGGTTTTGTCGGGTTAGCCGCGATCGCACTGGTGACTAGTATTATTTCGCAAGTTATGCTAGTACGCCTATCTCAAGAGGCAATTCTCCAACTGCGACTGCAATTAAGTCGTCAAATTCTTGCTTCGGAGTTGAGCCATTTAGAACAGCTTGGGAATTCTCGTCTACTGGCGACTTTGACTGAGGATGTGCAAGCAGTTACTAATGCTGTTTACATGATTCCTTTTTTCTGTATTGATGCCGCGATTGTTGCTGGTTGTCTACTATATATTACCTGGCTATCGTGGACAGTCTTTTTAATGGTTTTTGCCCTTTTACTGGTCGCGATCGGTAGTTGTCGAGGGTTGTTAAAAAGAGGAGAGAAATTTCTCGCCCTAGCCCGTGAAGACCAAGACCTCTTATTTAAAGATTTTCGCACTATTACTGAGGGAGTTAAAGAACTAAAACTTCACTACCATCGACGGCAAGTTTTTCTGTCTAAAAAACTACAATCCACAGCTATTGCTTATCGCCAGCACAATACTCAGGGTTTAACTTTGTTCGCAGCTACTTCTAGCTGGGGAAAGCTCATATTTTTTTTTGCAATCGGTTTTGTGCTGTTTGCGCTACCCCATTTGGTCACTATTAGCGCTCAAACCATCAGCGGCTACATCTTGACTTTCACTTACTTGATGTTGCCAATGGACGATTTGGTGAACAACTTACCTTTAATCGGTAAAGCCGGTGTAGCTTTACGCAAGATCGAATCCTTAGGTCTATCCTTAGCTAGTCGTGCTGAAGTCTCTACCGAGCCAGCGGCGTGTAAATCAGATTGGCATAGTTTAGAACTTAAAGGTGTCACCCATACTTATTATCGCGATCGCGAAGATAGCAGTTTTGCTTTTGGTCCAATAAACTTAACAATTTCTCCTCAAGAATTAGTGTTTGTAGTAGGTGGTAATGGTAGTGGCAAATCTACCCTCGCCAAACTGATTACTGGACTTTATATTCCGGAAGCTGGAGAAATTCGCTTGGATGGAGAGTCAATCACGGAAGAAAATCGTGAGTGGTATCGCCAGCATTTTTCCGTAGTGTTGTCTGATTTCTATTTATTTGATGAACTGTTGGGTTTAGAGAATCCTCAACTTGATAAACAAGCCGAAAAGTTCTTGCAGCAACTCCAGCTCGACCATAAAGTGAAAATCAAAGATGGAAAACTTTCTACCACATCTCTTTCTCAAGGACAGCGCAAACGGTTGGCTTTACTCACAGCATATCTCGAAGACCGACCGATATATCTGTTTGATGAATGGGCGGCTGACCAAGATCCGGTATTTAAAGACATTTTTTACACCCAGTTTTTACCGCAACTGAAACAGCAAGGAAAAACACTGATAGTCATCAGCCATGACGATCGCTATTTCCATCTCGCCGACCGAATTGTCAAATTAGACTACGGTCAATTAGAGTATGATAAACAAAAATCACTCTGAAATCTGTTCTGAGAGCGTGCCACCAACATCAACTTGTAATTGCCGTCCGCGCCACTGAATTGTCTGACCGAAAGCACCAGCAATAAAAATCACAAAAGTCATGACATCGCGGATGGGTAATATCCACAACCACAAAGCAAGTTTTGGGCAACCCATATTATATATAGCAATTAGTGCTTGGATAATTCTGATGGCGATCGCTAAACCACACACGATGACAACCCAATTTTGAAATCCCGAAAGTAGAGTTAAAAGCAAGCAATAAACAGTCCCATGCACAAAGGCAAGACCATAATACAAAAAACCGCGCAGGTGACGGCAAGATCTTGCCCAACGTAATTCGCGTTGAAAAAGCTGCCGGATACTCTTGAGTCCGCCGTCAGTCTCTAAAATATATTTCGATAATTTAACTTTATAACCAGCAGCAGCAGCCCGACTACCAATTTGGTAATCAGATGCGACTCGGTTGACAATACTTTCTAACCCGCCAATCTCTTCTATGACAGATTTACGGGTAGCCAAAGTTGCACCAAAAGCGCAGTCCAAACCGTTTCCTAACATTTGGGATACCAACATGCTAGGAATAAAATCAATGCAACGTCCGAAAGCCGCCAATGCAGCCGCCAGATATTGCGGATCGCGTGCAACATAACCACAGGTAACAACACCGATTTCTGGGTCTAACAAGGGAGAAGTGACTCGGTGGATATAATCTGGATTCACTCGCATATCACTGTCTGTGAAGATGACGATTTCGTGCGAGGCGGCGGCGAGGAGGTGGATCAGATTGCTGACTTGATGGTTGAGACCGCGCACTTCTAGACAAAAAATCAGTTTAGCGCGGTGGGGAAATTTTGCGACTAGTTTTTCGAGAATGGGAACCGCTGGATCTTTGGGGTTCATCACTCCAAACAGCATCTCGTAGTTTTCGTAGTCTTGCTGACAAAAGCTTTCCCAGTTTCTCAGCGCGTCGTCATCCACTCCACAAACTGGGATCATTACCGATACAGGTGGGGAAGTTGGGGGATTTTCGGGTTCGGGGGTGGCGAAAAACTGAGCTGTGGCGATCGCACACCATACATAATAGGTAATTGAGCCGGCGATCAGCAGCAGCAGGATTAATTCTAAAGTAGTAATCAGTGATAGCATACTTGACTTAAATACAGCAGTTAGGTCTTGGTCTTCCTTCGCTATGTCACACTAGGTGAATATAAAACCAAAAAGCATCTATTCTCTGATATAGCAGATTTCGCGCGGAAACACCAGAGAATGGGCGATTGTCAAATTTTGCATCCAAATATGATTAATTCTTCTGTAGTAGCCAAAAAAAAATCATCACGCCGTGTGATTATTAATGCCGACGATTTTGGCTTCTCTTCTGGTGTCAATCGTGCCATCATTGAGGCGCACGAGCGTGGGGTGCTGACAAGTACCAGTTTGATGGTGACGGGGGAAGCATTTGATGAGGCAGTAACTTTAGCTCAAGCACATCCAAAACTAGCGGTGGGGTTGCATCTGGTATTAGCTCGTGGTAAATCTGTACTAGCACCAGCACAAATTCCGCATTTAGTTGATGCTGATGGTAATTTTAGAGAAAGTAGCGATCGCGCGGGAGTGTATTATCATCTTAACTCTGGTGCCCGCCGAGAACTACCTCTAGAAATTCGCGCTCAGCTACAAAAGTTTCGTGATACCGGATTACAAATATCTCACGTTGATGGTCATTTACACATGCAGATGAACCCGATTGTATTGCACAATTTGGTAGCTTTGGCAAATGCTTTTAACATTGTCATGATTCGCCTACCTTCAGAAGAACTGAAATTGAATCTACAACTTGACAGTCGAGATCGCTGGGGTAAAATTATTTCTGCTTTAGTGATCACTGGATTACGAGCTTATGGTGAACGTTTGTTGAAATATCGGGGAATTGCTTTTTGCGATCGCGTTTATAGTTGGCTGCAAAGTGGCGGCATGACTGAGGAATTTTTACTCGATTTAATTCCCAAAATCCGCGCTAATCTGGTAGAAATTTATTCTCACCCGGCTTTAGTAATTCCGGGAGAACCCAGGAATGGCCCTGTTGGCGCAGGTCAGTTAGAACTGGATGCACTTTTAAGTGACCGAGTGCGCGAGATGCTGCGCCTCAGTGGCTTTGAACTTATTAACTATAATCAACTAATTAAAGAGAGAGCGTCGGATAATTGGTTAACTCAAAATCATTAGTGCTTAATGCTTCACGTACTCGCTGACTTAACAGAGCCGTCAGTTCAGCTTCACCAGCATCTGAAGAGCCATTGTGGAGTTCGTTAGCGACCAATATGGAAGGATGAGAATAGATTTCGATTAAGTTGTCATTAATTTGCGGGATCAATCCCAGTAAATGTTCTTCACTCATGCCGCCAGTTTGTAACAAACCGTAAACTCGGTTAGTAAAGCCAATTCCTTGCGATTGCAACAACTTTTCACCGTAGCGGCGTAGTTGGCAAAATACTGCTGACCAAATCAGTTTAATCCAGAATCGGCGACTATCAAGTTGTAAATTAAAGCTGAGTTCTTCCGATGGAAGACGGATGAATTTAATCTTAAATTCTGATGCGAGGTCAACCAATATCTGTAATACCACTGGATGACTATGTAAATGTAAATGCCCATCTACATGAGAAAGAGGTAGTCCAGTCGCCCGAAACTTCTCTAGTTGAGCACGAATTTCTTGACGAAGTTCAGCGCGAGCAGCGGTCACAAATTGGTAACGCAATCCAGCGGTAGTCGGGTTAGTGGAGAAGTTTCCAGCAGCATCTACTAAGTGCGGAATTTTACTTGGTGGTAATACAGCGCGACCGCACACCAGCACTAAATGTAAACCTACAGCCAATGTTGGATGAGACTTTGCTAAAGCGATCGCTTCCTCGACAGCATCACCAGTCACCATCAAACTAGTACTGGTTAACACACCTTGAGTGTGTGCTGTAGCGATCGCTTGATTCACGCCATGAGAAAAGCCAAAGTCATCAGCATTGATAATCGCGAAGCGACGGGGATAGGGGGAGGGGGGAGTGAGGGACAAGGGGAGGGGGGGAGGGGGGGAGTGGGGGAGTGGGGGATTTCCTCACTCCTAATTCCTCACTCCCTGAGTAACTTACTTACGTTCGCTAATTGCGAATTGCTTGCGCTTGGCACGTAAGCTGAGGTATTCTTTGGCTTCTTTGTAAAGACGACGGCGTTCTTTGGAGTCAAAAATTGCCTTCTTCACAATGCGGGCGACAATCCGAGGTCGGAAGTAATACTTGTCGTAGAAGTGTTCCACAGCCTCCATCATCTCGCCACGAGTGAGACCTGGGTACTCAATGTGAGGTAACTGGTGTCCCATTTCGTCAGTCATCTCCACATCAGTGCGGAGAAAGTTATTTTTCTTGACGTAATCGTATAACTCAGTTCCGGGGAAAGCGTGAGCGACCGATACTTGGATTGTTTCCGAGTCGATTTCCTTGGCAAACTGGAGAGTTTCCTCAATAGTTTCTTTGGTTTCACCTGGCAAACCGATGATAAAGTCGCCGTGAACAACAATCCCGGCTTTTTTGCAGTTCTTCATAAAAGTGCGACCATGTTCGACTGTGGCACCTTTTTTGATGTTCTTGAGAATTTGCGGATTACCTGACTCAAAGCCAACAATAAGTAAGCGACAACCAGCCGCCTTCATTGCTTGGAGTGTCTCCAAATCTACGTGGACACGAGAGTTACAAGACCAAGTAAAGTTAAGTGGTCTGAACTTTTCGCACAATGCCAAGACTCGTTCTTTACCGACGGTAAAAGTATCATCGTCAAAGAATACCTCGTTAGCTTCTGGGAAGAGTTTCAAGGCTTGTTCAACTTCTTTGGCAACGTCATCAACAGAACGTTGTCGCCATGCGTGACCGTCAAAGGTTTGTGGCCAGAGGCAAAAAGTACATTTTGCTGGACAGCCGCGTGTCGTGTAGAAGGAGATATAAGGATGTAGTAAAAACGGCACATTATAGCGCGTGATGTCTAAATCGCGCTTATAGATTGGTGTTGCCCAAGGCAGGGCATCCAAATCTTCAATTTGCGGACGGTGTTCGGTGTGGACGATTTGACCATCTTTACGGAAACTGACGCCTTTGATTTCTTCTAAAGGCTTACCTGAAGCAAACTCAGGCACAGAATAATCAAATTCGCGGTGAGTTACAAAGTCAATCACCTCACTCGCCTTGAGACTACCTTCCGGATCTGTGGTGACGTGAGGTCCGACAAAAGCGATTTTCAAAGCAGGATTTGCTGCTTTCATCAATTCTGCTAAGTGGACGTCGCTACTAAATCCAGGTGTGCTGGTAAAGACAACGACAAAGTCATAATCTTTAGAAATTTCAATTGTTTCCTGAGGAGAGATGCCGTGGGGAGGTGCATCCAGCACTCGACTTTCAGGAATCATTGCCGCTGGGTAGGTAAGCCAAACAGGATACCAATAGGATTCAATTTCGCGTGTAGCCGGCCAGCGGGAGCTAGCTCCTCCGTCAAATCCTTCAAATGAAGGCGGGTTGAGCAGCAATGTTTTCATCATAAATCTCTATGTGTCTTTATTGCTTGTTGCGTGAGTATACAAGGCACTGTCTTTCTTTGTTAAGTCTACTTGCTCATGTTGGTAACTTGCTCGATAATCGCCACAACATCACTGCGGCTCAATTTTTCTTTACCCTGAGCTAGGGCGTCAAGGGTGCCATGAGCTAAGTTGAGACAGATTTGGCAGAAATCCAGTGCCGGACCACCAGCTGGCAAGTTATGAGTGTAAGCGTCTGCTAAGGCGATATTGCGTCTTGCATACTGCTGCATCTGTTGAACACTCCAACCATCGGGGAAGAAATCTACACCTCTTCCCATATCGTCAGTATGGTTACGCAGCATATTAACTGCTTGCAAGCCACGACCAAATCCGATCGCTAAAGTTCGGTTGGATTGTGTACCATCATACCAAGCCCATAAATCTGATAGGATTAACCCAACAGCACCAGCAACGCTAAACGTATAGCGATCTAAATCAGATTCTGTACTGATTTTCCAGTTGACTTCTGCCCAGTAAGCCATCCGGTCTGCCATTGCTGCAGTTGAATCCCAAATTCGCGGCGCAATGCTTTCTGGTGCTAGCAGCAGCCATTCTCTAATTCGGAGAGTGACTTCATCTAGCTGACTTTCATGTTCGCTAAATGCGGATGTAAAAGCATCTACCGGGAAGCTATCCACTCCAGACTGTAGTATCAGGCTAATTGTCCGCAGCAGTTTTGCCTTTGTTGGGTTATCTAGTTCGGCGTGATCTTCTATTTGATCGATCGCTCGCATGCACAGGTAAGCTGAGGCAACAGCTTCTTGCAAACCTCGCGGTAGCCGAGTAATCGGAATGTAAAAAGTCCGACTAGTCTCTTTGAGGGTTGCTAATCCATCTCTCAATAAATCCATCCGTTGCACTCCTTCGATTGATTTCCACACCAAATAAAGTTTGTAACTCTTTGATGACGCTGTATATAGCTTTTACTAAACCTTAAAAACTCTAATTGCGCTAGTATCTTATCGGAAAAATATTGACTTCTGGTATCAGAATTTACAAAACCCTGAATCCTGTCAAAGTTCAGTATATAAGGCTTTGGCTGCAAAAACTTGTATAGCTATATAGGTATAGTTGCCGATGATTAGCCTTCTTCCAAAAATAGATTTTCTCATTAGGAAGGTTTTAAAAGGCAAAAGGTTCCTCAGCAAAGCCTCAATTCCCAAAAAACTAGTCATTTATTCTTGAGTGAAACGCAATTATCATACAACAAGCACTCGTGAGATCATCTGAATTGGGGAAGAAACTATTAATTACACGTTTAGTAGAGACAGCACTGTATAACGGTATTTAGATGCGAATCTATGTAACCTAATATTTTCAAGTGTTTAAAGCTACATGTAATAACAGGAGATTTAGCTTGAAATTTGGTCTCGTTTGCAGAAAAGTCATCAAAATAACCAGATATTTGCAGTTAAGACTGTAAAAAACTGCTCAAGCCAGATAAATTGCACCACTGCTATATATAAAAGCAGCTTTGGTAGATAGTGAGTAGTTAATTCGTATACAAACTCTCAGAAGATATTTCGTTAGAGATAGGCGCAAATATGCGCCAAAGCGCGAAAATCATGTTCAGTCGGCTGATATCGGATTAAAAATTTCCACGATGAAAGTGATCTCGCTCGTCAGCAAAGGATACACTCCAAAGTAACGTGGGAAAAATGGGTATCGCAAAATTTGACCAACTGGATGCCAGGAGTAAAGTAAGATGATTTTATTTTTTGGATAAAAGCATATCATGAAGCCACAGGAAATTCATCTAGAATTACTACTCAGTAAAAAAGTTGTAGATTTTGAACCTCCTACACGCCATAGTTAGCTATTCTTCCTGTCGTACATATAAGACTTAACAGTTTCCTGAAAATTAGCGCTATTAGTCGCTTGGGCCAAAACTTCTTGTGGTGCAGATATGAGAATCAAACCAAAACCAATCTTTGCGGTCAAATCGAGAATTGCATAAATTAAAGTTTCAGTTCCAACAGTTAACACTCCTAACGTTGTCGGACCCAATATCCAAACAATCGGATAACCAATCCACAAGACAATTAAGAAATTTCTCAAGGTTGTAAACAAAAGATTAATCTTGAAATTCCGTCGGGCGGCAGAGGCAGAAAAATCTGTAAGTAACAATATTAAAATTGCCAGGAAAAATCCGACGCCAATAAAATACCAAAGATAGTTAATTGGGGAAGTTTCCAATGCGGCTAATACACCAGTTAAAATCATAAACACGTTCGCCGCCATCACACCAGCAATTAACTTCGGTCGCAACCCTGCTAATATGCCTAAATCGAGCAAAAGTAACGGGGTTGTAACTAACCAGTCAATAAAACGTCCCCACAAAATTAGATGACCGTTAATTTGAGTTACCGTCTCGCCCAAAATCAAGGTGAGATAAATTCCCGCCGCCCACATGACAATGAAGAACATCTTCAAAGAAAACTCCATGCCTTCTTTCCGCCTAGTTTTCATGGCTTTGGTGCCAAATACTACCGCTCCCATCACCATCCCCACAAAAGCAATCCACAAACTTGCCACTGTCAATGCTGTCATATAATCATCTTCTCTTTTAATGTCATAAACATATGTAATTATTAGTAAATGCCCCAGAGAATCATAGCTGCTAAATAACCCGCTCATGGTGTACAGAGCGACGAATCATTTATTGTGACCGTAATTACACTGATTTTGATTCCAATTGCGGATTCATTTTAATCCAACACAGTCCCCTCAAGCATCTCACCCCTCTCTTCTTCTTCTTCTCTCTCTTCCTTCGTGTTCTTTGCGTCCTTTGCGGTTCGGTTTAATCTCCCCCCAACTCTCGCCGCAAATACTTTCCCCATTCAGCCGCCAGAGGAATCTCTGTAAATGGCACGCGGACTCTAGTTGAGGCTAAAGCAAATTCCAACTCAATCTTCCGACCCTTACTTGGTATCATCTCCATATCTACTTGCTTGTCATCTACCATAAGATGGATATCTTTAACATCATCCAAAGAAAAGGTTTGTAGATTAATCGGACCTTTAGTCGTGGGTTTTCCCCAAGTTAAATCTCTGTCCTTTTGCGCCAATACAGCGTAAATATCATATTTAGCGCGTTCAAATTGCTCAGCCCAAAGGCGATAAGCTTCCAGCTTTTTAAACTCCTGCGACCCCAGCCTCGCCAACCATAAAAATGCTGCCAATAGCGGCAACCACATCAAACCGTGTGCCATGTTTTCTCGTACTAATTAAGGTTAATTAAAGATACTGAAAAGATCTACCATCTATCTAGAGGCATGAGTTAAGCTAGATCAACGCCCAGACAGTCGTAAGTTGCAATGAAAAAGCTGTTATTGTTGTGCTTGTTTGTAATCGGATTAGGTGTCGCTCTATTTAATTTCCAAGGGCTAGCGGCTCGTGGGACTTTTGAGTCGATTGTGTTGGATTTTCGAGAAAATGTCCCAAGTTCGGTGTTGCAACAAGATATTCAAGCGATCGCCCAACAATATCATGCCGAACCCCACCTAAATAGTAAATTTTCCCCAGCCGACCATGTATATATTATCAAAGGCGATGCTCAAGTATTAGCAGCCTTAAAAAAATCGGCTTTAGCTAAAGACACAGAATTCATCGAGCCGAACTATATATATAGTCTACCCAAATCCGAAACAGCAACTCCTGCTGCCGCCAATCCGGCTTTTACAGGACCCAACGACCCTTTATATAGCCAACAGTGGAATTTTCACAATATTGGCATCACTGGGGCATGGGCACAAACCAAAGGTCAAGGTGCCACTGTTGCGGTAATTGATACAGGTATTAGCCGCATCCCCGACTTAGAAAAAACCGCCTTTGTTGCTGGCTACGACTTTGTAAATGACAAAGAAAAAGCCGACGACGATAACGGACACGGGACTCATGTAGCCGGAACCATCGCTCAATCCACTAATAATAACTACGGGACTGCGGGAATTGCCTACGAAGCCAAACTCATGCCTTTGAAAGTGCTGGCAGATTCTGGCGGTGGTACAGTTGCCGATATTGCCGAAGCGATTAGATTTGCTGCCGACAATGGCGCTGATGTGATTAATATGAGTTTGGGTGGCGGTGGTGAAAGCCAGTTGATGAAAGAAGCGATCGACCATGCCCATGCCAAAGGTGTAGTAGTAGTAGGGGCTGCAGGTAACTCCAACGATAATTCCGCTTCCTACCCCGCACGTTATCCGCATGTAATTGGTGTCGCCGCCTTAGACGCCGCCGCGATGAAAGCACCCTATTCTAACTTTGGTGCTGGCGTTGATATTTCCGCACCTGGTGGCGGTCCTACAGGCGGTATCCTGCAAGAAACCATTGACCCAGAAACTCACACCAGCGTCTTTACTGCCTTACAAGGTACAAGTATGGCAGCCCCTCACGTTGCTGGGGTAGCAGCATTAGTCAAAGCCTCAGGGATTAAAGATCCTAGTGATGTCTTGAGTATTCTGCAAAAATCAGCCATTCCTGTCGCCGATGATAATTTGAACTATTATGGGGCGGGTAAATTGGATGCCGCCGCCGCAGTCAAACTAGCCGGTCAAAAGCAAATCAGTTTCCCCGACTTTTTCCGCTGGCTAGCCGAGAATGGTTATCTAAATATCGGTTTTTGGTTTGATGGCGGTGTGGTTGCCCTGTTACCCAAAATCGCGATGATTGTCGGTTCCTATCTCCTCGCTTGGTTTTTGCGAGTGTACTTCCCCTTCACCTGGAGTTGGTCGCTAGCTAGTGGCTTAATTACGGGTAGTTCTGGATTATTCTTCTTAAAGGGATTTTATATCTTTGACCTACCGCAATGGCCATTTCGAGTGTTGGGTAGTTCTGTACCAGAATTAGGTAACGCCGTCAATGGTGCTGGTAGCCTCAATCCTCTCTTTGCGAGCGTGCTGATTCCTTTGGGTTTAATTGTCTTACTATTAGGACATCCTAGCTGGAAATGGTTTGCGATCGGTTCAGCCTTAGGGGTAGCCGCGTGCTTAGGTGTCAGCGCTGTCATCCATCCCGCAGTTTGGGGTTTAGGTACAGGAATGGTAGCGCGGATCTTCCTCGTCACAAATGCCCTACTATGTTTTGGATTAGCTCGTTTAGCAATGAAAAATGAGGGACAAACTGTATGAGTATCACAGTTACAGGCATAATTCAACGTAGTCTCATGGGAATTGGCGCTTGGGAATTAATCGCCGACTCCGGTGAAAAGTACGAAATTCTCAAAGGCGCTGACAAAGAATTACTCAAAGCCGGACAAAAAGTCAAAGTCACAGGTAAAGTACGGGATGATGTCATGACAATCGCCATGATTGGTCCTGTGCTTGAGGTGACATCGTTTAAAGCCACTGATGACTGAAGGAATCTAGCTAATGTTTGGTGGGTATTGTCATAACAATCAGGATGCACTGATTTTCCACAGCAATACCCATCTCCCTCATCAAAAAATAACCACAAAATTTAGACAAATATTATTATACTAATCATATTTGAATTGTGAAAATGCAAAACTTTAGAAACTAGGTTTCTCCTTAAGATTATTATTTAGTAGGGATGATACTAATATTGGGAATAAGTATTCTTTTTCGATTATAACCCATATCTAATCCCGATAATTGAGTAACATCTTTCGGTATTTCAAAGGTAAAAATTATTTTTATAGGAATACCAGAAGCAATCACCTGAGGCTGAAACTCTGTGAGAAGATTGCTATAAATGTTTCTGTCAAAAATAAGAGTTATTTTCCCAAGCCTCCCGATCATATTCAGTGTGAGTCTCTCAGTCTACTGAAGTCCGTCTGATGTAATCAATATCGCGCTGAAAAAATAGCTAGCGCAGTTAGATTTAAATCTGGAAATGTCGGTGACTCTAAAAGATCGTCTCCTCTAAATTGTTTACTACAATATGCACCCTCATCACTTAAAGAGTAAATTGTTATTGTTGGCTGTTTAGATTCACCTATCAACATTTTGCTTCCAAAGGGCATATAATCTACAACCCAATATTCAGGTATTCCCATTTCTTCATAGTCAGCTAATTTTTTATGGTAATCATCTCTCCAATTAGTACTAACTACTTCAATCACTAAAGGAATTGATTCTACAAGACTTACAGTTGATTCTTGTTCCCATAGTGGCTCGTTTTCTAAGTTAGGAAGGTTTAGTAACAGAATGTCAGGATAGTAGCCTGATAGTTTATCTTCTAGTTTTACTAATACATTTTTGCTACTTATTTCATAAGGACGTTTGAGTTCAATGACTTTTAAAAGTAACTGACGAGCCAAAAACATAATTATTTTTTCGTGTTTTCCAAGTGGCTGCGGCATTTTAATGATTTCTCCAGTGTGTAATTCATAACGTACATTTTCGGGTTGTTCTGACAAAAAATTTAAAAAATTCTCAAATGTAACCTGTTTCTGTAAAGATTGAACCATCATTTTTACCCCTCATTCTAATTTTTAAGTCATTTACATAAATCAATAACGAATAGTAATGTCATCATTCTTCCTCTTGCGTAATTTCGAGTCAGATACCAGCGATCGCTTTTTGCATTGCTTCTCCGTGCAGGATATTCTACTATGTAGTCAAGATTAAAGCGAAGAGGTTTTATTTATGTTGCTTTTCCCAATTATATAAACAGACTGGGGGAAACATGGAAAAACTCTCCCAAAGCTTTAGCTTGTTTCTTGCTAATAAAACATTTTCCATTCACAACATCTGAAATAACTTTCTCAGAACCGAGAATTTTAACCAAGTCAGCTTTCCTAATTCCTCTCGCCTCCATTAAATGTTCAAGTATTTCTTGTGGAGATGATGGCTCCATTGGATAATTAGTTTCTTCATAATCCTCAATTAAAGTTACCAAAAGCTTCATTATTGCAGTTTGCTCAGGAGTACGATCGCAATTCATCAACTTTTCCACAGCTTCAAGAGCGCGATTGTACTCTACTTCAGAAGCAATCACCTGAGGCTGAAACTCTGTGAGAAGATTTCTATAAATATTTCTGTCAAAAATAAGGGTCATCTTTCCAAGCCTCCTGATCGTATTCAGCGTGAGTTAAAAAGTATTTATAGTAGATTGTTTTGGATTTATAATCAATGCTTACAATAAGTCGGTAGCTTTTAATATTGAAAACTGTGAAGTTTCCTACAGCTTCAGCTTCAGGATACACTTGCCGTGCTTCCTCTAAGTTCTGCCATAAAGCTTTTTTCACAACTTTATACCAAGCATCAACTTTTTTGCGAACATTTGAATATTTAGCAGCCTCTGCACGAAGACTGCGGATTGAAATTAAGTGCATCTTTATGTCTATTTCAGCTTTTTGGTTTATTTCGGTTCATTATTTACGGTTTCCATCAATTAATATGATTAAGCACATTTGGGACTGTAAGCGAATAGCAGCCATCTAGCTGTTATAATGCATTTTCTCATTTTAGAGAACTATTTGTCAAGATTTACTGGTAATGCATTCAATTAAAAAGCATTACAATCTCGCGCTAATGCGCGAGATTTAAATTGCTTAATTTTATTTCACCACCAACATAGAACAAGGGATGAGTTCTACTATTTGATTGCTAACAAAAAGAATAAAAAATCGTGATGCCTGAATGGTTTAAGCCAGCAAAATCGTATTTAGCACCGTTACGCTCTCCTAAAAATCAAAGAATTAGAAAATCAGTCATCCGCTTTTTTAACTCTTTGTCTAACTGAATCCGCATGAGAAGGTAATCCTTCAGCCTTCGCCAACACATCAATTGCCCCAGCAGCTTTTTCCAGAGCGATATCAGAATACTGAATCAGACTAGAATGCTTGAGGAAAGTCTCCACCCCTAAAGCCGAAGCATATCTGGCAGCGCCAGAAGTCGGTAAAGTGTGATTTGGTCCTGCCAAATAATCGCCGACTGCTTCCGGCGTCGAATAGCCCAAGAAAATCGCGCCAGCATGGCGAATACTTTCCAGAAGCGCCCAAGGATCTTCAATTTCTAACTCTAGATGTTCCGGAGCAAATTCGTTGGATAATTCAGCAGCGACAGCGATAGATTCGACCACGGCAATTAAACCGTAGTGAGCGATCGCCTTTTCTGTATCAATCCGGCGCGGATGATCCACTAATTGTCTTTCGACAGCTACTTGGACATTTTTCGCCAAAGCCATATCCGTAGTCAGCAAAATTGCTGCTGCCATCGGATCGTGTTCGGCTTGTGCCAACATATCGGCGGCGACATGAACAGGATTAGCATTCTCATCGGCAATAATTAGCACTTCGGAAGGACCAGCCAAAGAATCGATGCCGACAGTACCATAAACGAGCTTTTTCGCCAAAGTGACATAAATGTTACCTGGCCCCGTAATCACGTTTACTTTGGGGATCGTTTCTGTGCCGTATGCCAAAGCCGCGATCGCTTGTGCGCCTCCAACACGATATATTTCTGTAACTCCTGCTTCTTGTGCCGCTACCAACACAGCAGGATTAACCATCTTGTCTTTGCCAGGTGGTGTCACCATCACCCGACGAGGGACTCCAGCAACTTTAGCTGGGATGGCGTTCATCAGCACTGTACTGGGATAGCAGGCGCGTCCGCCAGGGACATATAATCCCGCCCGGTCTACAGGGGTATAACGCTTACCCAAAACCACCTCGTCATCACCAAAGTGTACCCAGCTTTTAGGGACTCGCTGACGATGAAAGGCTTCAATCTGACGACAAGCAAGTTGTATCGCCTGGAGTAACTCCTTGGATACTTGTTGATAAGCAGCATCTAACTGTGGAGCCGTTACCCGCAGTTCTTCGGACGTGAGAGTTTGCCGATCGAATTCGGCTGTATAGTGCAGCACGGCTCGGTCTCCTTGGCGCTTGACTGCGCTAATGACCTCTCGCACCGTGGCTTCTTTGTGAATCACTTGGTCATCATTGGTGCGATCGCAGATGCGTTGTAGTTCTGCTCGGACCTCGGCGTGCTGAGTAATGATTCGCAGCATGGAGTTAAGGACAATGCCATCTTTAAGAGTTACCCGCCACAAGAACAAGTCTTAATCCTTGCCCAACAAGGGTAGAAAGCCAACTCGTACTAGTTATACTAGCTTAACCTGGATTTTTCCGAGAATCGCAATATTGACAATATGAATGCTATATTAGTACATCTAGTAATTTGTCTGTATACTGATAATCTTTTTTGGAACTGACTGTGGCAAATTCAAAGTCTGCTCTCAAACGCGCCCACATCGGCGAACGTAACCGTCTGCGTAACAAAGCTTACAAATCAGCCGTTAAAACACTGATGAAGAAGTATTTCACAGTTGTCGAAACCTATGCAGCTAATCCTAATCCAGAATTAGAAAAATCTGCTCAAGATCAAATGTCGGAAGCTTACAGCAAAATTGACAAAGCTGTAAAACGGGGAATCATTCATCCCAACAACGCGGCACGGAAAAAGTCACAATTGGCAAGAAGATTCAAAAGCGTTAACCCGCAAACAGCTTAAAACCCCAACGACTCCCCCATGCAGTTAATCGACACCCATGTTCACCTGAATTTTGACGTTTTTACCCCGGACATGGAAGCCATCCGTTCGCGATGGCAGGCTGCGGGGGTAACTGCTCTGGTTCATTCTTGTGTAGAGCCTGCCGAATATGCCAGCATCCAAGCTTTGGCTCAACGATTTCCTGAGTTGAGTTTTGCTGTAGGTTTACATCCACTGGATGCTGATAAGTGGACGCCAGAGATGGCGCAAGAAATTACCGCTTTAGCGAGTAATAACGCCAAAGTAGTGGCAATTGGAGAAATGGGGCTAGATTTTTACAAAGCTGATAATGTCGATCTCCAGCGCCAGGTATTTACGGAACAGTTAGCGTTAGCTGACTCTCTGAATTTACCAGTGATTATCCATTGCCGCGACGCCGCAGAGCAAATGCGAGAATTATTAGCTCAAAAAAGAGCAAGGGGTGTGATGCACTGCTGGTCGGGAACACCGGAAGAAACTCAATGGTTTCTGGATTTGGGTTTTTATATCAGTTTTAGCGGGATAGTCACTTTCAAAAATGCCAAAACGATCCATGAATCAGCAAAAATGGTTCCGAGCGATCGCTTGTTAATTGAAACCGACTGTCCTTTTCTCTCTCCTGTACCCAAACGCGGCGAAAAACGCAACGAACCAGCTTACGTCCGCTACGTAGCTGAACAAGTAGCTCAACTGCGAGGGGAAACCGTAGAAGCTATTGCTGCTCAAACGACTCAAAATGCTTGTAAACTTTTCGGTCTTTCCTTACCCGCGATTTAGAACGGCAACTACATTTTTCGAAAATTTACAGTAGGAGAATAAAAAATATGATAGAATTCGCTACTACAATTTGGTCATAATGCGCCATAATAGTAAAAGATGCTTTTATGAACTTACTTTTACTGAGATTGAATGCGCGAGTTCACCATCCTCACATCTCCACAAACGGATGCGAAAGATCCGTGTCTAAGAGCGAACATCCGGAAGTTGATTGCTTTACAGCAGGATGAGTACATCCCCAATTCTCTGAATAATGGCTATTTTTAAACTTAATTGCCTTGATCCAAACCCAATCGACTCAAAAGAATCTATATCGTTTCCACTCCAGGCGCGTTCAACATCCCTCAAGCCTGGAGGTATTTTGCGTCACAGGTAGTACGAGCACAAGTTTTGACTGATGAAAATAGACAAAATAATGCCATCGGAGGTCGAGTTCGTGAAAAGTGATCAAGTTCACAATAATTAACACGCTGTTTAGCGAGGGTTTCTACATCTAGGCATTAATCGCCTGAATTCATGTAGCAACACTGATTGCCGGAGTGTCCAGAGTGGATCACAGGCAAAAAAACTGCCGAAAGAGAGTCAAACACGTTTAAATCCTTGAAAAAAGGTAAGTGCATGAATAACGAGACATACATTGAACCCGCCTTTTTGTTACCCGACTTGATCGAAATTCAGCGAGCAAGCTTTCGCTGGTTTCTCGAAGAAGGGTTAATAGAAGAACTTAACTCATTTAGTCCGATCACCGACTACACAGGCAAACTAGAGTTGCACTTTTTGGGTCACAACTACAAACTCAAGCAACCTAAATATGATGTAGACGAAGCCAAACGGCGGGATAGCACCTACGCGGTGCAAATGTATGTCCCTACACGCCTGATCAATAAAGAGACAGGCGAAATTAAAGAGCAAGAAGTATTTATTGGCGACTTGCCTTTGATGACAGATCGCGGCACGTTTATTATTAACGGTGCCGAACGAGTAATTGTCAACCAAATCGTGCGATCGCCTGGGGTTTACTACAAATCCGAAACTGACAAAAACGGACGACGGACATACTCAGCCAGCTTGATCCCCAACCGTGGCGCATGGTTGAAATTTGAAACCGACCGTAACGACTTAGTCTGGGTGCGGATCGATAAAACTCGCAAACTCTCAGCCCAAGTACTGCTGAAATCTTTAGGATTGTCAGATAACGAAATCTTCGACTCCTTAAGACACCCAGAATATTTCCAAAAAACAATCGAAAAAGAAGGGCAGTTTTCCGAAGAAGAAGCACTGTTAGAGTTGTATCGCAAACTGCGTCCAGGGGAACCACCGACAGTTTTAGGCGGTCAACAATTATTAGACTCCCGCTTCTTCGACCCTAAACGCTACGACTTAGGACGTGTCGGACGCTACAAGTTAAACAAAAAACTCCGGTTATCAGTACCTGACACCATGCGAGTGCTAACTCCTGGTGACATTTTGGCAGCAGTTGATTACCTAATTAACCTTGAGTTTGACTTAGGTAATATTGACGATATTGACCACTTAGGCAACCGCCGAGTGCGAAGTGTGGGAGAATTGCTGCAAAACCAAGTCAGAGTCGGATTAAACCGATTAGAGCGGATTATTCGCGAACGGATGACCGTCTCCGATGCGGAAGTGCTAACCCCGGCTTCATTGGTCAACCCGAAACCATTGGTCGCGGCGATTAAAGAATTCTTCGGTTCGAGCCAATTAAGTCAGTTTATGGATCAAACCAATCCGTTAGCGGAACTGACCCACAAACGCCGACTATCAGCCTTAGGACCAGGTGGACTGACACGGGAACGGGCGGGATTTGCGGTGCGAGATATCCATCCAAGTCACTACGGACGGATTTGCCCAATTGAAACACCAGAAGGACCAAACGCGGGCTTGATTGGTTCGTTGGCGACTCACGCGAAAGTCAATTCCTATGGCTTTTTAGAAACACCATTTAGACCAGTAGAAAACGGTCAGGTGCAATTTGAGAAGCCAGCGGTCTATATGACGGCGGATGAAGAAGACGATTTGCAGGTAGCACCTGGAGATACACCATTAGATGAAAATGGCTACATCACCGGCAAACTTGTACCAGTACGTTATCGCCAAGAATGGGCAACAACAACGCCGGAGGAAGTTGACTACGTAGCAGTATCACCAGTACAGATTGTCTCAGTTGCCACCAGTATGATTCCGTTCTTGGAGCATGATGATGCCAACCGAGCGCTGATGGGGTCGAACATGCAACGGCAGGCGGTACCATTATTGAGACCGGAGCGTCCTTTAGTGGGGACTGGGTTGGAAGCACAGGCGGCGCGAGATTCCGGGATGGTAATTGTCAGCCGGACGGATGGGGAAATTAGCTATTTAGATGCGACCAAGATTCGGGTGCGTACCAAGCCGAATGGGCCAGAAGTGGAGTATATCGTATCTAAGTACCAGCGTTCTAACCAAGATACTTGTTTGAACCAAAGACCATTGGTGCATTTGGGTGAACGGGTGGTGGCGGGTCAGGTGCTGGCGGATGGTTCTTCCACAGAAGGGGGAGAGTTGGCGTTGGGACAAAATATCGTCGTCGCTTATATGCCTTGGGAAGGATATAACTACGAAGATGCGATTTTGATTTCGGAGAAGCTGGTACAGCAAGATGTTTACACTTCAATCCATATCGAAAAGTATGAAATTGAGGCTCGACAAACGAAGTTGGGACCAGAAGAAATCACTAGAGAAATTCCCAACGTTGGTGAAGATGCGTTGCGCCAATTGGACGAACAAGGAATTATTCGGATTGGGGCGTGGGTAGATGCGGGTGATGTGTTGGTGGGTAAGGTGACACCGAAAGGTGAATCTGACCAGCCACCAGAAGAAAAGTTGTTGCGAGCAATTTTCGGGGAGAAAGCCCGCGATGTGCGCGATAATTCTTTGCGGGTACCGAATGGAGAAAAGGGGCGGGTAGTCGATGTGCGGGTATTCACTCGCGAACAAGGTGACGAATTGCCTCCGGGTGCCAACATGGTGGTGCGAGTATATGTCGCCCAAAAGCGGAAAATTCAAGTTGGGGACAAAATGGCAGGACGCCACGGGAATAAGGGGATTATTTCCCGGATTTTACCGCTGGAAGATATGCCTTATTTACCAGATGGGACGCCAGTTGATATTGTACTGAATCCTCTGGGTGTACCTAGCCGGATGAATGTCGGACAGGTGTTTGAATGTCTGTTGGGCTGGGCGGGTCACAATTTGGGGGTGCGGTTCAAAATTACGCCGTTTGATGAAATGTACGGTGAAGAGTCGTCGCGGACAATCGTACATGGCAAGTTGGAAGAAGCACGGGTGGAAACGGGTAAGGACTGGGTGTTTAATCCCGATAATCCCGGCAAGATTCAAGTGTATGACGGTCGGACTGGAGAACCATTTGACCGGGCTGTCACTGTTGGTGTGGCTTATATGCTGAAGTTGGTTCACTTGGTTGACGATAAGATTCACGCGCGATCGACTGGACCTTATTCATTGGTGACGCAGCAACCTTTGGGTGGTAAGGCGCAGCAAGGTGGTCAGCGATTTGGCGAGATGGAAGTTTGGGCGCTGGAGGCTTTCGGGGCGGCTTATACTCTGCAAGAATTACTGACTGTGAAATCAGATGATATGCAGGGTCGTAACGAAGCTTTGAATGCGATCGTGAAAGGTAAGGCAATTCCGCGACCGGGGACGCCAGAATCTTTTAAGGTGTTGATGCGTGAACTTCAATCGCTGGGGTTGGATATTGCTGTGCATAAGGTGGAGACTCAGGCTGATGGCAGTACTTTGGATGTGGAAGTGGATTTGATGGCGGATCAAGGTGGTCGCAGAACTCCTCCGCGTCCGACTTATGAGTCTTTGTCTCGTGAGTCGCTTGAGGATGATGAATAATAACCGCAAAGGACGCTTTAGCGTTAGCGAAGCGAAGGCGTCAGCGTAGCGAAGGCGTCAGCCGTTAGCGTCAGCCGTTAGCGAAGCGAAGCCGTTAGGCGTTAGGCGATAGCCGTTAGCCGTAGGCGTTAGGCGTTAGGGCGCTAAGGAAGAGAAGAACAAGGGAAGGGGGAGATTGTTGGCAAGATCTCGATTGTTTTTGGCTTATTTTGGTGGTCAAATGCGTTGGTTTAGCGGCAATCTTTAGCCTTCAGGTGCGAGATCTAGGAGTGTTGCTTTAGCCCAAACTAAGGCTTGCTTCTAAAAGTGGGTGGGAAATGTGAAGGTAAATTTTAATTGTGAAATATGAGACATCCGATATCGAATCAGTTTGACTATGTAAAAATCGGTTTGGCATCTCCGGAGCGGATTCGACAGTGGGGGGAGCGAACTTTACCCAATGGTCAGTTGGTGGGTGAGGTGACGAAGCCGGAAACTATTAATTACCGGACGCTGAAGCCGGAGATGGATGGTTTGTTCTGCGAACGGATTTTTGGCCCAGCGAAGGATTGGGAATGTCATTGCGGTAAGTATAAGAGAGTACGGCATAGGGGTATTGTTTGCGAGCGCTGTGGTGTGGAAGTCACGGAATCGCGGGTGCGCCGTCACCGGATGGGATACATTAAATTGGCGGCTCCGGTGGCTCACGTTTGGTATTTGAAAGGGATTCCTAGCTATATTGCGATTTTGCTGGATGTGCCGTTACGGGATGTGGAGCAGATTGTTTACTTCAATTCCTATGTGGTGTTGAGTCCGGGAAATGCGGAGACGCTGACGTATAAACAGTTGCTGACGGAAGACCAGTGGCTGGAGATTGAAGACCAAATTTATAGCGAAGATTCCCAACTCCAAGGTGTGGAAGTGGGGATTGGCGCCGAGGCTTTATTGCGGTTGTTAAGCGATATTCCGTTGGAAACGGAGGCGGAAAGTCTGCGGGAAGATATTGCCAATGCGAAGGGTCAGAAGCGGGCGAAGTTGATTAAACGCTTGCGGGTAATTGACAACTTTATCGCTACTGGTTCAAAGCCAGAGTGGATGGTGATGAACGTGATTCCGGTGATTCCGCCGGATTTGCGCCCGATGGTACAGCTAGATGGTGGACGGTTTGCGACTAGCGATTTAAATGATTTATATCGCCGGGTAATTAACCGGAATAATCGTTTGGCGCGGTTGCAGGAGATTTTGGCACCGGAGATTATTGTTAGAAATGAAAAGCGGATGCTGCAAGAGGCGGTGGATGCTTTAATTGATAACGGTCGGCGGGGACGGACGGTGGTGGGGGCGAATAATCGTCCTTTGAAGTCTTTGTCGGACATTATTGAAGGTAAGCAAGGTCGTTTCCGGCAAAACTTGTTGGGTAAACGGGTTGATTATTCGGGACGGTCGGTAATTGTGGTGGGTCCGAAGTTACAGATTCACCAGTGTGGTTTACCGCGAGAAATGGCGATTGAGTTATTTCAACCGTTTGTGATTAATCGCTTGATTCGGTCGGGTTTGGTGAATAACATCAAAGCTGCCAAAAAGTTGATTTCTCGCGCCGACCCAAGCGTTTGGGATGTGTTAGAAGAGGTGATTGAAGGGCATCCGGTGATGTTAAATCGCGCTCCAACTTTGCACCGATTGGGGATTCAGGCTTTTGAACCAATTTTGGTGGAAGGTCGGGCGATTCAGTTGCATCCTCTAGTTTGTCCGGCGTTTAATGCTGACTTTGATGGCGACCAAATGGCGGTACACGTTCCGCTGTCGTTGGAAAGTCAGGCGGAGGCGCGGTTGTTGATGTTGGCGTCGAATAATATTTTATCGCCAGCGACGGGAAGACCGATTATTACTCCGAGTCAGGATATGGTTTTGGGTGCTTATTACTTAACTGCGGAGAATCCAAAGGCGGTTTTAGGTTACGATCGCTTCTTTTCTTCAATGGACGACATAATTATGGCATACGAACAGAAGGAAGTTTCTTTACATTCCTATGTTTACGTCCGCATTGATGGCGATGTGGAGTCGGATGAACCTGATAATGAACCGTTGAAAATTGATAACAACGAAGATGGGACGCGGACTCTGAATTACAAGTACCGTCGCATCCGCGAAGATGCTCAAGGTAATGTGCTTTCTCAATATGTCCGCACCACAGCAGGACGAGTAATCTTCAACAAAGCTATCAGAGACGCTTTAGTTTAACCACACTCGTACACAAAGTACACGCTCGTAAGAGAGGGAAGAGAAGGGAGAGAAAGAAGAGAAGGAATAGTTAATCGAAAAAAATTATTCCCCCACTCCCCCACTCCCCCACTCCCCCCCTCCCCCCCTCCCCCACTCTCCCCCTCTTAATTTTTATATGACAGACACTACTCCAAATGTTGTTTTTCGCAATCGCGTGGTTGACAAGGGTCAACTGCGAAAGTTAATTTCTTGGGCTTTTACGCATTACGGTACGGCGCGGACGGCGGTGATTGCTGACCGTTTGAAAGAACTTGGATTTCGTTATGCGACTAAAGCTGGTGTATCGATTAGTGTTGATGACTTGATGATTCCGCCTTCTAAGCGTGAGTTGCTGGAATTGGCGGAAGTGGAAACACGGGCGACTGAGGCGCGTTATCAACGTGGGGAAATTACGGAGGTTGAGCGTTTTCAGAAGGTAATTGATACTTGGAATAGTACTTCGGAGTCGCTGAAGGATGAGGTGGTGAAGCACTTTAAGGCGACTGACCCGTTGAATTCTGTTTATATGATGGCTTTTTCTGGGGCGCGGGGGAATATTTCTCAGGTGCGTCAGTTGGTGGGAATGCGCGGTTTGATGGCTGATCCTCAAGGTGAGATTATTGCTTTACCGATTAAAACCAATTTCCGCGAGGGTTTGACTGTCACTGAATATATTATTTCGTCTTATGGGGCGAGAAAAGGTTTGGTGGATACGGCTTTGCGGACGGCGGATTCGGGTTATTTAACTCGGCGTTTAGTAGATGTGTCTCAAGATGTGATTGTCCGCGAGTTTGATTGCGGGACGATTAAGACTTTGTCTGTTAAGCCGATGACTGATAGTGGTAAGATTTTGATTCCTCTATCTTCGCGTCTGTTGGGTCGGGTGATTGGTGAGGATGTGAAGCATCCGAAGACTAAGCAAGTGATTGCGACTCGAAATACTCCGGTGGATGATGATTTGGCAACCGCAATTGAAAAGGCGGGTGTGGAACAGGTGATGGTGCGTTCGGCTTTGACTTGTGAAGCGGCGCGGTCGGTGTGTCAACATTGTTATGGTTGGAGTTTAGCCCACGCCAAGATGGTGGATTTGGGCGAAGCGGTGGGAATTATCGCGGCGCAAAGTATTGGTGAACCGGGGACGCAGTTGACGATGCGGACTTTCCACACGGGTGGGGTGTTTACTGGGGAAGTGGCGCGACAAGTCCGGGCGAAGAATGATGGGACGATTCGCTTACCGAAGAAGCTGAAGACTCGCGCCTTTAGGACTCGTCATGGTGAGGATGCGCTGTTTGTGGAAGCGAATGGCAATATGGTTTTGGATGGTAAGAAGGGCGAACATGGGCCAGGTTCAGCGGAAATTGCTGTGACTCAAGGTTCGACTTTATATATCGTTGACGGTCAGCATGTGAAAAAAGACCAGTTGCTGGCGGAAGTCGCAATTGGGGCGAAGACTAATCGCGCCCATACGGAAAAAGCAACTAAGGATGTGGCTTCGGATTTGGCGGGTGAGGTGCAGTTTGCGGAAGTGTTACCGGAGGAGAAAACTGACCGTCAAGGGAATACGACGACGACTGCTGTGCGCGGTGGTTTGATTTGGATTTTGTCGGGTGAGGTTTATAATTTACCTCCGGGTGCGGAATTGGTGGTGAAGAATGGCGACACGATGACGGCGAATGGCATCTTGGCGGAAACCAGGTTAACTACCGTTCATGGTGGGGTGGTGCGTTTACCGGAAGCGACTCCGGGTAAGAGTACGCGAGAAATCGAAATTATCACCGCTTCCGTGGTTTTAGACCGCGCTGCTGTGACTGTCCAAAGTTTCCAAGGTCGGAATAATTACTTAATTTCCACGGCGAATAACCAAAGTTTCAATCTCCGCGCGACTCCTGGCACAAAAGTGCAAAATGGTCAAGTAGTTGCGGAGTTAATTGATGACAAATACCGCACGAATACTGGTGGTTTGCTGAAGTACGCTGGGATTGAAGTCCAGAAGAAAGGTAAAGCCAAGCAGGGTTATGAGGTGGTGGAAGGCGGGACTTTGTTGTGGATTGCCGAAGAAACTCACGAAATTAACAAGGATATTTCTTTGTTGATGGTGGAAGACGGTCAGTATGTGGAAGCCGGGACTGAGGTGGTGAAGGATATTTTCTGCCAAAATAACGGTGTGGTGGAAGTTACCCAAAAGAATGATATTTTGCGGGAATTGGTGATTAAGCCGGGTGAGTTGCTGATGTTGGACGACCCACAAGCGGTCATGGGTCGCGATGGTACTTTTGTTCAGCCGGGTGAGGAGTTGCTGGGTCAAATTGCTACCGAGTTGCGGTATATCGAATACATCGAATCTCCGGAAGGTCCGGCGCTGTTAAGCCGTCCGGTGGTCGAGTTTGCGGTGCCTACTACTCCTGATGTGCCTTCGACTACAGCGGTGAATCAAGTGGGACGGGCGATTGAGTTGCGGGCGGTGCAACGTTTGCCTTATAAAGATTCCGAACGGGTGAAGACTGTTGAGGGTGTAGAATTATTGCGGACTCAACTTGTTTTAGAAATTGAGCAAGCGGAAGAACAAGATCATAATTCTTCGCCTTTGGCTGCGGATATTGAGTTGATTGATGACCCGGAAAATCCGGAGATTCAACGTTTGCAGTTGGTGATTTTGGAGTCTTTGGTGATTCGCCGCGATATCACTGCTGATGCGACTCAAGGCTCGACTGAGACTACTTTACAAGTTGCGGATGGGGATTCCATTGCACCTGGGGCTGTGGTTGCTAGTACCCAAATCCTGGCGAAAGAAGGCGGAATTGTACGCGGGGTGCAAAAAGGTGCGGAGGCGGTGCGTCGCTGTTTGATTTTGCGCGAAACTGACCAGTTGACTGTTCAGACACTCGTTCCACCCAATTTCCAAGTGGGCGATTTGATTGTCGAAAATATGGAAATTGCGCCGGGAGTCCGCGCTGAGGAATCCGGTCAAGTGCTGCGGATTGAAAAACCAATGGCGGCGACGGCGACTGGTGATGCGGAATTGGCAACTGCGTACTATACCACAACTCTTCGCATTGGACGTCCTTATCGCGTCAGCCCTGGTGCGGTTTTGCAGGTGGAAGATGGCGGTTTGGTACAACGGGGTGATAACTTGGTGTTGCTGGTTTTTGAACGCGCTAAGACTGGTGACATTATCCAAGGTTTGCCTCGGATTGAAGAACTCCTCGAAGCCCGTAAACCGAAAGAAGCTTGTATTTTGGCGAAACGCGCTGGTGAAGTCAAAGTCGTTTATAGTGACGGTGATGAAGCGATCGCAGTCAAAGTCATGGAGTCAAATGGTGTTGTCACCGACTACCCTCTTGGACCTGGACAAAATTTAGTCTTGACCGATGGCGCACAAGTCGCGGCTGGACAACAGCTAACTGACGGTCCTGCTAATCCGCATGAGATTTTGGAGACTTTCTTCAATCTCGGTAGCGACGACGGGATTTATGCTTGTGCGAGTTACGCCTTGCAAAAAGTGCAGAATTTCTTGGTGAATGAGGTGCAATCAGTGTACCAATCTCAAGGGATTGATATTTCTGACAAACACATTGAAGTGATTGTCCGCCAAATGACGAACAAAGTCCGGATTGATGATGGTGGTGATACTACTATGTTACCGGGTGAGTTGGTGGAATTGCGCCAAGTTGAACAGGTGAATGAGGCGATGAGCATCACTGGTGGGGCTTTGGCTGTGTATACTCCGGTGTTGTTGGGGATTACTAAGGCTTCTTTGAATACCGATAGCTTTATCTCGGCTGCTTCTTTCCAAGAAACTACTCGCGTGTTGACTGAGGCTGCTATTGAGGGTAAATCTGACTGGCTGCGCGGTTTGAAAGAAAACGTGATCATCGGTCGCTTGATTCCTGCTGGTACTGGCTTCAATGCTTTTGAAGAATCCATGCCGATTGATGACTATACTACTGATATCGGTAGCGGCGTCTTGGATGAAGTTGACGATCCGTTGGAAGTTGTGTTGGACGACCGGACTGCTCGGACTTATAATTTAGAGTCTACTTCCTTGGAAACTGGTTTTAATCGGATGAGAAGCGATCGCGCGATCGTCGATGAGGATGATGAGTTGATTGGCGATCAAATCGTCGATCTTGCTGAAGAAGAGGAAGAAGAGGACGATTTTGAGGACGATGATGATGATCTCGATGATGATGATGAGTAAGAGGTAGTACGCGCAAAGACGCTAAGCCGCAAAGGTTTATTAGCGCCTTTGCGTCTAACGCGCCTAACGCGCAACGTTATCGCCTTCGCTGCGAAGACAGCGTGAGATTAATATCCAATTAATTGTTCTGGATGCTAAATTGTTTTAAGCTCTTTTGCTTTGTAAATTTTAACAACCAGAACAATTTGTTGTTTTCAGTATACTAGCAAGCTGTGGTTTTTTTTGTCGAAGCATACGTAATTGACTTCCATATAGTTTTGTAGGTGCATCCTTTTGAAGCCAATTATAAAGACTTAAGCCATAAAATTCTAGGCGCAAAGGTTTAGAGTTATATCCTGCTCTCATACCTTGACGTACTTCTTCTAGGACTAGCCCTTGCTTAATTAAAAAAGGAAGAATATCAATTAATTGACCATTAGGATGTTGTGGTTGAAAACTTCTCTCTGGATCTGCCTTAAGAGTGTACCGACGGCGACTATTTTTAAAAGGATGCTCAGATGCCGCCCAAATATAGTGGTCAATATACGCTTCCTCACTATCAACAATGTCACAATCGCGGTTCATTATGTTGGCATTTTCCCAATACAGCTTTTCTGCAACGACAAATACTAGATCGCAATAAAGATAGGAAAAATTGGGAAAGGTATCGCCACTGACCCAAAAGTTAATGTCTCCAACGTTCGGGGTCATTTGCGTGATATGACAATAAGTATGTAGAAATTGGTTGTTCCAGATGTATGGATCTTGATTACCACCAATATGGTCGTGATAAACGGTGAGACCGTCAAATGTTGCTACAGCACGACACGGATGGTAAATCAAATAACCACTCATACTATACCTTAAAAAAGAATGTATTCTCCTCTAATTTGACTTAATTGTTACATATTGGCAACCGAAATAATACAGTAGTTACGAGCACCAACTATATAATCCTAGTTACTGCAAACTTTATAGATGGCACTAAAATTCCACTGTATTACGCCGAGATGAAGGTAAAAGGAAATAAGTATCATGTCATTCCCCGTACAAAACCTAGCAGATAATTGGGAATTTACCGAGCTGTGGACAGACACAACTGCATCACCTCCTTATGTTTTAATCTTGCTTGGTGATAATTCTGGCAAAACATGCGTTTACGATCCCGCTCAAAACTATCAAATTGTTTTTGAAAGTGATACTTATCAAGAGGCTAAACTCTGGCTACTGGAAGACGAGTATTCGCTAGTCAAAGGACGATTGACAGAGAAAATAACAGCTTAAATTCGAAGATAAGCCATTTTTTCCGACTTAACGCGAAAAATCAGCGTATTTCTACTATATTTCCAAAACATCTGCTGATCGCTCTGCTTGTTCTAATAAGCATATTGTGACTCAGCAGTCATAAAATTAAAGAGCTACTTCCAAGAGTAAAGTTTTATGATCGTTGTTCATCATCTCAACAACTCGCGATCGCAGCGAGTACTATGGCTACTTGAAGAATTAGGGATTGAGTACGAAATCAAGTGCTACGAACGCGATTCGGAAACAATGCTAGCACCAGAGTCACTGCGCCAAATCCATCCCCTCGGCAAGTCACCAGTAATTACAGATGGAGACCTCACAATCGCTGAGTCAGGTGCCATAATTGAATACTTAGTGGAACGCTACGGCAATGGTCAGCTCATCCCCGCACCCAATACACCGGAGCGTCTACGCTATACCTATTGGCTACACTATGCCGAAGGCTCGGTAATGCCACCACTGGTTTCTAAGTTAGTCTTCAACCTTTTTGGCATCGGGGATAATGCCGCGATGAAATCATATGTCGCTCCTCAAGTCGAGCTTCAGTTTGACTACATCGAAGCCGAACTCCATAAAAGTACGTGGTTCGTAGGTCAGGAATTCACCGCCGCCGACATCCAAATGAGTTTTCCTTTGGAATTGCTCGCCAGTAATGCCAAAGATCTTGAGAACCGACCAAAAATTCAGGAATTTGTAGATCGCATTCATGCGCGACCGGCGTATAAACGTGCGCTTGAACGTGGTGGCAAATACGACTTTGCCGCCAGTATTTAATAATACTCAAACTCTTTGCGATCGCTCGCATCTTATATAGGTGCTAGTTTGGTGTGCTTGCATAGAAGCTAAGATTGAGTATTCTATGTACAATTTAAGTGGCGATCAATGAGAATTCTGATGACGTTAGCCCCTATACTTACAAAGCCATATGTCGAGCAACGAAACACAGGGTATTGGATCGAGGGAACCCGTATTTCTCTCGATTCAGTCGTTTATTCTTTTTTGAATGGAGAATCTCCTGAAAGTATTGCCCAAAATTTCCCATTGCTTTCCCTAGAACAGGTTTATGGTGCGATTACTTTCTATCTTGCCAATCGAGAGATAGTCGATGCGTACTTGGAAGAAGGTGAAGTCGAGTTTCAGCAACTGAAACAGTCCTGTAAAGAAAAGAGTCCCTTACTGTATCAGAAATTGAAAGTGGGGCAAGTTCAGAAGCAACCTACAGTATGACAAGAGTTCGATTTCAAGCCGATGCCGACCTCAGACAAGCTATTGTTTCAGGCGTAATTCGGAGACAACCCAACCTAGATTTTCGCTCAGCCAATGAAACAGGACTTGAAGGTATAAAAGATCTAGAAGTTTTAGCAATTGCCGCACGCGATGGCAGAGTGCTGCTACTGTACCTTAGTAGATTAGGAAATACTATACTGCGCTTGAGAAACTGCCTTTGTTAGCCACCACTCCCAAAACTCAAGCCGTTTACTAGCACTGGACGTTGGTTCCCAAATAGGACCATCGGCATAAGCAGAAGCAGCCCAAAAAGACGAATCGCTTTCATAAGTATCTACGTCAGCATCAGTCAAATCGTAGTTGAGATTGTTTGGATCAAATTCTTCATCATATAAAGCTGAATTCAAAGCCGCGATCGCAGCTAATTCTACATTTATTAATTTTTGATATTCAAGATCTTGGTGTTCTGCAACACTTGCTGTGTTTTCAAGTCTCGTCCAAATTTCATCTTTATAACTTCGAGCTTGTTGAACATCTAATGTTTTATTTAATACTTCTTCTGCAACAGTAAGAACATGATTAGGTGTATCGTCTTGGCGAAAGTTGCCCCAAATTGGCAACACATATCGAGATGCAAGTATCGCTAAAGCAGTTCGTCTTGCATGACCCGATTCATCCTGAGAACCAATTGCAGCCCAAATTGCTTGACGATATCCTAGATTAAGGTCGTGTTGTGGATGATTGCGAATAGCATTTTTAGCCTGTTCGGTAATTTTGTCTAAATTAGTTGCAATTAACATATCAAACCTCCAATGTCACTTACATATCAGGGATATTTGATAGCTCATCTACGCTACCATCAAGACGAAATATTCGCACTGTCTTAGGATCGGCAATTACTTGTATATTTCCAGTATGACGCACTAATGCTTTGAAATATTCTTGACAATCAAGACACATCTCGCTCGATACGCCTATTGGTTGATCTGGATGAATAACTGATATTTGCTTTTCGGCATGAGAAGCATTATAACGCCCTTGAACGCCTTTGTCTAATGGACCGGCTGATCTGAGACTGTATCCAATTTCTTCGCACCTCGCCATTACTAAATCTGTTGCTTGAATGTAACCTGGCTGTTGCTTCCATCCGCTGATTGTACGCTCGCCACGTTCAACACCAGCAATTGTTTTTTTACTAAGTGGATTGTCTAAGCTTCGTTGGATATCTTGAGCCACTTGTATAGCGTTAGCTTCTGATTTCACTGATAAACTCGTGAATACCTGATACTACAGATTTCAGCCATACTATCTTTTCAGATATTGCTGATTATCAATTGTACTTTAAGATGTTAGGCACACTTTACAGAATCTTAGTATTGGTATCGATTCCATTGAATCCTTAGGAATTTGACATTATACCTTATGTATGAAATTAATGAAACACATCTTAATTATTTAGACGCAGCACTTAAGCATTTACTCTTACCTCGAATTTATCATCAATTCAAATAAGAACCGTTATATCCTAGTAACGTAGGCACTATTGTTCGCCAACATGAATCCTTACTACCAATTTATTTTGCCACGCCTACTAGACTGGACAATGTCGGATTCGGAACTATCGCGCCAGCGAGAGGAAGTTTTGGCAGCGGTGACAGGAGAAACCCTCGAAATTGGCTTTGGCACAGGATTAAATCTACCTCATTATCCCAAGCAACTTCAAAAACTCACCACAGTTGATGCTAATCCAGGAATGAGTGGAATCGCCGCGAAACGCATCCAGGCTTCTCCTATAGCTGTAGAGCATCACGTACTCAATGGCGAAAATCTACCCTTTGCGACCGCCAGTTTTGATAGCGTTGTTAGTACGTGGACTTTGTGTAGTATTGCCAATGTTGAGCAAGCTTTGCAAGAAATTTACCGCGTACTCAAACCGGGCGGAAGATTTTTCTTTATCGAACATGGACTAAGTCAAGATCCGCAAACGCAGGTGTGGCAAAATCGGTTGACACCGCTGCAAAAAGTCATTGCTGATGGCTGTCATCTAAATCGCGATATTCAGCGCCTGGTTGAAAACCAGTTTTCTCAAGCTGAAATCAAAAAAATTCAAGTTGAGAATATGCCGTCGATGATTAAATCTATGTATAAAGGTGTGGGGATGAAGAATTTGTAATCTAACTTGAACAAATGGCGGCATTCCCCTTCCTTCGCGAAGTAGTGTGTGTAGTTCATGATCTCCTACATGCAAAAAACAATAAAAAGCAAATAGCGGCAAAAAATGTTTTCTAATCTCCTACCATCACAAGATGAATCTCCAAAACAAAGACTCAGCGATCGCTGGACATTGACTGGCAAAAAAGCATTAATCACGGGAGCAACTAAAGGGATCGGACTAGCAATAGCCCAAGAGTTTCTTGACTTGGGTGCTGAGGTGATGATTGTGGCTCGCGATACTGAGATGGTACAAACACAAATTGAAACTTGGCGATCGCAGAACTTGAAAGCCTGTGGGATTGCCGCAGATGTTGCCACTAACGATGGTCGTGAAGCAATTATGACTCAAATCAGGGATACTTGGCAAAGTCTTGATATTCTGGTCAATAACGTCGGCACCAACATTCGGAAAAAGGCTTTGGATTATACTGAAGAAGAGTATGAAACTATTTTTCAAACTAATCTAACTTCGGTATTTGAACTCTGCCAAAAAACTCATCCCTTTCTGAAAGACAGTAAGCATGGAAGCATCGTCAATGTCGGTTCTGTTGCCGGATTGACTGCTGTTCGT